>DASZPT010000070.1:0-5085 GCA_035549935.1 Gemmatimonadales bacterium
TTCTGCTCCTGGCCGAGGCCGAAGAAGCCCTCGACGGTGGAGCGGCTATGAGTGCCCCGCACCCACTCGTTCTGCGCCCGCCAGGTGAACTGGGCGGCCTCGGGAGTCTTGGACAGCGCGTCCCGGGCTCCCAGCAGAGCCCCGACATTCACGCCGTTGTTGGCCAACTCTCTGGTAGCGCTCATCTGAACCGTCCTGATTGGTGGTGAACGGGCCCGGGGCCCCTGGTATCCTCACCCTGAGAAGCGCAAATGGGGGCCGGAATGCGACATCCGGGTCTTCAGTCGCGGTGGGGGAGTGGCGGAATCGGGCCACCCGCCGGGCGACCTTCCTTCCGCGGTCGATTCCTCGGCCGCAGAGCCATACAAGACCGGGTGGTACCGCCGCGCTAGCTTCAGGGGCCGCACCGCCGCTCCCTCGTCACGTCCAGGGCCTATGTTGCGCGTCGCACTGCGATCGTTGCTCCGCCGTCCCGCCTACTCCGCGCTCTCCGTCCTGCTGCTCAGCCTGGGCGTCGGCGCCGTGTCGGCCATCTTCTCGCTGGTGGATGTCGCGTACCTGCGCCCCCTGCCGTACCCCGACGAGCAGAGCCTCTGGTGGATCTCGTCGCTGCAGCCGGGCCCGAACGGCGGGGAGACTCCGGCGGGATTGACGGCCGCCCACATCGTGCTGGAGCGGCAGAACAATCGCACCTTCACCGCCATCGAAGGGGCCATCGGGAAGAGCTACACCGTCGTCGTCGGCGCCGAGCCGGAGCCCGCGGACGGCCTGCAGGTGTCGGCCGGTCTCTTCGCCCTCCTCGGCGGGACCCCGATCATGGGCCGATCGTTCTCGTCCGCCGACGAAACGAGCGACAACACGGTCGCGCTCGTCAGCTATGCCTTCTGGCAGACCCGCCTCAGCGCCGATCCCGATGTCATCGGCCGGGCCCTGAACGTCGACGGCATTCCGCGCACGATCATCGGCGTGATGCCCCGGGGGTTCGCGCCGCTCCTCATCCCGGCGGACGTCTACACGCCGCTCCCCCTCGACGCCTCCCAGATGCAGAACACCTGGCGCGGCATCATGGCCGTGGGCCGGGTGCGGAGCGGGGTCACGCCCGCCGTGGCCGTCTCCGATCTCGATCGCATGAACGGCCAGGTCGGCGATCTCATGCCATCGGCGCGCGGCGTCCACCTGAAGGTCACGCCGATCCGGGAGATCCTGTTCGGCGGCGATCGCGGTTCCCTGTCGGTGACGCTCGCCGCCGTGGTGCTGCTGCTCCTGCTCGCCATCGCCAACGTGGCGAGCCTGGCGCTGAGCGACGCGCTCGCCCGGCGCCAGGGGACGATGACCCGCCTCGCCTTCGGCGCCAGCCCCCGCTCGATCGCGGCCCGGCGGCTGGGCGAGGGCGCCATCCTGGCGGCGGTCTCCGGGGCACTCGGCCTCGCGCTGGCGCGGGTGACCCTCACCCTGCTCCAGTCGGCGAACCCCGGGTTCTTCCAGGGGTACGGTCCGCTGGCCGCCGATGCGCGCCTGACTCTCGCGGCATTCCTCGTCGCGCTCCTCGCCTCGCTCCTCGCGTTCCTTCCGGTGGCCATCAGCGAATCGCGCACGTCGGTCCGGTCGCTGGCCACGGCGGAATCCCGGGGCATCGGTGGCCCCCGCGAGCGGCGGCTGCGCGACCTGCTGCTCGCCTCGCAGGTCGCCATCGCGCTGATGCTGCTCTTCGCCGCCACGCTGCTCGGCAAGACCCTGCGGTCGATGATGCACACCGAGCGCGGCTTCCAACCCGCCCGGCTCCTCACGGTCGCGTTCTCGATCCCCCCACGGTACGGGACGCCGGAGCGGCGGAGCGACTATCTCCAGCACCTGATCGACGCGGTGCAGCAGATGCCGGGCGTCACCGCCGCGTCCGCCTCGCAGGTGACGTTCGCCCCCGGCTTCAGCGCCAAGGCCGCGCTCGCCGTCGAGGGGGCGCCGGAGGCGACGGGCGCCGGGCTCATCGCCAACATGCGGCACGTCATGCCCGGAGCGCTCGACGTGATGGGCATCCGCCTCCTCTCGGGCCGAGGGCTGGAGCTCACCGATCGGGAGGAGAGCCCGCCGGTGGTGCTCGTCAGCGCGTCGTTCGCGCGCCAGTACCTGCCGCCCGATCACGTGATCGGGGCGCGAGTGCGGCGCACCGCGATTCAGGGAGCGCCCTGGATGGAGGTCGTGGGGGTGGTCGGCGACGTCAAGGACGCCGGCGTGGCGGAAGACCTCGGGCCGACGATCTACGTGCCCTATCGCCAGGACAATCAGCCCACCGTGTTCATGACGCTGCTTGCCCGGCTCGCGTCCGACGCCTCCCCGTCGGAACGCGCCGTCAAGGAGGCCATCTGGCGCGTCGATCCCACCCAGGCGATCACGCGCATCGCCCTGGTGACGGACCTGGCCTACGAGTCCGTGGCCGCGCCGAGATTCCGGGCGCTGGTCGTCGCCCTGCTCGGACTGGCGGCGCTGATCCTCGTGGCCGGCGGCATCTACGCGCTCACGCTGTTCAACGTCCTGAAGCGGACCCGGGAGATCGGTCTCCGGGCCGCGCTCGGCGCGAATCCGCGCGCCCTGGTGCAGGGGGCGGTGTGGATGGGGCTTCGGCCGGTCGCGCTCGGCGTGGCCGTTGGGGCGGTCGCCGCGCTGCCGGCGGTCCTGCTCATGCAACGCCTCGTCCAGCAGACGCTGTCGGCCACGGATGTCCCGCCGCTCCTCGGTGTGCTCGCCGGGGTGCTCGGCGCGGGAGCGCTCTGCGCCCTGGTCCCGGCCCTCCGTGCGACGAGCATCTCGCCGGTCGTGGCGCTCCGGGACTCCCAGTGATCGCTGCTCGAGCCGCGCGGAACGGAGCATGATTACCTTCCAGCTCATGCTTTCTCCGTATTCCCGCACCGCACACCTTGTCTCCGCCCGGCTCTCAGCCACCGCCCTGGCCACCCTGGCGCTGATCCTCACCCGTCCTGCTGACGCCTGCGCGCAGCATGACATGAGCGCGATGGGGGGCCACCACCCCATCGTCATCCCCGCGGGCGCCGGCTACACCAGGGCGGACGTGGAGTTCATGCAGGGGATGATCGCCCACCACGGCCAGGCGATCTACATGTCCCGGCTGGCCAAGGGCCACCAGGCCGACCCCCGGCTTCAGAAGCTCGCGGTGAAGATCGACCAGTCGCAGGTGGCCGAGATCCGGATCATGCAGGACTGGCTGTCCCAGCGGGGCCAGTTCGTTCCCGATACCGCCGCCTGGCGCACGATGACGATGCCGGGGATGCTGACCGCCGCCCAGCTCGATTCCCTGAACGCCGGCACCGGCACCGCGTTCGACCGGGCCTACCTGAGGTTCATGATCCAGCACCACGAGGGCGCCTTGCAGATGGTGCGGGACCTCTTCGCCACGTCCAACGCCGGGCAGGAGGTGGACGTAAACGTGTTTGCCAATGACGTGGTCGCCGTCCAGACGGCCGAAATCGGCGCGCTGCAGCGGATGCTCGCGCAACTGCCGACCGAGTAGTCGGGAGTCGGGAGTCGGGAGTCGGGAGACGAGTCTCGGCAGGCAAGTCCCGACCCCCGACCCCCGACCCCTGACCCCTGACCCACAAAGTTCCTTCCACATCACCCGGAGCCGATGCCGATGAGCCTCGCCCGCTCGACCCTCGCACTCGCTGCCCTGCTGCTCGTCGCACCCCCGCTCCTGGCCCAGACCTATCCCAGCACCACCGACCCCCGGTCCGGCCTCAAGCCGGGACGGCTCGACGCCGGGGTCGCCGCCCTGCACATGCGGCTGGTGTCCTTCTCACCGAAGCCGGCGGCGTTCGATACCGCGCGGGGTCTGACATTCATCAACTCCGACCTGGCCTTCCGCGACCGGTACGTCTACCAGGGGAACTTCGCCGGGTTCACCATCTGGGACGTGAGCGATCCGACCAGGCCGGTGACGGTGGCGGCCGTCTCCTGCATCACCTCGCAGGGGGATCCCTCGATCTACGGGAATCTGCTGTTCCTCTCCGCCGAGGGGCGGGGGAACCGGAACGATTGCGGCAAGGGTGGGGTGCAGGACCCGAAGGATCACATGGCCGGCGTGCGCATCTACGACGTGTCGAATCCCGCCCAGCCGCGGCTCGTCAAGAACGTGCAGACCTGCAAGGGCTCGCATACCCACACCATCGTCCCCGACCCGAAGGACAAGGGTGTCATCTACATCTACGTCTCGGGCAACCAGGGCGCCCGGCCCGACTCCGAGCTCGCCGGGTGCAAGGAAGGGACCGATCCGGCCGACGAGTCGAACTCGCTCTACCGGCTCGATGTGATCAAGGTGCCGCTGGCGCATCCGGAGCAGGCGGCCGTGGTGACCGGTGCCCGGCTCTTCACCGGACTCGATCCCGCGCCTCGCGCGGCCAGCCGGCCGGCTCGACCGGCGCGCCGCCCCGCCGATTCGGCCGCCGCAGCACCGGCGCCGGCACCTCCGCCGCCGACCGGGCCGAGGAACTGTCACGACGTCACCGCCTACCCGGCGATGCACCTGCTGGCCGGCGCCTGTGCCAGCTATGGGCTGCTGGTGGACATCTCGAATCCGCTCAAGCCGGTGCGGCTCGACGCCATCTCCGATACCAATTTCTCGCTCTGGCATACGGCGGTCTTCAGCAACGACGCCCGGCAGGTGGTGTTCACCGATGAGTGGGGCGGCGGCACCGGCCCGATGTGTCAGGCCACGTCCATGATGGAGATGGGCGGGAATACCACGCTGACCATCGATGCGAAGCGCAAGTTCACCCAGCACGCCTACTTCAAGATCCCGACGGCGCAGTCGGCCCAGGAGAATTGCGTGTCGCACAACGGCGGCCTGGTGCCGGTGCCGGGACGCGACATCATGGTGCAGGGGTGGTACCAGGGGGGCATCAGCGTGGTGGACTTCACCGACCCCGATCACCCGAAGGAGCTGGCCTACTTCGATCGCGGGCCGATCGACGCCGCGCCGCCCTCCGACTCCGCCGCCAACCAGGGAGGCCGGCGGATGAGCGGCACCATCGGCGGCTCGTGGGGTGCGTACTACTGGAATGGCCTGGTCTACTCGTC
>DASZPT010000071.1:0-50452 GCA_035549935.1 Gemmatimonadales bacterium
AGCCGAGGAGCAGCAGCAGCCCGAAGGCCGTGAGGGTCCGGTTCATCGCACCGGAATCCGGCTGGCGTAGAACCGCGTCTCGAGCGAATCCTGCGCCCGCCGCCACTGCCGCATCGCCTCGACCAGCGAGGCGTCGGTCGCGCGGAATGCCGAGGTGTCGCGCGCGGCGGCAAGCCAGCTGCCACGCACCCACTCGGTGTAATAGCCCTGCGCGGCGAGCAGGTAGGTGCGAAGCGTGTCGCCACCCGGCGCCCCGCCGGTCGCCCAGACCGCCGTGAAGTGCTGGCCGGGCCGGGTCTCGAGGTACGTCCGGTCGGCGCTCCGCATCGAGGCAAGCGCCGCCGGGTCGGGCTTCCCGTCGCCGCCCAGCACGGCCGCGAGCGGGAGCGCCCGGGACGCGGGCCGGCGAACCGTGCCCACCGCCACACGGTCGATTCGCCAGTTGTCGAGCGGGAAGGCCAGCCGGACCCGTACGGAGTCGGCGCCCCTTCCCGGTATCACTACGCCGACATCCTTCCAGGCGATGGGGCCGGTGTCCCGCACCCGGCCGACGTCGCGGAATCCGTCACCCGCCGGGACCAGCACCCGGAGTCCCATGCGGGAGGCATACCAGGTCCCCAGCTCGAGGGCCGGGCCCACCCTGCTGAGATCGCGGCCCTGCCAGTCGAGCGCCCGCGCCGCGCGCGAACCCAGCATCACGTCATACAGGAGCACGGTGTTGAGCAGGCTGTTGCGGAGCCGGAAGACCAGCGCGAGCGAATCGTCCGTGGCAACGGGGGGAAAGACGAGATCGATGTAGTCGCCGAAGTCCTGCTCGCTGGCCCGGGCCAGGGCCGCGGTGTCGCTCGCGAAGACGCGTCCATCGGCACGGGTGAGGAGCGGGGCGACGGAGCGGCCCGCCCGGTCCCTGGCACCGGCCGGTGCCGCCAGGCCGGCCAGCGCGAGGGGACGCCCGTCGCCGTCGGGGACGACGAGCTCGTCCGTCCGGTGGGAGACCTCGAGCAGCTCAAGCTGATTGATCTGGTGGGTCTCGAGGGCCTCGTTCCGGACCTCGAGCCGGAGGGCGCCGTCGCGGGGGCCGGCGCGGAGCCGGTCGACATCGCGGGCCTCGAAGAGCGGCGCGATGCTGTAGCTGAAGCCTTCCGCCTCGAGGCGGTCGGTGCCGGCGCTGTCGCTGTAAAAGGTCGGGCAGGACCCGAAGATGGCCGCGGCGGTCGCGGTGACCGCCGCCGCGCCGACCGTGGTCGCGACGAACGAGAGCCCGATACTCGCGATCGGGTCGGTGCGCGAGCGGTAGGTCTCCATGCCGACCACGCTGTCCACCGGCACCGACTGCACCACCTCGACGAACTGCGCCCGGAGCCCGTAGCGCTGCCCCGCCCCGACCAGGCGGTCCTGCCGCACCACGACGCCGTTGCTGTAGAGCACGGTGGACCCGTCGAGCATGTGCGCCTTCACCGGGGTATTCACCTGGACCGAATCCCGGACCGGGGCGCGCACCTCGTCCACCTGTACCCGACGGATCACGAAGCAACCGGCGAGGAGGGCAACGACCAGCGGGAGGGAGCGGAGGCGCATCAGGGGGTGCAACGTGAAATGAGGGACGGGACCGGGCTCGAGTGGAACTTGCAGACGAACCGGGCCCGGCGGAAGATGACCCTCTCCGCGCGACGGGTTATACTCGTCTCACCGCCTTCCCTGGAATCCCATGCTCAACTACATCTGGGCCGGGCTCATCATCCTGAGCCTCGGATTCGCGCTGGTGGCCGACATCGGCGATCTCCGGCAGGATACCTACCGGAACGGCAAGCCCCTCCCCGTCTCGCTCGCCTTTCCCGCGGGCTACGACGCCTCGGCCCGGCGGCTGCCGGTCACGGTGCGGCTCGACAGCGCCGGCCTCTCCAGCTTCTACGGCCAGACGGTCGTGCCGGCCGCCAGCTACATCGGGGAGGTGGTCCAGAGCCGGGAGGGCGCCGAGCTCCATTTCGCGAAGGACGTGAACCTGCCGGAGCCGCTCGCCACGCTGCGGAGCATGACCTCGGAGCGGGACAACGATCTGCGGGGGCGCCTCGCCTTCACGCCCGGCGATTCCACCGCCCAGGGCACCGTCCTGCTGCCGCCGGTCCGGTTCGTGAAGCTGACCGCCATCAGCAAGGCGGCGATCGACACCGCCAAGACCGCGGTGACCCTGGCCCTCGGCCTCGTCGGCGTGATCGCCCTCTGGCTCGGCATGCTCCACATCGCCGAGAAGTCGGGGCTCATCTCGGTCATCGTGCGGATCGCCGAGCCGGTGCTCCGCCCGCTCTTCCCCGAGATCCCCAGGGGCCACCCCGCGATGGGAATGATCGTGCTGAATCTCTCGGCCAACGTCCTCGGCCTCGGGAATGCCGCGACCCCGATGGGCATCAAGGCGATGGAAGAGCTGCAGAAGCTCAACCCGGTGAAGGACACAGCCACCAACTCGATGGTGATGCTCCTCGCCATCAACACCGCCAGTGTGCAGGTGGTCCCCCCGGTGCTGCTGGTGGCGATCATGGGACTCCAGATCAACCAGCTCTTCTTCTCGATCCTGATCTGCACCGGGCTGTCGCTCGCGGTGGCGATCGTCGCGGCCAGGCTGCTCGGGCGGATGCGGCGATACCGGGAGAGTGATCCGATGAGGGTTCCGGGTTCCGAGTTCCAGGTTCCGAGTGGTTCCGGTGGGTGACCCCGGCCGGCCAGCCTCCACAGACAACTCGGAACTCGGAACCCGAAACCCGGAACTCCCCCATGGACGCACTCAGATCCGCTCTCGACATCCTGGCCGTCTTCGTCATCCCGTCGATCATCATCGGCTTCCCGCTGTACGGCTTGTACAAGCGGGTGCCGGTCTACGAGGAGTTCGTGACCGGCGCGAAGGAAGGCTTCCAGGTCGCCGTGAACATCATCCCCTACCTCGTCGCCATTCTGATCGCGGTAGGAATGTTCCGCGCCTCGGGGGCGATGGACCTCTTCGTCAACGCCCTCCGTCCCATCCTGGAGCCGCTGGGGTGGCCGCCGGAGATCCTGCCGATGGTGATCACCCGGCCCCTCACCGGCTCGGGCTCGGCCGGCATCATGCTCGACCTGATCAACCGGTACGGCGCCGACTCGATCATCGTCAAGATCGCGGCGACGATGTTCGGATCGACTGAAACGACTTTCTACGTGATCGCGGTCTACTTCGGGGCGGTCAACATCCGGAAGACCCGGCACGCCGTGCCGGCGGGGCTGATCGCCGACATCTCGGCGATGATCTTCGCGGTGTACGTGGTCCGGTGGCTGTTCACCTGAGAAACGGGACCGGTATTGACGGCATTCGCTCTTCTCCCTATCGTGGAGCCATGACGCACCGTGCCTGCGCCTGCACCTGTTGTTACCGGTCCCCAACCGGGAGGGCAGGCACGCGCACATAGGTCCGATCATCGATCGTCACTTGTCGCCGTGGCCCCGGCCCTCGCCGGGGCCTTTTTCTTTTCCTGTTACCGGAGGTTCCCATGTCGGTCGTGGACGAGCTGGTGGACGCCAATCGCGCGTTCGTGAAGGGATTCAGGAAGGGTGGACTGCCCATGCCACCGAAGCGGAAGGTCGCGGTGGTCACCTGCATGGATGCGCGGATCCTCCCCGCCGAGATTCTCGGACTCGACTTCGGCGACGCGCACGTGATCCGGAATGCGGGCGGGCGGGCCCAGGAGGCGCTCCGCTCCCTGGTCATCTCACAGCAGCTGCTCGGCACCCGGGAGGTGGCGGTGATTCACCACACCGACTGCGGGATGCTGACCTTCACCAACCAGGTGCTCCGGGAGCGGGTCAGGCACGACCTGCACGCCGATGCCTCACACATCGACTTCCTCCCCTTCACGGACCTGGAGCAGAGCGTCCGGGACGACGTGACCTTCCTGCTCAGCTCCCCGCTCATCCCGGACGACATCCCCGTGCGGGGGTTCATCTACGACGTCCACAGCGGGAGGCTCACCGAGGTGCCGGGGCCGGCGAAGGCGAGGCTGCGTTCCCAGGTCGCGACGGGAGACATCCCGACGCCGGTCGCGGGGCTGTGAGGGGTGAAGCAGAGAGAAGGGAGAAGGGAGAAGGAGGCTCGGGCGAGCCACTCCTCCCTTCTCGGCCTGACTACTTCCCCGCCAGCTTCTCGAGCACCTTCCCCAGGTCCACCACCATCTCGATCACCGGGAGGCAGGGATCGTCGCCGAGGCGATCGAGACGCTCGAGGGCATTCCGGATGGTGTAGTTCTTCGGGTCGAGGGTTTCATTCACCTCGTCCCAGAGGAGGGGCATGCTCACGGTCGCGCCGGGAAGGGGGCGGACGCTGTACGGCGCCACGATGGTCTGGCCGAATCGGTTCTGGAGGTAGTCGAGATAGACCTTGACCCCCCGGCGCTCCACCTGGCGGGTGATGGTCGTGATCTTCGGCAGGCGCCGGATGACCAGCCGGGCGAGCAACTCACCCAGCACGCGCGACTGCTCATAGGTGCACTGCCGGCCCAGCGGCAGCAGGATATGGAGTCCGGTCTTGCCCGTGGTCTTCACGAAGTTGGGGAGCCCGATGTCCTCGCAGATCTCGTGGAGCACCTGTGCCACCGTGATCACGTCGCTGAACGGCGCCTCCTTGGGGTCGAGGTCGATGACGCACCAGTCGGGCCGTTCCAGCGTGGCGACCCGGCTGGCCCAGAGGTGCAGCGGGATGGACCCCATGTTCGCGATATAGACCAGCGCCTCGACGCTCTCCACCACGAAGAAACGGATCTCGCGCTGGGTGTCCTCGCTCCAGATCCCGACGGTGCGGATCCACTCCGGCGAGAAGCTTGGCGCATCCTTCTGGTAGAAGGACTTCCCGTGAATCCCATCGGGATAGCGGGTGAGCACCAGGGGCCGGTCGATCATGTAGGGCAGCAGCCGGGGCGCGATGCTCCGGTAGTACTCGATCAGGTCGCCCTTGGTGTAGCCGTCCTCGGGCCAGTAGACCTTCTTGAGGTTGCTGAGCGCGACCGTGGGCGGGTCGGCGGACGCCGGCTTCGGCTGGACCGGTTCCGCGGGGGTGGCTGGGCGCGCCGCCGCCCGCGAGACGTACGGCTCGGCGCCATCGACGCCGGGCCCCTCCTGCCGGATCACGTCCTTCACTGCCTTGTCGTCCCGGAACCGGGCGAACACCGGATGCCGGAGGACACCGTCGGGAGTCCACTCGGTGAACCGCACCTCGGCCACCAGCTCGGGTTCGACCCAGGTGGTTCCCTTGAGGTCCGGGAGCTGCGCCACCCAGTCCTGCGCCTTCTTCGCTGGCGGCCGCCTGGCCTGCTTCACCGTCTTGACCCGCTTTCCCTTCTTCGGCGGGGTCGTCTCCCCCAGTTCCGTTCCTGCCACAGCCGCTTCGAGCTCGAAACCGACCGGGGCCTCGCAGGGCGGCGTGTCGCGCGCCCGCTCCTCGAGCCGCGGCAGGAGCTCCTTGAGCATCCGGTCGGTGAAGCCGCTGCCCGCGCGTCCCGCGTAGACCAGCCGTCCCCCGACCCAGTCGGCGAGGTGGAGCGCGCCGAACCCGCCCCGCGATCCCCTGGGCGGAGTAAATCCCACCACCGCGAAGTCGCCGGTCTTCTCGGCGCGGACCTTGACCCAGCTGGGGCCACGCCCCGCGCGGTAGGGGCCGTCCCCCTTCTTCCCGATCACGCCCTCGAGGCCCATCTCCCGTACCTGGGCCATGAGCTGCTTGCCGCGGGTCTCGAAGTGATCGAGGAAACGGAGCGCGCCGAGCGGCGGGAGCAGGCGGCGGAGGAGTCGCGTCCGTTCCACCAGCGGCAGCGGTCGCAGGTCGAAATCCTCGAAGCCGAGAAGGTCGAAGACGAAGTAGGTGGCGGGAAGCTCCACCGCCGCGCGGGCGATGTCGAGCTGACGGGAGAGGCGGGCCCGCTGCTGCAGCAGCGCGAACGACGGCTTCCCGGTCGCGTCGAGCACCACCACTTCCCCATCGACGATGGCATTGGCGACGGGTAACGCCTGCACCGCGCGGGCAACCTCGGGGAAGGTGCCGGTGTAGTCGGTGCCGTTCCGGCTCAGGAGTCTGGGCCGGTCCGCCGTCCTGGCGCCGAGGATCCGGTACCCGTCGAGCTTGAGCTCGAAGATCCATCCCTCGCGGTCGAAGGCCTCGTCCCTCGGCTCGGCCAGCTGCGGCTCGACCTTCGTGATGTCGAGCCGTTTCTGCAGGGCCCCGAGCTTCTCGACCTCGGCCCGAATCAGTCCCGCGGGAGTATGGCCCGCCTTGAGGTCCTCGACGGTGAGCCCCGAGAGCACCGACTCCTGGGGGATGTCCTCACCGTGCTCTTTCCGGAGCCAGGCGTCCTTCTCCTTGATGAGAAGCCACTCCTTCTCTTCCTTCTTGATCTTCACCAGGGTCCAGCGCCCGCGGAGCTTGTAGCCCCTGAGCTCGAAGAGGAGCTTGCCCTTGCGGAGGCCGTCGTGCGGGTCCTCGATCGGGATCCACTCCCCCCGGTCCCAGACGATGACCGCGCCGGCGCCGTAGTTCCCCTCCGGGATCAGCCCCTCGAAGTTGGCGTACTCCATCGGGTGGTCTTCCACCATCACCGCGAGCCGCTTGTCCTTCTGGTCGAACGACGGCCCCCGGGGGACGGCCCAGGAGCGGAGCACGCCATCCAGCTCCAGCCGGAGGTCCCAGTGGAGCCGCCGGGCGGCGTGCTTGTGGACCACGAAGAGGCCGCCCGTCCCCACCGGGGCGAGCACGCCGGCCGGCTCCGGGGTCCGGTCGGCCGACCGCTTGGCCCGATAGGCGCTCAGGGGATCAGTACTCACCGGTGCCTTGCCATGCTCCGCCGCGGGTCATAGCATACCTTTCCACTTCATTTCAGCCAGGCGTTTTATGCCCGCCCGTCCCATCGCCTCCGCCACGATCTCGTTCGGCCTGGTCTCGGTTCCCGTCAAGCTCTATTCGAGCGCGGAATCGGCCGCGAGCATCTCCTTCAATATGGTGCACAAGAGCTGTGGCACCCGGCTTAAGCAGCAGTACATCTGCCCCAAGGACGAGGTCGTCGTCGAGAAGGACGACGTGGCCAAGGGGTACGAGTTCGCCAAGGGGCAGTATGTGCTGTTCTCGCCCGAGGAGATCAAGGCCCTGGACGAGAAGGCCACCAACTCGATCGACATCGGCGAGTTCGTGCCCCTCGCCGAGGTCGACCGCATCTATCTCGACAAAGTCTACTACCTCGGGCCGGACAAGGGAGGCGACCGGGCCTACCGCCTGCTGGGCGAGGCGCTCAAGGAAACCGGCCGCGCCGCGCTCGGCCAGTACGCCGCGCGGGGCCAGCAGCACCTGGTGCTGATCCGCCCCAAGGATGGCGTCCTGGTGCTGGAGCAGCTGCACTACAACGACGAGCTCCGCCCCTCCACGGAGGTCCCGCTGGGCGAGGGCGATGTGAAGCCGACCGAGCTCGCGCTCGCGAAACAGCTGATCGAGCAGACCTCCACCAACGAGTTCCACCCCGAGAAGTACAGCGACCAGGTCCGGGGCCGGGTGCTCGCCGCGATCCAGCAGAAGGTGGAAGGCCAGGAGATCACCGCCGAACCGGAGCAGGAGACCGGCGGCAAGATCATCGACCTGATGGAGGCGCTCAAGGCGAGTCTCGCGAAGGGCGGGAAGGGCGACGGCGACGCCGCCGAGGATGGGGGCAAGGGAAGACCCGCGCGCCGCGCCCCCGCCGCCGAGGACGAGAAGGCCGAGAAGCCGGCGAAGAAGCGGGCCCGGGCGTGACGTGAAGACCTACACCTCGCGCGACGTCGCCGATATCCTCGGCATGACCGTGCGCGAGGTGCAGGTCCACGGGCGCGCCGGCTATCTCTCACCCGACCGCGGTCCCGGCAACCGCTACCGTTTTTCCTTCCAGGATCTGATCCTCCTCCGCACGGCGAAGGGCCTCACCCGGGCCAACCTGCCACCGGCCCGCATCCGGAGTGTGCTCCGCAAGCTCCGGGGCGAGTTGCCCCGCGGCCGCTCGCTGAGCGAGGTGCGGGTGGGTGTCGCGGGAGACGAGATCGTGGTGAACGAGGGCGGCGCGGCCTGGAGCCCGGAGTCGGGGCAGATCGTCTTCGACTTCGCGGTGGCGGATCTCGCGAAGAGCGCCGCCCCCTTCGCGCGCCGGGGCGTCGAGTCGGCCCGGAAGGCGGACCACGCCCGCTCGGCCGATGACTGGTTCGACCTGGGCACCGAGCTCGAGGCCACCGCGCCCAACGAAGCGCGCGACGCCTATCGCCGCGCCCTCGAGCTCAACCCGGCCCATGCCGACGCGCACGTGAACCTGGGGCGGCTGCTGCAGGAAGAGGGGGCCACCCAGGCGGCCGTCGAGCAGTATCGCGCCGCGCTCGAGACCGATGCCCGCCACGCCACCGCGGCCTTCAACCTCGGCTCGGCCCTCGAGGCCCTCGGGCGACGGCGCGAGGCGATCGCGGCGTACCAGAAGGCCATTGCCGCGGACCCCGACTTCGCCGACGCGCACTACAACCTCTCCCGCCTCTACGAGCGGAGCGGGAAGAAGCAGGCGGCGATCCGGCACCTGGCGAGGTACAAGGCGCTGGTGGACAACAGATAGTTCCGCGTTCCCCGTTCCGCGTTCCGGGTTGCTGAGGCCCCGGCGGAATTTGGGGTTGGCGGACTGGTCAGCGAACGAGGAACGCGGAACGAGGAACGCGGAACATCTTCAGTGAGACCGGCACCCGATGAGAATCCTGGCTGGCACCTCCGGCTGGTCCTTCAAGGAATGGAAGGGCTCCTTCTACCCCAAGGGCCTGCCCGACGACCAGATGCTCGGCTACTACGCCTCCCGGTTCCCCACCGTGGAGGTGAACAACACCTTCTACCGGATGCCGAAGGAGAAGACGATGCTGGAGTGGGCCGAGGCGGTCCCGCCCAGCTTCCGCTTCGCCATCAAGGCCTCGCAGCGGATCACGCACAAGGCCCGGCTCGTGGATGTGGGGAGCGACGTCGAGTACTTCACCCGGATCTGCACCGCGCTGGGCGAACGGCGCGGGCCCTCGCTCTTCCAGCTCCCGCCCAACCTCAAGAAGGACCTCCCCCGGCTCGAGGCCTTCCTCGCCACTCTGCCCCGGCGCTGGCAGACGACGATCGAGTTCCGGCACGCGTCGTGGTGGGACGACGCGGTGTACGCCGCCCTCAAGGCCCACGATGTCGCCATGTGCATTTCGGAGCAGGATGATCTCGACACCCCGGTCATTCCCACCGCGACCTGGGGCTACGTGCGGCTCCACCGCGCCGCCTACGACGGGGCCGCGCTCGCCGAACGCGCCGCATGGATCCGGGACCAGCCGTGGGAAGAGACTTTCGTCTACTTCAAGCACGACGGCGACGAAGCCGGCCCCGCCGCCGTGGACGGCTTCCTCCAGGCGGCACAGGGGGTGTAACGGGAGGGCAACTCCCAAAAGGCGACCTTGTTAATCGGGCTTGGGGCCGTTATCTCGCAGCCTATGCGACTCCATACCCTTGGCAGCACCGCTGCCCTCCTCCTGATCCCCGCCGCCCTCTCGGCCCAGCAGCAGGCCAAGAGCCTCCCCGAACAGATCGCCGACCTGATGGTCAAGGCGAACGGCGGCATCCACCAGGGCTATCGGTTCGCCCACGCCAAGGGCCTGGTCGTCACCGGGACCTTCACGCCCACCGCCACGGCCCCGAGCGTCAGCCGCGCCGCCCATTTTCGGAGCACGGTGCCGGTGACGGTACGCCTGTCCGACGGCACCGGGATCCCGAACATTCCCGACAACACCCCCCGGGCCACGCCACGGGGCATGGCGATCCGGTTCCAGCTGCCGAAGGGCGGGGTGACCGACATCGTGGCCATTTCCCACAATGGATTCATCGTGGGGACCGGCGAGGATTTTCTGGCCCTCTTCACGGCCATCACCAGCACCACGCCGCAGAGCGCCCATCCCACGCCGATCGAGAAGTTCCTCGGGAGCCACCCGCTGACCGCGAAGTTCATCGCCGATCAGGCCGCGCTCCCGGCAGGGTTCGCCAACCTCGGGTTCTACGGCAACAACGCCTTCGTGTTCGTGGACAGCGCCGGCACCCGGCGGGCGGGCCGGTACTTCATCCTGCCGGTGGAAGGGATCCGGAACCTCGACTCGGCGGCGGCGGCGAAGGTGGGAGAGAATTACCTCTTCGACGGACTCAAGCAGCGGCTGGCAAAGGGGCCGGTGCAGTACAAGCTCTACGTACAGCTTGCCAACCCCGGCGACCAGACGAAGGACGGTTCCCTCGTCTGGCCGGACGACCGGAAGAAGGTGGAGATCGGGACCCTGTCGCTCACCGCGGTGGCCCCGGACAACGAGGCCCTGCAGCGGAAGCTGGCGTTCAGCCCGATCATCCTGACCGACGGGATCCAGTTGAGCGACGATCCGTTGCCGGTGCTTCGGGCGTCGGTCTACGCGCTCTCGGTGCAGCACCGGTAGGGTGAGCCACCACGGGGGGCGGCCTCACGCCCCCCTTCTCCGTCACTCCTCCCCCAGCCCCATCTCCCGGAGATACCGCTCCCCCCCGCCTGGCAGCCCTTTCCGTTCGGCGGCGCGCGTGAGCACCAGCCGCTCCTTGGCCCGCGTCATCCCCACGTAGAGCAGGCGCCGTCCCTCTTCCAGCTCGGCCCTGGAGGGCTCCTTCCCCGGCGCCCCACCGGGAAGCTGCGCATCCTCGACACCGACCACATATACCCGCGAGAACTCGAGCCCCTTGGTCGAGTGGAGGGTGAGCAGGTTCACCCGGTTCCGCTCGACCTCCGGCCCGCCGCGTGACTGCGAGAGCGCCACCCGTTCGAGGAAAGTGGCCAGCTGTTCCCGGAGCACCCCCGGCTCTACCGTCTCGATCACCCGGCGGAGCCGCGCCATCGCGACGGGATACCGGTCCTCCGCGCTCTTCTCGCGGCGCAGCTTCGCGAGAAGCTTCCGCCCGCCGAGCCGTTCGACCAGTTGCTCCAGGTCGGGGGCGTTCGCCGCACCGGGGACACTCCGCTCGGCGTCGTAGAAGCCGAGACACTGACTGTAGCGGCCCAGCGCGAAGACCTTGCCGATGTCGAGGAACAGCCGCTCCTCCGCGCCGAGCGAAGAAGGATCGGAGAGGGCGAGGGCGATGGCGAGATGATCGAGGATCGCGACACAGGCGGTCTTCCGCGCCCGGGCCAGCTTCTCCCCCTCGAGCCGCGGAAAGACCTGCGCCAGCGTCCGGGCATCGTCGAGCGCGCGGTGCGCCTGGCCGCTATCGATGCCGAAGGTGCGGGCGAGATCGGTGAGCTTCCGGCTCCCGGGATGGAGCGCCCGCGCGAGCGGGAGCGTGTCGTACACCGCCATCCTGCTCCCCGCGGGATGGCCGCTCGCGAGCCGCTCGAGGATCGGGAAGTCGAAGCCGTGGCCGTTGTGGGCCACCAGGACGTCGTTCCCCGCCCACTGGCGGAACCGGGTCCAGACCTCCGCGAAGCCCGGCTTCCCGGCGAGGTCCGCATCCGTGATGCCGTGGACCTCACGCGAGCCGGCGGACATCGGCCGCTCGGGCCGGATCAGCTCGTGGAACTCCTCCCCCATGCGGCCACCGCGCACCCGCACCGCCGCCAGTTCCACCGCCTCCGCGGTCTCGAGCTCCAACTCGTTGGTCTCGATGTCCACGGCGACGAAATCGGCGAAGGTCGGCCGCTGGTGCCGGGTCTGGGCCCACTGCAACGCCTTGAAGACCGCGAGGGGCCGCGCCGGAGCGTCCCGGCCGAGCACCAGGTCGTCGGGACGGGGCGCGGCGCCGGCATCGAGATACTCGACCGTGGTGACGCCCGAGTTCCGGAGCATCCCCGCCATCCCGATCTCGGCCCCGCCCAGGCGCGGGAGCCAGACGGTCCGCCGCCCATGCTTCGAGGCGAGCAGCGCCGTGCCGAGATCGATGATCCCGGCATCGCCGCCGGGGTCGCTGAGCTCGTCGGCGAATTCCTCGAGCCTGGTCTGGTATTCGCCCACCCGCTGGGAGAGCAGCTCCTCGACCAGGCTCGCCAGGGTGAGGTGGCGGTCCGCCATCGCGGGGAGGTTGGCGAGGGCGTAGAGACAGCGGCGGACCTTCTTCGCATCTTCGTCGGTCTTCGGCGCGAGACGGGCCACGCGGCGGAGCCAGTCGAGCAGTTCCATCCCCTCACGGTCGGCGTCCGCCCGAAGCGCCAGGTAGAGCGTCCGCGGCAGCACCACCTTCGCGAACTGCTCGGCGAGGATCGGGTCGCCCGGCGTCGCGATGATGCGCAGGGCCGCGAGGACGTACTGCACCACCGGGTCGTCGCCCAGCGCCCGCCCCTGGGCGAGCTGGCAGGGAATCCCGGCATGCAGCAGCGCCGCCTCGAGGGTGTCGCCGATCTCGTGCCGCCGATACAGCAGCGCATACTCGCCCCACGGCCGCCGCTCGCGCCGGCGGTCGGCCCGCATGTCCTCGATGATCCAGCGGGCCTCGGCGAACTCGTCGTCGAACCGCTCGACCCGGACGGGGAAGGCCCCTTCGCGAGTCGCCCGGAGCTCCTTGTGCCAGAGCCTCGGGTTGTAGTCCACCAGGCGGCGGGCGGTCTCGAAGATCTGCCGCGAGCAGCGCCGGTTCTCCTCGAGCACGATCTCCTTCGTGCGGATATCGAAGTTGTTGACGAAGTCCTGGATCACCTGCAGATCGGCGCCGGCCCAGGCGTAGATCGCCTGTTCGTCGTCCCCCACCGCGAAGATGTTCCGGTGTCCCTCGGCGAGACGCCGCAGGATGGCGTACTGCGGCCGGTTGAGATCCTGGAACTCGTCGACCAGGATGTACTCCCACCGGGCCGCGATCTCCGCGGCCAGGTCCTCGCGGGTCCGGAGCAGCTGCTCGGTGTGGAGCACGAGATCGTCGAAGTCGAGGAGCCCGCGGGCCGAGAGGATGTCCCGGTAGCGCTCGTAGATCCGGCCGAGCCGGTCCTCCAGCTCGAGGCCCTGGATCCGGTGGCGGCTGAACTGCCGGAGGGGCCAGCTCTGGTCCTTGCGGAACCCGGCGCGCCGGAGCGCCTGCAGCTGGTACTCCTCGTCCGCGATCCCGAACGCCTCCGGGATGCCGATCGCGCTGCCGTAGCGGCGGAGCAGCTGGACGCAGAGGGCGTGGATGGTGGACCGGGTGACCACGGTCGCGTGGTCCCCGAGCGAATCGCGGAGCCGGCCCGCGATCTCTCCCGCCGCCTTGTTGGTGAAGGTGACCGCGCAGATCCGCGCGGGGTCGAACCCCCGGACATGCACCAGGTGGTGAATCCGGGAGATCAGGCAGAAGGTCTTCCCCGCCCCCGGGCCGGCCAGCACCAGCACCGGGCCCAGCGGCGCCTCGATGGCGTCACGCTGGCGGGCGGTGGGGACGATCGCCGAGTCGCGGCCGGAGGCCGGCGCGGCGCCGGCGAGGGGCTCGGCGGGAGGAGAGGACACGGTTCAAGGTAATCCGGCGGCCCACGCCGCCGTGGCATCGCCCAGCTCGTCCAGGACCTGCTCGTCGCTGCGGCCGGTGCGCTTGAGGACGGCAAAGGAGTGGTTGGCGCCCTCCACCGCGTGGAGCGTCGCCCGCGCGCCCAGCCGGCCGGTCACGCCCCGGATGAGGTCGAGATCGGCCAGGTCGTCCCGGGTGCCCTGCAGGAAGAGCATCGGGATAGCGACTCGATCGAGGTGATCGCCCCGGCCCGTGGCGGGCCGCTTCGGCGGATGCAGGGGAAAACCGAGGAAGACCAGGCCCCGGACACCGGGGAGCGGCGCCTCCGACTGGGCGGTCGAGGTCATCCTCCCGCCGAACGACTTCCCGCCGGCCAGGAGCGGCAGGTCCGGCGCGGTGCGGCCCGCCAGGTCGCAGGCCGCGCGCACCGTGGCCGTGGCCACCGCGGGGGTGTCGGGCCGCCCCGTCTTCCGCTCCATGTAGGGAAACTGGTACCGGAGTGTGGCAATGCCACGGTCGGCGAGGCGGTGGCTCACCGCCGCCATGAAGGGATGCCGCATCCCCGCCCCCGCGCCGTGGCCCAGCACCAGCAGGGCCCGGGCGCCGGCCGGCCTGAGCAGCAGGGCGGAAACCGTGGTCCCGGCCACCGGGAATGCGAGGGGCGTTTCGGCGTCGGTCACGGCTGAAGGCTGTACCGCTCGGCGGCCCGGCGCCAGAGGAGGATCCGCGCGAGGAAAATCCCGCTTACCCCGCGCCCCGTCGGCCCGTATTATTCACTCCCTCGCACCGTAGATCCGGCCTTTCCTCCCCCGAACGCCGAGCCCCGTGTCCGAGAGCCAGGACCGACTGCAGCAGGCACTCGCCGATCGCTACACCATCCAGCGCGAGCTGGGCCGCGGGGGCATGGCCACCGTCTACCTCGCCACCGACCTCAAGCACGAGCGCGAGGTCGCGATCAAGGTGCTGCACCCGGACCTCGCCGCGACCATCGGTCCCGACCGGTTCGACCGCGAGATCCGCATCGCCGCCCGGCTCCAGCACCCCAACATTCTCGGCCTGTTCGACTCGGGGGAAGCCAACGGCCTCCTCTACTACGTCATGCCGTTCATCGTGGGCGAATCGCTCCGCGACCAGCTCAACCGGGAGCACATGCTGCCGGTCGACTTCGCGGTGCACATCGCCCTTGAGGTCGCGGATGCGCTGGGCTACGCCCACAGCCTGGGCATCGTCCACCGCGACATCAAGCCGGAGAACATCATGATCTCGGGGGGCCACGCGCTGGTGGCCGACTTCGGGATCGCGCGCGCGGCCTCGGGCGGGAGCGGCTCGGCCAAGCTCACCGAGACCGGGATGGCGGTGGGCACCCCGCTCTACATGAGCCCGGAGCAGGCGGTGGGCGAACAGGTGGGCCCGACCGCCGACCTGTACAGCCTCGCCTGCGTGCTCTACGAGATGCTCACCGGTCATCCGCCGTTCACCGGCAGCAACGCCCGCCAGATCATGGCGCGCCACGCGATGGACCCGGTGCCGGGGATCCAGGTGGTCCGGGACACGGTCCCGGACCAGGTCGAGGATGCGATCATGATGGCGCTCAGCAAGGTGGTCGCCGACCGGCCCCAGACCGCCGCGCAGTTCAGCGAGCTGCTCGGCTCGCCGATGGGCGCGACCGCCAACCGGTTCGCCGTCTCCCGCGCCTCGCGCGCGATGACGCCTCGCCGCTCGGTGGCCCAGCACTCGCCCAGCGGGGCGGTCACACTCACCCTCCGGAAGCGCTCGCTGGTCGGCGGTGCGATCGCCGGGATCGCCGCCCTCCTCGTCATCGGCGGCGCGCTGGCCTGGGTCATCTTCCGCCCCCGGCCGGTGGCGGCGGGCAACGGCGAATCGGGGCTCGACCCCCACCGGATCGCGGTGCTCTACTTCCGGGATGACAGCCCCGACCATCGCCTGCAGTACGTCGCCGACGGTCTCACCGAGGCGCTGATCACCACGCTGAGCCAGGTCCCCGCGCTCAAGGTGATCTCGCCGAACGGTGTCGCGGCCTGGCGCGACCCGGCGGTGCCGCGCGACAGTGTCGCCCGGGCGCTCGAGGCGGGCACGCTGGTGCAGGGCTCGGTCGAGCCGGTGGGCAACAAGCTCCGCCTCCAGCTCCGCCTGGTCGACGGCAACAGCGGCGCGGATCTCTCGAGCCGGGCGAGTATCGACCTCCCCGCCGCCGACCTGCTCACGGTGCGGGACTCGCTCGCCACCGAGGCCGCCACCCTGATCCGCGAACGCCTGGGCGAGGAGGTTCGGGTGCGGCGCGAGCGGGCCGGGACCTCGAACGTCGAGGCCTGGTCCCTCGTGCAGCAGGCCCGGGACCGGCGCCGCAAGGGCGAGGAGGCGATCCGGGCCAACGACGATTCCGGGTTCGCGGCCCGGTTCCACCAGGCCGACTCGCTCGCCGAGGCGGCGGCCCGCCTCGACGACAAGTGGCAGGAACCGCTGATCCTGCGGGGACAGCTGGCGTACCGGCGGGCCTACATCTACGGGCAGAACGACCCGCAGGCCGCCGCGGCGTGGATCGATTCGGGGCTGGCCCAGATCGCCCGCGCCTATCCGCTCAACCCGAACAACCCCGACGGACTCGAGGTCCGCGGCAACCTCCGCTACTGGCGATGGCTGCTGCAGCTGGAACGGGACGATGTGAAGGCGCGGGCCCTGCTCAACGACGCGAAGAACGACCTCGAGCAGGCCACGCGGGTGAATCCGTCGCAGGCCGGCGCCTGGGCCACGCTCTCGCACCTGTACAACCAGACCAGCGGTACCGTCGACGTAGCGCTCGCCGCCCGGAGCGCGCTCCAGTCGGACGCCTACCTCGACAATGCCGACAAGATCTACCAGCGGCTGTTCAGCGCGACCTACGACCTCGGGCAATACGCCGACGCCCAGCACTGGTGCGACGAGGGCGCGCGTCGGTTCCCGCTGAACACCCGCATCACCCGCTGCCGGCTCTTCCTCCTCACGATGAAGCCGGCCCGGCCCGACCCCTCCGCCGCCTGGGCCCAGAACGACACCCTGCTGAGCCACACCCAGGAGTCCGAACGCGCGTACGACTCCCTGTACTACCGGACGATGGTCGCGGCCGTGCTGGGCCGCGCCGGCCTGGCCGACAGCGCGAGGCGGGTGCTGGCGCGCGCGCAGGGCAATCCTCAGCTCGATCCCTACGGCGACATCTCGCTGGTCGCGGCCTTCGCGGCGCTCCAGCTGGGCGACCGGAAGGAAGCCCTCCGTCAGCTCAAACTCTATTTCGCCGCGAGTCCCGGCCGTCGCGAGGCCTTCCAGGATGACAACGGCTGGTGGTTCCGGGACCTGCAGGCCGACCCCGAATACCGGCAGCTCATCGGACAGAAGCCTGCCACCTGACGTTCCGGGTGTGGAGCGGCGACGACAGGAGGTGGCCCCGAGCCGCAGCCGGACCGCGTCGTCCAAGCTCGCGCCCCTCCCGCCCCACGCGTTCCAACCCGTTGAACGGAAAGGCGTTGCGGGCTCCCTCCGGGCCTCCCCGACCACACCGGTCCCGAACTGCACCAAAGATGCATGAGGGAAGGCAGGCCTCTCCCGTACACATCCCGATGCGTCCCTGACCGCGCCCCGCGGTCGCCTGGCCAGCTCGACCCCTGAGGAGTGCCCCGCATGCGTGCTCGTTGGCTGGCTGCCGCCGCAGCCATGGTGCTTGTCACCGCCTGTTCCGATAGCGAAGCGCCCACCGCCCCGCCGGCGCCCGCCGCAGCACCCCCCGCGGAGATCAACCTCGGCCCGGCGGGCTGTCCCAGTACCCTCAAGCTCCGGACCGACCTGACGGCGCTCTTCACGCAGCCGGGCCAGATCCTGATCGTGAACCTCAAGTACACCGGGATCGAAGTCGCGCTGCTCGCGAGGAAGACCGAGCTGGCCCGCGCCCTGATGTACTCGCTCACGCAGTACATCCTCGACCGGTACCAGAAGGGCGAGCTCCGGGGCGGCCAGTCGCTGGCCACCCAGCAGAAGGTGGTCTCGGTGATCACGGGGCTCTACTGCCTCGTGGGACTCCCGGCCCCGAACATCCCGCTCGCCTCGCTCTCCCCGGACGGCGCCGTCCAGATCGTGCAGCCGAGCGCCACCGATACCACCACCGTGGTGACCGGGACGAAGTTCGCCGGCGTCACGATTCCCCCGGGCGCGGTGACCACGCCGACGCTGGTGACCATCACCCGGCTCCCCGATTTCCCGGGCCCGCTCAACACCCTGCTGGACCAGTACCCGGCCTTCTACCAGTACACCTCGTCCGCCGCCGATTCGTTCTCCACCGAGGTGGTCGTCGGCGCCTGCCAGGTGCAGGACTTCGCGCCGCCGGACTACAGCCGCCTGGTGCTCGGTCACAATGTCGACTCGGGGATCGAGCTGCTCCGGCGGGTCCCGGCGCCGTTCCTCGACTGCACCAACCTGCTCAGCATGCAGGATCCCTCGAATAGCTGGTTCCGGCTGGTGAGCCGCGGCTGGCGCTCGCTCGAGCCGGTCGCCGCGCAGCTCTTCCTGCCGCAGAAGGCCTACGCGAGTGTCCTGGGCACCTGCTGCCTCGGCGGCAGCGCCAAGAGCTTCAGCCCCTTCGGCGCGGTGGACCCGCTCACCCTCTCGAGCGCGGTCTCGCCGACCTCGTTCGTGGGCCTCGCCGGCACCGCGGTCGCATCCGACCTGCTGCCGTCGGTACGGGTGAAAACGCCACAGGGACGGGCCCTGCCCGGCCTCACCGTTACCTTCGCCCTGAGCGGCGGCGGGAGCATCGGCGGCGCGGTGACGACCACCAATGCCGACGGCGTCGCCACGCTGGGGAGCTGGACCCTCCCGTCCAGCGGCGCCGCATCCCAGGTGACCGCGACCGTCACCCCGATTCCGGGCAGTACCGTCGACGGGAACGGCCTCGTCTTCACGAGCCAGCTCGCCACCCAGCCCTCGATCGCGTGGTCCTCGGCGAGCTATCGCTACCTCCTCCTCGACGGGAACCCGGCGCCGGCCGGCTTCGAGTTGCCGACCTTCGCCGATGGAGCATGGAGCGTCGGGAGCGCTCCCTTCGGCAGCGGGCATGACGACCGCTACCTCTGCCCGCTCGACGACCTGGTGCGCACCACCTGGCCGGCCGCGGCGAACATCACCGCGATCCCCCCCGACCCGTACTATCAACCGGGTGTGTCCGAGATCCTTCTCCGCCGGACGTTCCTCGTCCCCACCGGCTGGACCGGCGGCCTCACGGTGCGGGTGGCGGTCGACAATGACATGCAGGTGTTCGTGAACGGGGTCGATGTCACGCCGAGCGGCGGGGCCGCGACGCTCTACGACGGGTTCCAGATTCACGACGGCTGCGCCGAACAGCCCGACCGGACGTTTACCGTGCCCGCCAGCGCGGTGCTCCCTGGCGGCACCAACGTGATCGCGGTCCGCGCCCGTGATCGCGGTAAGACCAGCTACGCCGACCTCGAGGTCCGACTCGGCGAGTAGGCGGAACGCCCGGTCCACCGGACCGGGCATCCGGTAGCAGGGTAAGCGCCTGTCTCACAGCCGGTTGACGCTGCGGGACAGGCGCTACACTTCCTCCTGTGCGCTGACGCACAGCGGTCCCCCCGCCCGACCCCTTAAACAGCAGCCATTCCCGAGTGATCGCCGAGAGGCGCCATCCGGCCCACCCCGCCCAGGGGTGGGCGCTGTCCGTGTCGAGTGGAGCCCCATGAAAAAGGCCGCAGCGTCATCCAACGGCGTACTGGGCAGTGCCGGCAAATGGTTCACCGCGCTCATCACCACCTGCGCGGCCGTCGCCGGCCTGCTGGTGAACGCCCAGAGCCTGGGCCTCACCTCCTGGCTGGGCTCGGTCGATCTTGGCATCGCCGCGCACGCGGCACGCCGCATCGTCGTGGCGCCGCGGGCCGATACGCTTCTCGCCATCGGCGACACCGCGGTCCTCTCGGTCACCGTCACTGACCGGCGCGGCGCCGTCCTGATGGGCGCCCTGGTCGACTGGAAGAGCGACGACACGAATGTGGTCGTCGTCGACACCACCGGCGCGGCCGTGGCGCGCGGGCCGGGGAGCGCCCAGGTCACCGCCATGCTCCGCGATCTCCGCGCGACGGCGCGCATCCTCGTCACCCAGAAGCCCGAGCGGCTGGTCCTCACCACCGATACCGCGGTCCGGGTGCTCGAGGGCGATACCGTGCGCCTCCGGGCCCACGCCCTCGACGCGCGGGGCCACACCGTCCGCGGCCGCGGGCTCCGCTGGCAGAGCGCCGACACCGCCGTCGCCCAGGTCGATTCGGCCGGTCTCGTCACCGCGCGCGGTCCCGGGCGGGTCCTGCTCCGCGGTGGCGTCGGCGGGCTCGACACCTCGGTCGCCGTGCAGGTCGATCTCGCCCCGGCCACCCTCGGCATCCTGAGCGGCGCCGGACAACGCGGACCGGCGGGCCGCCCGCAGGCGGAGCCGATCGTCCTGCTGGTCCTCTCCCGCGGCGGGCTCCCGGTGCCGAACACCGGCGTGGCACTCGCCGCCGAGACCGGCACGGTCGATCCGGCCAGCGGCACCACCGACAGGACGGGCCGGTTCCGAGCCAACTGGACGCTGGGCCCGCGGCCCGGCCCGCAGCGCCTCAAGGCCCGGGTCCTCTCGCTCGACAGCACCGTCACCATCACCGCCGAGGCGGACCCGGTGCCCGGCAATACCCGCGTCGAGCTGGCGGGACCGCCGCCGGTGGGCGACGTCGGACACACCATCGAGGAGCCCCTGGTGATCCGGGTGACCGATTCGACCGGCGCCGCCCTGCCGGACGTGCCCGTGAGGCTGAGCGTGCTCGATCGTGGCAGCATCGCCGCCCAGGCCGAGCGCACCGACTCCCTCGGCCAGGTCACGGCCCGGTGGACGCTCGGCCCGAAGTCGGGGCCGCAGCGGGTCCGGGTGGAAGTCGGCAATCCCCGGACGCTCCCCGCCTTCACCGTGAGCGGCACCGGTCTCCCCGGACCGGCCCGTGCGCTCGTCGTCCGCGCCGGCGCCCTCACCGGCACCGCCGGCCGCGCGCTGGCCCAGCCGGTGATGGTGACGGCGGTCGATGCGGGGGGCAATGCGGTGCTCGAAGGCAGCGTCTCGGTGCGGGCGCATCACGGCCACGTCGCCGACACGGTGGTCAGGTTCGACACCCAGGGGCGGGCCCTGATCCCCTGGACGCTGGGCGACACCGCGGGGCCGCAGACCCTCGAGGTGCGCATGGCGGGCGTCGATTCGGCGGCGCTGGTCCACGCCACGGCGACCGCGGGTCCGGCCGCGCGACTCGTGCTCAAGGGCGAGACCGGCAAGCCGGGTACCCCGGTCGTGGCGACCGCGGAGGTCACCGACGGCTACGGCAATCCAGTGGCGAAGACGGCCCTCTCGTTCAGCGCCAGTGGCGGGAAAGTCGCGACGGCGAAGGTGACGACGGACAAGGCGGGGAAGGCGACGACGAAGTGGACACCCGCGCCGGGGAGCCGGCCGCAGACGCTCACGGTCCGGGTGCCGGGGACCAGGCTCAGCGCCAGCTGGTCGCCGGCGCCCGCCGCCACCGCGTCACCACCGGTGAAGAAGCCGGTGGTGACGGCGTCGCGGAAGAAGCAGTAGGGCCTAGCTCCGGAGGGAGCTCATCAGGTTCTGCAGGTTGAGCGTCTTCGCCTGCGACTGGACCTGGTCCTGGAGCTTCGGGAAGAGAGCCTGCGCCTCTCCCTGGAACCGGGTGAAGAGCTGCTTGAGGTCCGCGGTGCTCAGGCTGCGGCCCTGGGCGTAGTACTGCTGGGCGACGTGTCCGAGCGCGTAGGTCGACGCGAACGTCACCGCGGCGCCGGCCGCGAGGCCGGCCGCTCCGCCGACCATCCCGCCGAAGATTCCCTTGGTGAGCCCGCCGAAGATCTTGCGGACCGTGCCCTCGACCACCTGGGCGGCCGCGCCGATGCCGAGCGCGCCGGCGAGATCCATCACCTGGTTGGCATCGAGCGCCTGCCCGTGCTGCTGGCCGATGCGGTACACCATGCGGAGCTGCACCGGGAGGATGGCGAGGTTGGCGAGCTTCTCCGGCAGCAGCTCCAGCGCCGCCGCGATGACCGCCTGCTGCTGGATCCACTCGTCGAGACCCGCCACGCCCGGCGGTTCCCCCGAACGGACCTCCGCCACGGGCGGCGTCTCGAGTCCGAGCGCCGCCTGCAGCTCGGCCAGGAAGTTCGTCTCCTGGGCGTTGACCGGGCCGTCGGAGCCGCAGACGATCGTCGCCGTCTGGTAGGCGAGCCGGCGGGCCTCGTCGTCCGACAGGCGGCCGGTCACGTCGGCCAGACGGAGCTGACCCATCGCCACCCGGGCCGCGATCTGCTCCGCGCTGCCGGCCCCGAGCTCGGCGAGGGTACGCTCCAGCTGCGCCTTCTCCTGGGCAGTGGTCTGCCCGTCGGACAGGGCCGCGAGGAGCGCGATGGTGATGATGGCTTCGCGATCGGCGTCGTTCATCGGTCCGGACTCCTTCCCTGGTGATCCTCGTGCGACGGGGACACGCCGCGCCGCGTCCGCAAAGTAGCGCCGGAAGGGCTCGCCTGCGTGAAGGCGTCCGGGGACCGGCGGCCTACCGCGCCAGTCCCAGCTGCTTGAGGAGGCCGTAGGCGTCGTAGTAGTCGCCCTGGTAGGCGATCTTGTCGCCCCGGAGCCGGATCAGGGTCGCACCCTTGAAGGTGAACGGCTTTCCCGTCGCCTTGGTCCCGTCCAGCATCGGTCCGGTGTTGGTACCGGAGAAGGTCCAGGTGAAGGCGATGCCCTCCGCCCCGACGATGGGCGGGGTGGAGTCCCGGACCCACCTGAGGTCGGGTGCGGCGGTCATGAAGGCCTGGATGACGTTCTTCTGCGCGGAGTCCCGGCTCACCTGCGGGACACCGACCGTGGCGTCGAAGTAGACCACGTCGTCCGCCATGACACTCGCGGCCCTCACCGCGTCGTGCGCATTCCATCCCGCCATGTACCCATCCACGACCGCGACCGGGTCGACCGCCGGGGTCGCGGGCGCCTTGGGCGCTTCGGCGGACGGGGCGGGCTTGCAGGCGAGCACCAGCAGGAGCGAGAGCAAGGCGGGCGAGAGGCGCGTCATGATACGGCTCCGGCGGAAGGATGGGAGGCCAAGATCGTAACGCGCGCGCGGCAATCCAGCCAGACAGGGCTGGCTCCGCGGAGCCAGCGGCGGTACCATGGTGGACCATGGCGAAACCCCTCCGGCCTGCCCTCCCGCTCCTGCTCTGCATCTCGACCGCCGCCGCAGCCGCCCAGACCCCTGTTCGGCCCAGTACGCTCGCCGGCCGTTCGGCGGTCTACGCGCCGCATGGCGTGATCGCCACGAGCCAGCCCCTGGCGACCGCCGCGGGCCTCGCGGTGCTCGAGCACGGCGGCAACGCGATCGATGCCGCCGTCACCGCGGCGGCGGTGCTCAACCTGGTCGAGCCCCACATGACCGGCATCGGCGGCGACATGTTCGCCCTGCTCTGGTCGGCGAAGGACCACCGGCTCGTGGCGCTCAACGCGAGCGGGCGGGCCGGGGCCGGCATGACGCGCGAGGCGCTCCTCGCCCGCGGCCGCACCGAGATCCCGATCGACGGGCCGGAGCCGATCACCGTGCCGGGCGCGCTCTCCGGCTGGGCGGCGCTGCTGGAGCGGTACGGGACCATCTCGCTCGCCCAGGCGCTCGCGCCGGCGATCCGGCTGGCGGAGGAAGGCTTTCCCGTCTCCCCCATCATCGCCGGCCAGTGGGCCGCGGAGGTGGAGCGGCTCCGCCGGGATGACGGCGCCCGGGCGCTCTTCCTGGTCGACGGCACCCGCGCCCCGCGCGCGGGCGAGTGGTTCCGCAACCCCGACCTCGCGCGGACCTTCCGCGAGATCGCGAAGGGCGGGCCGGCGGTACTCTACGGCGGGCCGCTGGGCCAGCGGATCGTCGACCGGGTGCGGGCGCTCGGCGGCTTCCTCACGATCGACGACCTGCGGGGCCAGGCGGTGGACTGGGTCGCGCCCATCAGCGTGCCCTTCAAGGGCTATCGGGTCTGGGAACTGCCGCCCAACAACCAGGGCGTCGCCGCGCTCGAGATGCTCCGCATGCTGGAGCACGATGACCTCGCCGGCCTGGGGCACAACAGCGCGCCCTACCTCCACCGGCTCATCGAGGCGAAGAAGCTGGCCTTCGCCGACCTCGCCCGCTACATCGGCGATCCCGCGGCGATGACCACACCGGTGGCCGACCTCCTGAGCGACCGCTTCATCGCCGAGCGCCGGGCCCGCATCGATCCGGCCCGCGCCGCGGAACGGCAGGAGCCGGGCGAGGCCGCGAGCCGGAGCGAGACCATCTACCTCACCGCCGCCGACGCGCAGGGCAACATGGTCTCGTTCATCAACAGCCTGTTCGAGGCCTTCGGCTCGACCGTCGTCGTGCCGGGGACGGGCTTCGCCCTGCACGACCGCGGCGCGGGCTTCACCCTGGAGGCCGGGCTCCCGAATACCGTCGCCCCCGGCAAGCGGCCGTTCCACACCCTGATACCAGGCTTCGTTACCCGCACGACGCCGCGGGGGGAGGAGCCGTGGATGAGCTTCGGGGTGATGGGCGGGTCGATGCAGCCACAGGGTCACGTGCAGCTGCTGCTCAACCTCCTGGTCTTCGGCATGGACCCCCAGGCCGCCGCCGACGCGCCGCGCTTCCGGCACTTCGCCGGCCGCCGGGTCGGCCTCGAGGCGCCGATCCCCGACGCGGTGCGCGACGCGCTCCGCGCCATGGGCCACGAGGTCGAGGAGCTTCCGCCCGGGAGTTCCGGCGGGGCCCAGCTCATCATTCGCCTGGATCGGGGATACGTCGCCGCCTCCGATCCGCGCAAGGACGGCATGGCGGCGGGATACTGACATGCGACCCCTGCTTCGCGGCCTCGCCGCCCTCGCCGCCCTCGCCGCCGGCGCCACGCTCGGCGTCACCCCGCTCCACGCCCAGGCTTCCGCCCGCGACCAGGAGGCCCGCGCCATCTTCGCCGAGCTGATCGGGATCAACTCCACCGCCGAGCATGGCGCCACCACACCCGCGGCCCAGGCCGTTGCGCGCCGGCTGCTCGCGGCCGGCTTCCCCGAGCGGGACGTCGCCATCGTGGGTCCCGACTCGCTCCACCAGAACATCGTCGCCCGGCTCCGCGGCACCGGCGCCCGCCGCCCGATCCTCCTCCTCGCGCACCTCGACGTCGTCGAGGCGCTCCGGAGCGACTGGACGATGGAGCCGTTCACGCTGACCGAGCGCGACGGCTACTTCTACGGCCGGGGCACCAGCGACATCAAGGACATGGCGGCGATCTTCACCGCGACCATGCTCTCGCTCAAGCGGGACGGCGTCGTGCCGGACCGGGACATCATCCTGGCCCTCACCGCGGGCGAGGAGTCCGGCGCGTGGAACGGGGTCCAGTGGCTGCTCGACAACCGGCGGGACCTCATCGACGCCGCGTACTGTATCAACGGCGACGGCGGCGACCCGCTCTCGAGGAACGGCGTGGTCTACGCCCGGAATGTCCAGGCGAGCGAGAAGGTCTATACCGACTTCGAACTCGAGGTGCACAATCCCGGCGGCCACAGCTCCCTGCCCACCGCTGACAATGCGATCTACCGGCTCTCCGCCGGGCTCGTCCGCCTCGGGAGATTCCGGTTCCCCGCGCGGCTCAACGAGATCACCCGGGGCTATTTCGAGCGGGCGGCCGCGAGCAATCCCCCCAATGTCGCCCGGGACATGCGGCTGGCCGCCGGCGGCAACACCCCGGCGATCGCCCGGCTCTCGAACGAGTCACCCTACTTCAACGCCCTGTTCCGCACCACCTGTGTGGCAACCCGGGTGAACGGCGGCCACGCCGACAACGCCCTGCCCCAGCTCGCCCGCGCCACCGTCAACTGCCGGATGCTCCCGGATGAAAAGCCGGAAGCGGTCGAAGCCACGATCCGGCGGGTCGTCGCCGACAGCGGCATCCTCGTCCGGGTCAAGCAGCCCGCCGTCCCGAGCCCCGCGTCGCCGCTGGTGCCGGAGGTGATGGAACCGATCGAGGCAATTACCCGGGCGATGTGGCCCGGCGCCGCGGTGGTGCCGAGCATGGAGACGGGGGCGACCGACGGGCTCTACCTCCGGAATGCCGGGATCCCGGTGTACGGCGTCTCGGGAGTGGCGCTGGATGTGGATGACATCCGTGCGCACGGGCAGGACGAGCGGATCCGGGTGAAGGCGTTCTATGAGGGGGTGGAGTTCACCGAGCGTTTCGTCCGGGCGTTGAGCGGCGGGAGGTAGCGACGAGGGTGGGAGCGGACGTCGGGCGACCCGGTGCGGCGACGGCGACCGCGGAGCCCGCGGACGGATGCGTTGCGGGGTACCGATCCGGGTGGGATCGGTACCCCGTTGCCTGTATCCGCCGCCGATATTCCCCCATGGGGGGCGGAGTCCTCACCGCCCCCACTTCGACCCCGCCCCACTCACGTCAGCGCCGGAGCCAGAGTCCCAGGAACCCCCAGCTCGCCGCCTGCCCCAGCAGCGACGGCGCCGTCTGCACCCGGCCAAAGAGCCCCTGGAACCAGAGCGACATCGGGCCGGCGCCGGAAGGATTGGCGCGGAACCGCCTGAGCGCGTCGCGGAGCGCGGCGCATGAACGCCACCGCTTCCGTGGGTCGCGGGCGAGGCAGCGGTCCACGATCGCCGCCAGCACCGGCGGCACGTCGGGGGCAATGGAACGCACCGGCGCGGCGTTCCTGATGGTGCGCTGCGCCGCGAGCGAGATCGCCGAGTCACCCGTGAACGGCAGCCGGCCGGTGAGCGCCCGGTAGGCCACGAGCCCCAGCGAGTAGACGTCGGTCCGGAAGTCGGCGTCCCAGCGGCCCAGCGCCTGCTCGGGCGACATGAAGGCCGGCGTGCCGAACCCCTTGTACACTTCCGACCGCGAGTGCTCCGAGGTCCGCAGCGTGGCGATCCCGAAGTCGGTGAGGAAAGGCCAGCCTCCATCCGCGTGGAGCAGGATGTTGGCCGGCTTCACGTCGCGGTGAACCACCCCTTCCGCGTGGGTATGCGCCAGGGCATCCGCGATGCCGATCAGGATCCGGACCACGTCGTCGACCGGCAGCCGGCGGCCCTCCGGCAGCAGGTCACCCAGCGACTGGCCCGGGATGTACCGCATCACCGCCATCGCGAGATTGCCGCGGTGGAGGAAGTCGTGACAGGGAACGATGTGGGGATGGGCGAGCCGCGCCGAGATCATCGCCTCGCGCCGGAACCGCTCGCGGTTCTCGATCGAGGCGCCCTGGCGCGGGTCCAGCAGCTTGAGGGCGACCTGCGTGCCTTCCAGCCGGTCGAACGCGAGGAGCACCACGCTCATGCCGCCGCGCGCGATCACGCGGTCCACCTCGAACCGGTCTCCCGCCAGCAGCGTGACCTGCCCCTGGAACTCGACGAGTTCCTGGGTCTCGGTCTCGGGGCTGTGGACGAGGCTCGCGGTCATGGCGCAATCGGTCGAAGACAGTACCTGAATGGGCACGTAGCGTGCCGCTGAAACATCGCGCTTAGTCGCTGTCACGGAACAACTTGGATGTCGCAATCGGGCCGGCCCACGGCCACTTCCGGGAATCCCGGTCCCAGAAACGGACACTCGAGGTCGAACGATGCCGCTCTTCTTCAGCCCCTCCGGCCCGCATCCATAGGACACCTGAGACCCTGAAAGGGTTGCGACGCGTAACGCGGCCGTGACCCTATCTTTCTCCCTCGACCTCCCCGGACCACCATTGATGCGTGCCGCTTCGATTCTCCTCGCCATCGCCATCCTGCCGAGCCCGCTCCCGGGCCAGCAGCCCGCCGCGGGCCGGCCTCGTGCCCGGGCGCTGGGCGTGATCCCCGGCACCCTCGCCCCCGGCCCTCTCAACGCCATCACCGATGTGGCAGGCGTGAAGGTGGGCCAGACGACCATCCGCCTCGGAGACTCGGTCCGCACCGGTGTCACCGCCATCCTGCCACACGGCGGGAACCTCTTCCAGGATCGGGTGCCCGCGGTCATCCACGTCGGCAACGGATTCGGCAAACTGCTCGGCGTCACCCAGGTGCGGGAGCTGGGCGAGCTCGAGACCCCGATCCTCCTCACCTGCACCCTCTGTGTCTGGAAGGTGGCCGACGCGCTTGTCAGCGAGCTCCTCGCCCAGCCGGGGATGGAGGATGTCCGGTCGATCAATCCGGTGGTGGGGGAGACGAATGACGGTTACGTGCTCAACGTGATCCGCCGCCGCCTGGTCACACCCGAGGATGTGCACGGCGCGCTGGCCGGCGCGACCGGCGGACCGGTCCAGGAGGGCAGCGTCGGCGCCGGGACCGGCACCATCGCATTCGGGTGGAAGGGAGGAATCGGTACGTCATCCCGGCGGGTGCAGGCGGCGGACAGCACCTGGACCGTCGGCGTCCTGGTCCAGACCAACTTCGGCGGGGACCTCACCATCCTCGGCGTCCCGGTGGGACGGGCGCTCAACCGGCGGGGCGTGAGCCGGGAAGGATCGGCCCAGGGCAAGAAGGGCTCGATCATGATCGTCGTCGCCACCGACGCGCCGCTCTCGAGCCGGAACCTCGAGCGGCTCGCCTCGCGCGCCATCATCGGGCTCGGACGCACGGGATCGGTCGGCGACAACGGCTCGGGCGACTATGTCATCGCCTTCTCGACCCACCCCGGTGTCCGCCGGACGCGCGGGGCGGCGCGACTCCCCGGCATGGACCTCGGCAACGACGAGATGTCGAACCTCTTCCAGGGCGTGGCCGAGGCCACCGAGGAAGCGATCTACAACTCCCTCTTCACCGCGACGACCGAGCGGGCGAACGGGTACGTCGTCGAGGCGCTGCCGGTGGACGAGGTGATGCGGGTGCTCAGGGCGCGGGGGGCAGTGAAGTGAGGGGCGAGGTCTCGTCCCGAGACCTCGCCCCTCGCCTTCGCGCCACCGCCTTCCGGCGTGCTACTGCCGGCACGCCCCCCTCGGATCCGGCTTCTCCTTGTCCACCACCACCCGGTGGTCGAGGTTCGCCAGCCGCAGCGCCACATCCGCCACCAGCCGGTCCACCCGCTCCATGTGCGGATAGTCGATGTACATCGGCTCATCCGTCACCTGGTGGTAGTCCGAGTGCCCGCCGGTCGTGAAGAACGCGATCGGGATGCCGTAGCGGGCGTACTCGTAGTGATCGCTGCGGCAGTAGATGTTCATCGGGTGGCCGTTGGCGTCCATCGAGTAGTCGAACACCAGGTTGTGCTTGCCCGTGACATTGACCTTCTCGATCAGGTCGCCGAGCTCGGTCGAGAGACGGCGCGAGCCGACAATCTGCAGGTAGCCCGGCGCGCCGTGCAGCACGTCGCCGTCCTTCGATTTCCCGGTCACATCCCAGGCGTCCCCCCGCCCCACCATGTCCATGTTGAGCTGCGCCACGATCGAGTCGCGCGGCACAGTGGGATGGTCGGTGAACCAGGCCGAGCCCAGGAGTCCGCGCTCCTCGCCGACGTGCCAGACGAACAGCACCGACCGCTTGAGCTTCTTCTTCATCGACTGGAGCTTCTCGGCGATCTCCAGCACGCTCACCGAGCCGGAGCCGTCGTCATCGGCGCCGTTGCTGATGGAGTCGGGCCGCTGGCCGTTCGGGTGGGCCGCGCGCCAGGCCGCGAGGTCGGCGTTCACCTGCGCCTGCTCCTCCGGCGTCGCCTGCCTGCCGTTGTCCTCGGCCCCGCCCGGGCGGACCCGGTGGAGGAAGATCCGCATCGAGTCGTGATCCACGGCTGCGCCGGTCATGCCGATGTGATCGTTGTGCGCGCCGATCGCGATGTACTGGCCCTTGAGCGCCGGGTCATTCCCCGGGATCATCGCGACGACGTTGCGCGCCGGGTACGGCACCGGTTCCACCGCGACCTTCAGGTCCAGGGTCACGCTCTTCCCCGACGCGCCAGGGGTGAGCCCGCCCGCGCCGCCCTCGAAGAGCCGCGCCGCACCCGCCTCGCTCAGGAACAGCGTGGGCGGGACCTGCGTGCCCGGACGCGACATCCCGGGATCATCGACGAACGACACCGGACGCCGGAGGAACCCGAAGAGCGGGTCCGATCCCGCGATCGCGAGCGCCGCCGCGGTCGGGTAGCGGCGGCCCGCCACACGTAGCGACCGGATCCCACCACCGGACGGCAGTTGCATCACAACGAGCTTGCCGGCCGCCTGGTCCGCGGAAAGACTGAGCGTGTCGCCCAGCACGCCGCCGTAGACGACCGGGAGGTTCTCCTGATGGAACGACTGATTGGCCCGCGCCACCCACTCGGTGCCATAGGCCAGCGCCTGATCGCCGCTGGTGAGCGCCGACGCCGGGTCGATCGTGCGGGTCTTGAACGGGAGGACCTGGAAGAACGTCCCGTTGTCGCCCATCGGGACCAGCCCCATCCGCTGGACCTCCCGCGCGATGTAGTCGGTGCCCTTGAAGTTGCCGATCGTCCCGGCGTCCCGGCCCTGCATCGAGTCGTCCGCGAAGATGTACAGCCGCGTCATGAGGTCCCGGGCCGTGATATCCGCCCTGGTCTTTTCCGGGGCGTGGGTCCGGGGGAGGGTCGGTGCGGGCGCGGGAATGATCACCGGCCTGGACTCGGGCGAGGGGCCCTGGGCCAGGATCGCGCCGGGAGCGAGCAGGAGTAGAACACCAGCGGCAAGTGAACGCATCGAAGGGGGCCTGGGTGGGTGGTCTGGTGAACCGGGTTGCGAACTGCACCCGTATACGCAGAGACCACCCGAAACGCTGCAGAAACGTTCCAAAGCTGGAACGTACCTAGGGTCCAACCTTCCAACTACTACAGGTGTCCAACTAGGCACCCCAGACCGGCGGACTCCCGTTGCTCCAGCTTCCCGCGCTCCTGCTCGCCCTCCAGGTCAGTCAGGTGGCGAGCACCGTCCCGATGCCGCGCCCTGAGGGCATTCCTGCAAGCATCTCGAGCCTGAATGCCGTCCGCGCCGACCAGCCGCCGGTGCTCGATGGAAAGGACGACGACGTCATCTGGGGAGAGGCGCCCCGCATCACCGGGTTCCGGGAAGTCCGGCCCTCCGAGGACGCGGAGCCGCGCCAGCGCACCGAGGCGCGGATCGCGTATGACGCGCGGAATCTCTATGTCTTCGTGCGGGCCTGGGATACCGCGCCGGACAGCATCGTCCGGCTCCTCTCCCGCCGTGACGTCCAGACCGCGTCCGACCAGATCATCGTCATGGTCGACTCCTACCACGACCGGCGCACCGGCTACGAGTTCGCGGTGAATCCGGTCGGCGTGAAGTCGGACTACGCCATCTACGATGACGGCAACGAGGACGGGGCGTGGGACGGCGTCTGGGACGCGGCCACCCAGGTGGACTCGCTCGGCTGGACCGCCGAATACCGCATTCCCCTCTCGCAGCTCCGCTATCCGTCGGGGAAGAGCCGCACCTTCGGGATCCTGATCTGGCGCAACATCCAGCGCTACACCAGTCAGGTCTCCTGGCCCCTCTACCGCCAGTCGAAGACCGGGTTCGTCTCCCAGTTCGGGGAGCTTCACGGGCTCACCGACCTGGCGCCGCCCCGCCGGGCGGAGTTCACACCGTACCTGGTGGGCAAGAGCGAGCCGATCGCAAAGGGCGATGGATTCGAGCGGCACGAGGGCGCGAACGTCGGCGGCGATCTCAAGTACAGCCTGGCATCCAACCTCACGCTCAACGCCACGATCAATCCCGACTTCGGCCAGGTCGAGGCCGACCCGGCGGTGCTCAACCTCAGCGCCTTCGAGACCCAGTTCGAGGAGCGGCGCCCCTTCTTCGTCGAAGGCAGGGGCCTCTTCGATTTCCGGGTCAACTGCAACCAGGTCAACTGCAACGGCGAGGGGCTCTTCTACTCCCGCCGGATCGGGCGCGCGCCGCAGCTGGGAGACCTGTACGGCGATGCCGCGTCGCCCCGGGCCACGACGATTCTCGGCGCGGCCAAGCTCACCGGCCGCCTGCCCGGCGGCATCGGCCTCGGCGTCCTCGATGCCGTCACCGACCACGAGACCGGGCCGGGCAAGGCCACGATCGAGCCGACGACCAACTACGCCGTGGTCCGTCTCACCCGGGACCACGACCAGGGGAACGGCAGCGTCGGCGTGATGTTCACCAGTGTGAACCGGTCGCTGGACCGGCTGAGCCGCCCCGAACTGCACGACCAGGCCTACGTGGGCGCGATCGACTTCCGGCAGCGGCTCTTCGGGAACCGCTACGAGGTCGGCGGCGCCATCGACCTGAGCCACGTGGGCGGAAGCCCGACGGCGATCTACCAGACCCAGACGAGCAACGTCCACCTCTACCAGCGCCCCGATGGCGCGCTCCGGGTCGATTCGAGCCGGACCTCGCTGGGAGGGGACGCCGAAGAGATCCGCTTCGGGAAGGTGGGAGGAAACCGGCTCAAGTTCGAGTCGTCGTACTCCCGCCGCTCTCCCGGGTTCGAGATCAACGACCTGGGCTTCCTGCTCCAGGCCGACCAGCAGTCCTGGAGCAACTGGGCGGGGCTGCGCTTCAACGAGCCGAACGGCGTCTACCAGCGGCTGATGTGGAACTTCAACTGGTGGCAGCGGTGGAGCATCGCCGGGCTTCCGACGGAGCGGGCCGCCAACACCAACCTCCACATGCAGGTCAACAGCCGCTGGTGGGTGCACGCCGGCGGTACCGTAGGCCAGCTCGGCAGCACCTTCTGCGATCGCTGCGCCCGTGGTGGGCCGGCGTTGCGCCAGGACCGGTATCTCGCCCCCTGGATGGGCATCGAGGGAGACCAGCGGAAGGCGCTGGTGCCGTACATGTGGATCAACTACAACCGGGGTGACGGCGGTCGCTCCCGGCGCATCAATCTCAACCCGCAGCTCGACTACAAGGTCTCGAGCCGGTTCACCACCTCGCTCTCGCTCGACTGGACCCGGAACCGGGACGACAGCCAGTTCTTCGGGACCTTCGTCGACAGCGTGACCTCGGTGGCCAGCTACACCTTCGCGCACCTCGAGCAGACCACCGTCGGGCTGACCTGGCGCCTCGACTACACCTTCACACCGACCACGTCGCTGCAGCTCTACGCCCAACCGTTCATCTCCAAGGGCACCTACAGCCGGGTACGCGAGCTCTCCGCCACCCCTCGGGCGTCACGGTACGAGGACCGCTTCCAGCCGGTCACCGATCCCGACATCGCGGGCAATCCCGGCGGCTTCAACTACAAGCAGTTCAACTCGAATGCCGTCTTCCGCTGGGAGTACCGCCCGGGAAGCACCCTCTTCCTCGTCTGGAGCCAGGGCCGTACCGACAACACCGGCCTCGAGGGTAACCGGAACTTCGGCGGGGACCTCAAGGATCTCTTCTCCCTGCCGGCGCAGAACACCTTCCTGGTGAAGATGAGCTACTGGCTCACCTGGTAACCGATCGGTTCATTCGCCCTTACCGTTCCTTTAATCACCCCGGCGTCAGGATCAGGGGGACCAGCACCCTCACCTGACGCCGAGGTCACGATGTCGTACCGCGCTTCTCTCTCCCTGGCCGTGGCCCTGCTCGCCGGACCGGCCCTGTTGTCGGCACAGTCTCCCTCCGCACCGCCACCCGCCTCCGACACCACCGGGTGTTGCCGGGCGACACCCACCTCCCAGATGAAGTGCATGCAGGGCATGCAGGACATGCAGGGGATGGGCATGCAGGGGATGGGCATGCAGGGAATGGGCATGCACCGCGGTATGCAGGGCATGGGGATGCAGGGCGGGATGCCCGGGATGGGAGGCCAGATGAAGATGCCGATGCCGAGCGCGGCGGATCAGGCCCGCGTCGACAGCCTCGTCACCCTGATGCACCGGAGCAAAGGGGACAAGAAGCTGGCCGCGATGGAGAAGGTGCTGGACGAACTCCTGGCGCACCGCGCGGCCATGCTCGACCACATGCGGGAGATGCAGGGCATGGACGGCGGGGGCGGGATGGCCCCGGACCACTCCCAGCACCAGTAGGGCCGCCGACCCCGTTCGAAGGGCGGGATCCCTGATCGGCCCGCGCCTGGATCAGGGATCCCGCGGGGTCAGTCGTATCGCAAGGCCACGTTCGGATCCACCCCCACGGCGCGCCGTGCCGGCAGCCAGGTCGCGAGGAGACTCGTGAGCCCGAGCGCGACGCTCACCCCGGCATACATCAGCCAGTTGGTGGTGTTCACCTGGAACAGCACCAGCCGGAGCCCCTTCGACAGGAAGATGGCGAGGACGATGCCGGCCGAGAGACCGATCAGGGACTGCAGCCCACCCTGCCGGAGGAACATCCCCACCACGTCGCGGGTGCTCGCTCCGAGCGCCATCCGGACCCCGATCTCGCGAGTGCGGCGCGAGACCGAGAAGCTCATCACGCCATAGACGCCTACCGTCGCCAGGAACAGCGCCGCCCCGCCGAAGACGACGAAAAGGGTGCCGAAGACGCTGTAGAACCACCCGTTGAGCTGGATGTTCTCGGCCAGGGTGCGGACGAAGTAGATCGGCTGGTCGGGATCGATCGAGCTGACGGCCTGCTGGACCGGCTGCGCCATCGCCAGCGGATCACCTTTCGCGATCACCAGGAGGCTCAGGAAGCGGTAGTCGCCCTGGCCGATCGGGGTGAGGACCGCGGTGCGCAGCGCGTCGTCGGTGCTGTTCCCGTCGAACCACACATCGGGGATCACGCCGACCACCGTGAGCCACGGTTCCTTGCTCTCCATCCCCCCGATCCGGATCCGGCGCCCCACGGCCGAACCGCCACCGAAGTGCTTCCGGACGAACCCCTCCGTCACGACCGCCACCGGCAGCGCGCCACCGATGTCTCCCGGGCCGAGGACCCGTCCCGCCACCGGCTTCACCCCGAATGCGCCGAACCAGCCCGGAGAGACCGCCGCCTGGCGGGTGACCGGGTAGTCCTGCTCCTTCGCGTAGGTCGTGCCCTCCAGCGCGAAGTTCTCCCGCCACCCGCCGAGGCCGGGCAGGACCGTCGTCAGCGCGGCGCCGCCCTGACCGGGCAGCTGCTGCAGCCGCTCCTCGAGCGCGTTCCAGAAGCGCTGCCGGCTGGCGGAGTCGGGATAGGTGCTCTCGAAGAGGCCGACACGGCTGGTGAACACCCCCTCGGTCGGGACACCGTAGTTGAAGCGCGTACGGGTCCACACACTCTCGATCATGAATCCCGCCGCCACCAGCAATCCCCCCGAGAGCGCCAGCTCGGCGATGACCAGGCCCTTGCTGAACCGCCCGATCCGGAGGGAGGACGCCCCGCGACTCTCGTCCTTGAGGATCTCCTGCACGTTCCCCCCGGTGGCCTGGAGCGCCGGGAGCACGCCGCTCACGAGGGCGGCAAGGATGGTGATGCCGGCGCAGAAGGCCAGCACGGTGCCGTCGACCCGGATGTCGATCCAGAACGGCATCTCGATGTTGCGGGTCGCATGCATGAACCAGCGGCTGCCGGCCCAGGCGATCCCGGTCCCGAGCAGCGCGCCGATCGAGGAGAGCACCAGCGACTCGGTGAGGAGCTGGCTCACGATCCGCCAGCGGCTGGCGCCGAGCGCGGTGCGGACCGCCACTTCCTTCGTGCGGGTGGCCGCGCGGGCGAGCAGCAGGTTCGCCACGTTGCTGCAGGCGATGAGGAGCACGCCGAATACCGCCGCCATCATCGTCCAGAGCATCAGGACCGGCTCCTCCCCGACGTATTCCTCGGTGAAGGGCTTGATGATGGGGCTGACCCCCTCGTTCTCCTTCGGATGCTCCTCCGCGAGCCGCTCGCAGATCGTCGCGAACTCCGCCTTCGCCATCGCCATCGTCACGCCGTCGCGGAGCCGGCCCATCACCTCGTACTGTTCCCCCTCGCCCCAGGGCTGGGCCAGCGGGTTCACCGTGAGCGGCAACCAGATGCCCGCGTTGGTGGGGAACTGGAAGCCCCTCGGCATGACGCCCACGATCTCCCGGGTCACGCCGTTCGCCCGGATGGTCTTTCCAACGATCGCCGCGTCGCCCCCGAAGCGATTCTGCCAGAGCTCCCATCCGAGGAGCGCCACCGGCGCCGCGCCGGGCTGGTTGTCCTCGTCGGTGAAGAGACGGCCCTTCACCGGCTGGATCCGGAGGAGACGGAAGGTGGCCGCCGTGATGAACCCGCCTTCGAACCGCTCCGGCCGGCCCTCGGTTCCACTCACGTTCACGGTGCCTTCGCTGAAGGCCGACAGATCCTCGAAGCTCTTCTGCCGCTCCCGCCAGGCCGCGAAGTCACTCATCGGCACGGCGTAGCTGTTGATTCCCTTGCTGGGCCGGGCCCGCTCGAGGTGCAGCAGCTGCTCGGCATGCTCGAAGGGGAGCCCGCGGAGGATCCCACCCCAGGTGATGCTCCACATCGTGGTGGTGAGGCCGAGACCGAGCGCGAGGGCGGTGATGGCGATGATCGCGAGACCGGGATGCTTCACCAGCATCCGGACGCCGTACTTGAGGTCGGCGAGGAAGACACCCATTGGGAGGACTCCGGGCTGTGACAGGGCACTGGCGGGATTCAGAGTGATACGCGCCCGGTTACACCGGAGTTTCATGGTGAAACATCACTGAAACGTCTGCCGTAACACCCTGCACACCAACCACTTCCGCCGACCGCCCGGAGCCGAAAATGCCGCTGGTCCTCGCCACTCTGCTGAGCGCCACGATGGGGTACTGGTCTTCCGGTGTGCACCACGTCTGGTGGCTCGCCTGGCTCGCCCCGGTCCCCCTGCTCGTGGTGCTGCCCGGGGTGACGGCGGGACGGGCCTCACTCGCAGCCTTCAGCGCCACCGTCCTTGCGGCCCTCAACATCGTGGTCGCGTATCCGGTACTTCCGGCGGCGGTGCGCGCCGAGATCGTCGGGGAGATCGCGCTGGCAAGCACACTCGTCTTCCTCGCCTGGCGGTTCGTTGCGCGCCGTCTCGGCGCGGCCGCGTCGATCGTTGCCTACCCGGCGCTCGCGACGGCCGCGGAGTTCCTGGGCTCGCTCCGCTCACCCCATGGGAGCGCGGGAGCGGTGGGCTATTCGCAGGCAGCGGTCCTGCCCCTCATCCAGTTCGCCTCCCTGGCCGGGGTGCACGGCGTCTCCATGCTCGTGAGTCTCGGGGCGGCGGCGATCGCGGAAGGGTGGCGGAGGCGCGGCGAGCCGGGAGCCCGTCTCACGGCACTCATGGTGGCCGGCGTCCCCCTGGGCCTGGTCCTGCTCTACGGGACGCTCCGGCTCCGCGAAGCCCCGTCGGCGGCACCGGCCCGGATCGGGCTTCTCGCCGACGACCGGGCGATCCGGCTCCACCGGAGCGACGATTCTTCCCGGGTGCTGCCACTGGTCCGGTCATACGCGTCCCGTGCCAGGGACCTGGCCGCGCGCGGCGCCACGATCGTCGTCCTGCCGGAGAAGATGATCGGTGTGATACCTGGGGATTCGTCGGAGGTGCGGCGGCTCCTCGCGGAGGCGGCACGCGCCGGGCAGCTTACTCTCGTCGCGGGGATCAACGTGATGGACTCCACGGCACCCCGGAACCGTGCGCTCGTCTTCGGACCCGACGGCCGCGAATTCCTCGACTACGACAAGCGGCACATGGTGCCCGGTCTCGAGGACGAGTATCGGATCGGGCGGGGGCCGGGGCTCCTCGCGGGGGACGGCGTCGGGGTCGCCATCTGCAAGGACATGGACTTCATCCCGCTCGGACGGGAATACGCCCGGGCGGGGACCAGGCTGCTCCTCGTCCCCGCCTGGGACTTCACGACCGACGCCTGGATGCACAGCCGGATGGCGATCGTGCGCGGTGTCGAGGGAGGATTCTCGGTCGCGCGGTCGGCGGCCCAGGGGGTGCTCACGCTGAGCGACGCCTACGGGAGAGTGGTGCTCGAAGTGCCCTCGGGGTCCGCCGCGGCGACGGGGCTCGGGAACCTCGTGCCGGGACCGGGAGGGACCTGGTTCAGCCGCATCGGGAACTGGCTGGCCTGGGGCGCCGTCCTGGCGGGCATCCTTCTGCTCGTGGCCGCCGCACGCCGCCGGCCGGCGGCGTGACAGCGCCGCGGCGAACCGCTTTCTTATTATCAGAGATGGCCGCCACCCTTCCCTCACCCGTCGAGCCGGCACTCCCGGCCGCCCCGCCCGACACCGCCCCGCGGAAGGACGAGGCCACCCGTCGCGCCGAGCTCAAGCGGATGAAGCGGATGGCGAGCGGCCTCCTGGTCGTCGCCCTCGCCGTCTTCGTCGTCGCGCTCCTGCTCGAACCGGCCTACCCGTGGATGGGCTTCGTGCGCGCCACGGCGGAAGCCTCCCTGGTGGGCGGCCTTGCCGACTGGTTCGCCGTGACAGCCCTCTTCCGCCGGCCGCTGGGTCTCCCGATCCCGCACACCGCGATCATCCAGACGCAGAAGGAACGGATCGGCCGGGTGCTCGGGAACTTCGTGCAGAATCACTTCCTCTCGAAGGATGTGCTGGCGGTCCGGCTCAAGTCGATGCGGGTGGCGGAGCGGGCGGCGCGCTGGCTGAGCGAGCCTGAGCACGGCAGCCGACTCGCGCGGCACCTCGCCTCCGGGGTGGCACGCACCATGGAGGCCGTGCCCGACCAGAAGGTACGCGAGCTGATCCAGGAGACGGCAGTGAGCCGGATCAAGTCGGTGCCGGTCGCCCCGATTCTCGGGAATGTGCTGTCGGCGGTGGCGAGCGACCGGCGGCACCAGATGCTGCTCGACGAGGCGCTGCGGCTCGCCAGCGACCTGATGGAGAAGAACCGGGAGGAGCTGCGGGTGCGGATCAAGGAGGAGAGCCCCTGGTGGGTGCCGGGGGCGGTGGACCACGCCTTCCAGCGGAAGCTCGAGGGGGCCTTCCAGCGGCTGGTCGATGAAATCAAGCTCGACCCCTATCACCCGCTGCGGCAGAAGTTCGACGAGGCGTTCACCGACTTCGTGGAGCGGCTCAAGACCTCACCGGAGCTGAGCGCACGGGCGGAGGCCATCAAGGCCGACCTCCTGCGGCATCCCGCAGTGGAGGACTTCGCCTCGTCGCTCTGGGAGCGGGCTCGCGACTACGCCGAGCGGCTCACGACCCAGGAAGACAGCACATCGCTCGAACCGCTCGCGCGCGGGATCACGGCGGTCGGCGGATCGCTGGTCTCCAACCCCGACCGGCTCGAGGAGCTGGATGATTTCCTGACGACCTTCGCCGCGTCGGTGCTCGAACGCCATCGCCACGAAGTGGGCGCCCTCATCGCCGAGACGGTGCGCCTCTGGGACCCGGAGGTCGCCGCCGAGCGGCTCGAGCTGGCGGTGGGCCGCGACCTCCAGTTCATCCGGCTCAACGGTACGCTGGTGGGCGGGCTGGCCGGGCTTCTCATCTACACGGTGTCGCTGCTCCTCAAGTAGCCCGCGGCGCCTGCGCGCCGCGGGGAGGAGCGTGAACGCTACTCCCCCGACCGGAGCGCGGCGCTCAGGTCGATCCGCGCGGCGCGACGCGACGGGATCCAGCACGAGACGAGCGCCGCCGCGAGGATCACTGCCACCACCGCCGCGAGGAGTCGCGGATCGCGAGGGCCCACCCCGAAGAGCAGCGGGCCCATGTACCGCCCCGCCGCGAGCGCGAGCCCCACGCCGATCGTCGAACCGGCCAGCGCGAACACCATCCCCCGCCGCATCATCTCCGCGGTCACCCGCCCCGGTTCGGCGCCGAGCGCCATGCGAACCCCGATCTCGCGATACCGCTGCCGCACCAGGTAGGCCATCAGCCCGTAGATCCCGAGCGCGGCCAGCAGGCTCGCCGCCAGCGCGAACCCCGTCACCAGGCTCATCCAGCGACGCGGATCGCTGAGCGAGTCGCGGAGCCGGTCCCGCAGCAGCACCGGCTCCAGGGGCAGTTCCGGATCGAGCCCGCCGAGAGCCGAGCGCAGTGCGGGAAAGATGCCGGCGTCGGGCAGGGTGGTGCGCACCAGCAGGTTCATCCGGCTCGGGCCCGCCTGCACCACCGGCTCGTAGACCGCCTCCGCCGACGCCGAGAGCCCGAGGTACTTCACGTCCCCGACCACGCCGATCACGGTCGTCGGCGGGCAGGTGCGGCAGCCGCCCGAGTAGAGTCGGCGCCCGATGGCGGATTCGTTGCCGTAGTACTTTCGGGCCCAGCCGCTGCTGACCACCGCGACCGGCGCAGTGCTGGCGGTGTCCTCGAAGGTGAAGAGCCGCCCATCGAGGAGCGGCACGCCAAGAGTCTCGAAGAAGCCGGGCGTCACCGCCGACCACGCGGCCACCGGTTCGGCAGTGCCTTCGGAGACGGGGCGATCGAGCAGGTCGAAGTTGTTGACATCGCCCGGGTCGTCCGGCGGCAGCGCGGTGGAGAGACCGACGGCGGTCACCCCCGGAAGCTCACGGAGGCGCGCCTCCGCCCGTCGGAAGAACGCCTGGCTGCTGGCCTCGTCCGGATAGCGGAGCCGGGGGAGTGCCAGGTTCACCGCCGCCACGCCGTCGGCGCGGAAGCCGGGGTCGACCTGGCTCAACCGGAGGAAGCTGGTGAGGAGGAGCCCGGCCCCGAAGAGGAGTGGCAGCGCCAGCGCGAACTCGCTCACGACCAGGATACTCCGCAGACGGCTGGTCCCCCGGTCGGTGCCGCCACGCACCGAACGGAGCCGGCGGGGGCGGGCCGGCAGCAGCCGTGCCACCGGCGAGAGACTGACCAGGATGCCGGCGACGCACGCGAGTGCCACCGCGAGCCCGAGGGCCTGGCCGTCGAGCGCCACTTCCTCGAGACGGGGCAGATCGCCCCCGGTCCGCCGCAGCAGCTCGAGGCACCCCGCGGCCACCGCTACCGCGGTCAGCAGCGACCCGAGCGTGAGCCACGCGCTCTCGGAGACGAGCAACCGGATGAGCTGGCCCCGCCCCGCGCCGAGGGCGGTGCGTACCGCGAGTTCCGGCTCTCGGGCCGACCCCCGGACGAGCATGAGGGTCGCCACATTCGCCGCCGCGACCAGGAGCACCAGCGCCACCGCCCCCGCAAGCAGCTCCAGGCCGCGACCCGCATCGCCCACGATGGTCCGGCGGAGCGGATACGGGGTGAGCCGGGCCGATTGATCGCGGAAGCTGCTGGCCCACTCGGGGAAGGTCCGCGCACTGATGCCGGCGAGGTCGTTCGCCGCGGCCTCCAGGGTGACGCCCTCGTGGAGGCGCCCGATCCCGCGCAGCCAGAAGGGACCGCGGCGCGTCGGTGGCTGGAGCCGGAGCGCGGGCCACGCCACGGCGCGGATCCCGGCGAGATCGGTCGAGCGCGCCGGCAGTACGCCGATCACCGTGTGCGCCACGCCGTCGAGGGTGATCGCGCGGCCGACCGCCCGGTCCACACCGCCGAGCGACCGTTCGGCGAACCGCCAGCTCACCACGGCCACCGGAGGCGCGCCGGATGACAGATCCTCGCCCTGAATGAGCCGCCCCGCGGCCGCCACGACCCCGAGCGCGGCGAAGAACCCGGGCGTCACCCGGCCCACCACCACCCGCTCCGGCGTCCCGGTCCCCGAGAGTGCCACCTCGGCGCGCTGCGCGGCGCCGAAGGCATCGAACACATGCTGCTCCCGCTCGATCGCCTGGACATCCACGGTGGAGAGGCCGAAGCGATTCTCCGGCGAGTTCTGCTGGTAGACCCGCACCAACCGCTCGGCGGCGGGATACGGGAGCTGGCTCAGCACCACCGTACGGACCAGGGTGAAGACGGCGGTGGTGGTGCCGATGGCGAGCCCGAGCACCAGCACCACGGCAGCCGTGAAGCCGGGATTGCGGCGGAGGGCGCGGAGCGATTGCCGGAGGTCGAGTCCCAACCCATCGAGCAGCGCCAGCCCGCGCGCGTCCCGGGTGGCCTCCTTCCAGCGCTCCACACCGCCGAAGGCAACCAGGGCCTGGCGGCGTGCCGCGTCGGTGCTCATCCCGTCGCGGCACCGGGCGTCGGTCTCGAAGGCGAGGTGCGCCTCGACCTCCTCCTGCAGCTCACGCTCCATGCGCCGCCGGAAGAGGAGTGCCTTGAGGCGGATCACGAGGTCGGACCCGAGGCTCATGCGACGCCTCCTGCCGGACGAGCACGGAGCACCCCGTTCATGGCGCCGGCGATCCGTTCCCAGGTCGCCGTCTCCTCCGCCAGCTGCCGCCGGCCCTCGGCCGTCAGCGAGTAGTAGCGCGCCCGCCGCCCGGCGTCGCTGGTGCGCCACTCGGCCCGGATCCAGCCACGCCGGAGCATCCGCATCAGCGCGGGATAGAGGGACCCCTGGTTCACCTGGAAGACCTCACCCGAGAGCTGGCCGATGCGGTTGCCGATCCCCCAGCCGTGCATCGGCTCGAGAGAGAGGGCCTTGAGCACCAGCAGTTCGAGCGTGCCCTGCAGCAGGTCGGAGGAACGGTCCGGCGGCATCGGTCTCTCTTTTAGACGGTCTAGAAGAGAATGCCGATTCTCTTCTAGATTGTCAAGAAGAGAGCCGGCTCAGTCGGACCGGAGGGCGGTGAGCGGGTTCACCCGGGCGGCGCGGCGGGCCGGGATCGCGAGCGCGACCAGCGCCACGGCCGCGAGCAGCAGCGGGACACCGAGGAAGGTGAACGGATCGGTGGGACCGACCCCGAAGAGGAGGCTCCGCAGGTAGCGCGACAGGAGGAGCGACCCGCCGAGGCCGATGGCGCTCCCGGCCAGCGCGAGACGCATCCCCTGCCCGACGACGAGGCGCACGGCATCGCCGCCGGCGGCCCCGAGCGCGAGCCGCACCCCGATCTCCTGGGCCCGCCGCATGACCGTGTAGCTCATCACGCCGTAGATCCCCACGGCGGCGAGGACCAGGGCCAGGAGCGCGAACCCGCCAAGCAGGCTGAGCTGGAAGCGGGGCCCGGCGAACTGCTCGTCCACCGCGTCGCGGAGGGTGAGCACATCCGACACCGACACGTCCCGGTCGAGCGCGGTCACGAGACCGCGCACCTCCCGCAGCAGCTCCGCGGTCGGCCGGGTAGAGCGCAGCACCAGCGTCATCGTGCCCGGATGGAGCGAGGCGGCGAGCGTCTCGCCCCCCCGGGCGCCGGGAGCGGCCGGGGGAAGCCAGGGGAAGTACATCTCCTCCAGGACCGGACCGGTCCACCCCGTCTGCCGGGCGTCCCGGACGACACCGACGACCGTATACCAGTCGGCGCCGGTCGCCAGGGCACCCACCGAGATCCGGGCCCCGAGGGGATTCTGCCCGGGCCAGTGCCGCTCCGCCATCGACTGGTTGATGATCACGACCTGGTTCCCCGAGCGCCGATCGTCCTCGGTCAGGTCGCGGCCGCTCAGGACCGGGATGCCCATGGTCCCGAAGTAGTCCGGCATGACGACCCGGAAGTAGGCGCTCGGACCGTCCCCCGGCTCGGCGAGCGGGCGGCCCTCGATCACGAAGGACAACCGCCAGCTGTCGCCGTGGAGCGGCAGGTGGTTGATCATGCTCACCCCCTGCACGCCCGGCAGGGCGCCGGCCGACTGCTGGAGGTCGTGGAAGAACTGCTCCCGGCGTTCCCCGGGCTGATGCGCCGACCCGCGGAGGTTGATCACCGCGGAGAAGACACCGTCGGGCCGGAATCCGGGGTCGAGCCGCCGCCGCGCGTCGAAGCTCCTGAGGACCAGCCCCGCGCCGATCAGCAGCATGAGCGCCAGCGCGAACTCCGACACCACCAGCAGCGCCCGCAGGCGGCGCCGCCCTGGCGCCTCCGAGTTCCCGCGGCCCCCCTCCTTGAGGACGCCGTGGAGGTCGGCGCGGGAGGCGGCGAGCGCCGGCACCAGGCCCGACACGATGGTGGCACCGAGCGCAGCGAGCAGCACGAAGCCGAGGGCGGGAAGGTCGAGGGAGAGTGAGTCGATCCGGGGAAGCCTGCCCGGCGCGAGGCGCAGCAGCAGCCGGAGCCCACCCCACGCCACGAAGAGCCCGCCCGCCGCGCCGATGAGCGCGAGGAGGAAGCTCTCCACCAGCGACTGCTGCAGCAGGCGGGACCGTGAGGCCCCCAGTGCGCCGCGGAGTGCGAACTCCCGCTCCCGGGCGGCGGCGCGGAGGAGCTGCAGGTGCGCCACGTTGGCGCAGGCGATGAGGAGCACCAGCGTCACCGCCGCGAAGAGCACCTGGAGCGCATCGCGCACATCCCCCACCACCAGCTCCTTGAGCGGCACCACCGTCCCGCCGCGGTTGGTCCCGGGCCAGGCCTGCTCCAGCCGGGCGGCGATCGCGGCAACCTCCCGCCGCGCCGCCTCGAGCGACACCCCGTCGCCGAGGCGGGCGAAGACCCGAAGCGACGCGCCGGTGCGGTCGGCGGCGCGCGCATCGAGGACCAGCGGCGCCCAGAGACGGGCCCCCGTGGCCCAGTAGGGCGCGAAGCCGAACCCCCGGGGCATCACGCCGATGATCGTGAAGGGTGCGCCGTCCATGCTGATAGTACGGCCGACCACCGTGGAGTCGCCCCCGAAGCGGGTCTGCCAGAGCTGGTGACTCAGCACCACCACGTGCTCGGCGCCGGCATGGGTCTCGTCCGCGGTGAAGGTGCGCCCCAGGAGCGGCGCGACCCCGAGGAGCGGGAAGATGCCGGCGGTGAGGCGGAGGCCCTGGATCTCTTCCGCGGCGTCGCCCCCGCCCACGTTGGGCGACCACCACTCGGCGGCGCCCATGCCCGCGAAACTCCGAGCTTCCTTCTGGAAGTCGAGGAAGTTGCCGGCCGCGACGGTATTCATCCGCTCGTACTGGAGCACCACGAGACGGTCCGCCTCCCGGTAGCCGAGTGGCCGGAGCAGGATGTGCTCCACCACGGTGAACATCGCGGTGGTGGCCCCGATGCCGAGCGCGAGCGTGGTGCCGGCGACGAGCGTGAACCCGGGCCGCGCGAGCAGGGAGCGCCAGGCATGGCGCAGGTCCCGCCACAGGTGATCCAGGCGGTTGAGTCCGCGGGCATCCCGGCAGGCTTCCTTGTGCCGCTCGACGCCACCGAAACGGCGGAGCGCCTCGGTCCGGGCGCGGCCGGTGTCGAGTCCACCGGCCCGAAGCTCGTCGGTCAGGTGCTGGACGTGGTTGTCGAGCTCCTCGGCCAGCTCGGCCTCGACCCGGGAGCGCCGGAAGAGGGAGCGCCACCGGCGATGGACCACGTGGAGCAGGCGGTCGATGGTCATGCTACGCCTCCCGGAGCCGGACCACCTGGGTGATCGCGGCGGACAGCCGCTGCCAGTTGCCGGTCTCGATCTCGAGTTGCCGCCGGCCGGCGCGGGTGAGGGAATAGAACTTGGCGCGCCGATTGTTCTCGCTCGGCCGCCACTCGGAGGTGACCCACCCCTCCTGCTCCAGCTTGTGGAGCGCGGGGTAGAGGGAGCCGTCGCTCACCTGGAGAACGTCGGCGGAGAGCTGCTTGAGGCGCTGGCTGATGGCCCAGCCGTTGAGCGGCTCGAGGGCGAGCAGCTTGAGGAGCAACAGGTCCAGTGTCCCCTGCACCAGGTCGGCGGGCTTGCTCATGCGGTCCCCTTGGTTACCGAGGGAAGGTAACACCGTCCCCTCGGTAAGCAAGGGGAGCGCGCCGAATTGGCGCGCCCGCGGCTTCCACCGCGAGGGACACCGCCGTCCTGATTGCCGGACGCGCGGCCCCGGGATCTGACTACCGGCTGCGCGATTCCGTTGCATCGCGGGACGGAAACCCCCGGAACGGATCGTGCATCGTTTCCTGTGCAGCATTGCTCTGACGCTCGACTGGAGGTCCGTATGCTCCCCCTGCTGGCTCTCACACTCCACGCCACGCCTGTCCCGCCCGCCCGCAAGCCGGATGAGCCGGCGATCCGGGTCAAGCTGTCCGAGGAGACCTACACCCATGGCGACCGCGCCAAGGTGAAAGTCCGCGCCGCCGAGGACGGGTACCTCCTCGTCCTCCGGGTGGACGGCGATGGGCGGGTCCGCGTGCTCTATCCGCTGAGCCCGGAGGATGATGGACGCATTCGCGGCGGGAAGGACTTCGAGGTGCGGAGCCGCGGCGACCGCGAGGCGTTCCTGGTCAACGAGAACTCGGGCACGGGGGCGGTGCTCGCGGCCTGGTCGGCTGAGCCGTTCACGTTCGACGAGTTCACCCGCAACGGGCACTGGGACTACCGGGCCCTCGCCGACGAGAAGATCAACGGCGATCTCGAAGCAGGGCTGCTCGACGTGGTGGACAAGATGAGCGCCGGGGAATACGACTACGACGTGGCCCAGTACTCGGTGGACCAGCCGCGGTACATCCGGCACTACACCGGGTTCTGGTACGATCCCTGGTGGGGCGGCTACACCTGCTGGGGCTGCGGCCCGTACTGGGGGCCGCGCTGGCGGATCGGCGTGGGCTTCGGCTTCGGCGGGCACCGGCACTTCGTGCGCGGCCGCCACTGGTAGGCCGCCGGGTCCTCCTCGCCCCCGTGGGGCGAATCGACAGGATTGCAGGAAGGGCGGGCGTTGCTCCGCTTCATCCTGCAATCCTGTTCCTTTCCCGACCCGGGTAGTTTCCTTGGTCTCGCCTCAGTAGCTTCGTGGGAACTTTCGCCCCCCGGAGTCGCCCCGCATGCGTTTCGCCCTGTGGCTCACCGCCCTGGTCGCCCTCCCGGTCGTCCTCGACGCCCAGTCCCCCGAAGCCATCGCCCGCGCCGACAGCCTGCGCGGGTCGATCACGCCGGAGCGGGCCTGGTGGGACGTGGCGTTCTATGACCTCGCGGTGCGGGTGAATCCTTCCGACAGCACCATCCGGGGCGTGAACCGGATCAGCTACCGGGTGCTCCAGCCGGGCACCACGATGCAGATCGACCTGCAGACGCCGCTGCTGGCGGACAGCTTCGTGCAGGACGGAAAGCGGCTCGAGTACCGACGGGACGGGAACGCGATCATGGTGAAGCTGGCCGCACCGCAGCGGGCCGGCGAGCTCCGGACCCTTGCGATCTACTACGGCGGCCACCCCCAGGTGGCGAAGCACGCACCCTGGGACGGCGGCATCGTCTGGAGCAGCGACAGCCTGGGCCGCCCGGTGATCGCGACGGCCTGCCAGGGACTCGGCGCCAGCGCCTGGTGGCCCACCAAGGACACCCAGATGGACGAGCCGGACAGCCAGCGGGTGGTGATCACCGTGCCCGACCCGCTCATCAACGTCTCGAACGGCACACTCCGCTCCACCCGCCGGAACCCGGACCAGACCACCAGCTACGAGTGGTTCGTCGCCGAGCCGATCAACAATTACGACATCGCCATCAACGCGGCGAATTACGCCCGCATGAGTGACGTGTACGACGGCGAGGCGGGGCGGCTCACCCTGACCTTCTGGCCGCTCGACTACCACCGCGACGCCGCCTTCAAGCAGTTCGCCCAGGTGAAGCCGATGCTCGCCTGCTTCGAGAAGTGGTTCGGACCCTACCCCTGGTACAAGGACGGCTACCAGCTGGTGGAGACCCCCCACCTCGGCATGGAGCACCAGAGCGGGATCGCCTACGGGAATCACTATCTCAACGGTTATCTCGGCCGGGACCTCTCCGGCACCGGGCAGGGCCTCGACTGGGACTTCATCATCGTGCACGAGAGTGCCCACGAGTGGTGGGGCAACAGCCTGACCAGCGCCGATCTCGCCGACATGTGGATCCACGAGGGCTTCGCCGCCTACGCCGAGGCGCTCTATGTGGAGTGCCTCCGGGGGAAGGAGGGGGGCGCCCAGTACGCGATCGGTGTCCGCCGCAATATCCGCAACGACAAGCCGATCACCCCGGACTACGGGAAGAACCACGAGGGGTCGGGGGACATGTACCCGAAGGGTGCGAACCTGCTCCATACGCTCCGGCAGGTGGTGAACGACGACGAGAAGTGGCGCGGGATCCTGCGGGGGCTGCAGTCGACCTTCCGCCACCAGGTCGTCACTGCCGACCAGGTGGAGCGGTACATCAGCACCCAGGCCGGCACCGACTTCTCCCGGATCTTCCGGCAGTATCTCACCACGACGAAGATCCCGGTGTTCGACTACCGGCTCGACGGCACCACCCTGGCCTACCGCTGGACGGAGGTGGTGCCGGGCTTCGACCTCCCGGTGCGCGTGATGCTCGGGGATGGCTGGGTGGCGCTCAAGCCCACCGAGGAGTGGCAGACGGTAACGCTCGCGAAGGCCCAGGACAGCGTGCAGGTCGATCAGAACTACTATGTACTCACCCGGCGGGAGACCACCGCCACACCATGACCAGTGTCCTCCCCCTGGCCGCGCTCGGGTTCTTCCTGGGCATGCGGCACGCCACCGACGCCGACCATGTGATCGCGGTCAGCACCATCGTCTCGCGGCACCGCAGTGTCGGCAGTGCCGCGCTGATCGGGGCGCTCTGGGGGATCGGGCACACCCTCACCATCCTCATCGTCGGCGGCGGTATCATCGTCTTCGGCTGGGTGATCCCCGAGAAGGCGGGGCTCACCCTCGAGTTCGCGGTGGGCCTCCTGCTCATCCTCCTTGGCATCATGAACCTGCGTGGGTTCACCCAGTTCCTGGGCGAACTCCGCACCCAGGGCCGGACCGTCCACGCCCATCATCACGCCCACGGCGACTACATCCATCATCACGCCCACGGCCACGAACCGGAGACCCATCCCCACCCCGCCGACCGTACCCCGCTCGGCTGGCTCGACCGCCACCTCGGCGGGCTGGGCCTCTACCAGGCGCTCCGCCCCGTGATGATCGGCGTGGTGCATGGGCTCGCCGGCTCGGCCGCCGTCGCGCTGCTGGTGCTGGCGACGATCCAGGACCCGGCGTGGGGGGTGCTCTACCTGCTGATCTTCGGGGTGGGGACCGTGCTCGGGATGATGCTGGTGACGTCCGCAGTGGCGCTGCCCTTCACCTTCACGCAGGTCCGGGCGGAGCGTCTCCATACCGGCCTGCGCATCGCCTCCGGAGCCATCAGCCTCGGCTTCGGCTTGTTGATGGCGTGGGAGATCGGGGTGACGAAGGGGTTGTTCGGCCTCGGAGGATGACGGGAGGCTTCTCCCGAATCAGAACCCCCCGCCCCCACCGCCGCCGCCACCGCCCCCGGACGACCCTCCGCTGAATCCCGATCCCCCCGAGCTGCGGGGTGACGAGGCCATCGTGCTGGCGGCCCGCGAGGTCATGTCGGACAGACGGCTGCTGAACCCGCTCATGTCGAACGAACCGCGGTACCCCGAGCCGCCGACGTACCACCGGGGCGGCTCCCGATAGATCCCCTCGAAGGCCTTGGCCCAGCGGCGCTCTACCCGGAACGCCATCGCGAAGGGCAGGTACTTCTCGAACATCTCCGGCGTCTTCACCAGCCGCTCGAAGCGTTCCCCGTCTACCCGCCGCATGAACTCCTCGAAGCCCAGGAGCTTCTCGAGCGTCCGGGCCCCGCTCACCGTACGCGACGGCATCACCTGCGCGAAGAGCACCACGATGAGGCCGCTCAGTCCGGCGCCGAGAAAGAACGGCAACGGCGTCATGCTGAGCCGCGGCGCGATCACCGCGCCCCCGAGGACCATCAGCATGCCGAGCACCACCCCACCGGCGGTCCAGTAGCCCTTCACCTTGTCGGGCCGCGTGCGGTACAGCCCGCGGCTCACCAGTTGGTCGAAGATCCGGTCCCGGATGCCCGGCAGGTTCTTGTAGAACCGGTTCTCCAGGTCCGACAACCGAACCGATGTCCCGCCATCGAAGAGGCCGGTGTAGAGAGTCTGCTCGTGCGGCCGCAGCGGCGGCGTGGTGGGCCCCTCCGTCCGCTGGAAGGTGTAGTCCTTCTTCTTGAAGAGACCGAAGAGCACCTCCTCCTCGGTTTCCTCGATCCGCAGGTACCCGCGGACCGCGAGATCGACGATCGTCGCGGTGATGTCCCGCATGTCCGCCGACTCGTCGAGGAGGGTGCCTGCCTCCGCGGGCGTGAGGTCGCCGGGCGGCTGATACTGCACCACGATGGGCAGCCGACTCGGGTCCTGCCCGGTGCGGACCCAGAGCAGGCACATCAGGCCGAAGACGGCGACGGGGAGGAAGAGGGGCCAGTTGCTCGCGAGGAATCCCGCGGCCTTCTCGCTCGCGGTGGGCTCGGGGATCAACCCCTTGTCCCACCCCACCACCGCCGTGAGCCCCTCGTGGAAGCCCAGTCCTTTCGGCATCCGGACCCGGACGACGGTGCGGGTCGTGTCGACGACGGCATCCCGCGCGGTCGAGCCATAGGCGCCGTTGAAGGCGATGGCGCGGAGTCCGGTCGCGCCATCGGGCAGCCGGATCTCGGCGCTCGCCCCCTCGAGCGGTACGTCCCACTCGTCCCCGGTGACGTTCCAGTAGAGCTCGTCGTGATCGGCGAAGAAGCGAAGCCCGTTCCTCGCCCGGTAGTGCAGGGTGATCGTGTGAGTGGCGTCCTCCGCCCCCGGGACCCAGATCTTGTACTTGAGGTAGTGGCGCTCGCGGCTGCTCTCCACCTTGAGCGCCCGCCCGTTGCTGGTCGCGCCGAGGAAGTCGAGCCGGAGGGTCCAGTTGAAGCCCTGCGGGGTGTGGTACTCGACCGGAATGGTGCGGTAGAGACCGTTCCACGCCCCGCTGAAGTGGACGGTGATCGCCTCGGTCACGTCGATCGCGCCGTCCTTGCCGACCAGGATCGTGGCATCGAACTGCCTGATCGCCAGCGAGCGCTGCGCCGCGGCGGGACTGGTGGTACCGAGCAGGACCGGGAGGAGGAACAAGCAGAGGAGCCGCCTCATGCCTGGCCTCCGAAGTCCACCGAGGGAGACGCCTGTTCCCGCTCGTCGGTGAGGCCGAAGAACTCCCGCGGCCGGAAGCCCATCGCGCCGGCGAGCAGGTTGATGGGGAACTGGGCGACACGGGTGTTGTAGTCGCGGACCACGGCGTTGTAGTACCGCCGTGCGTCCTGCACGTGGTCCTCGATCTCGGTGAGGTTCC
>DASZPT010000072.1:0-19235 GCA_035549935.1 Gemmatimonadales bacterium
GACGTGCTCCACGCATTCGACGGCCGCGGCACCACGGTGGCCATGCTTTTCGTCGATGCGGAGGGGCGGGACGGGCGCTGGCTCCGCGACGCGTGGCCGGCGGGTGTCGCGCGGGTGCCGCCCGAGCGCGTCACCGCCCAACTCGCCGCCCTGCGGACCTTCCGGGAGGAGCGGCCGGACCCGGCCGAGGCGGCGACGCTGGTGACCGCGCTGGTGGCGGGCCTCTGCCGCGGCCCGCGACCGCTCCACCAGCGCGACGACCGGATCACCCGGGCGCTCGAGCTCATCCATGCCCGCACCGATGCGCGGGTCAGCCAGGCGGAAATCGCGGCGCAGGTCTTCCTGTCGCCCAGCCGGTTCGCGCATCTGTTCACGGCGGATGTGGGTGTCCCGCTCCGGCGGTACCTGCTGTGGCGGAAGCTGAGTCTCGCCATGCAGGCGTTCGGGCGCGGCGCCACGCTCTCCGCCGCCGCGCACGCGGCGGGCTTCTCCGACTCGGCCCACCTCACCCGCACCTGGCAGCAGATGTTCGGCCTCGCGCCGACCATGATGACGGCGGGCCTCGAGTTCTTCGAGATCCCCGCGCCCTGAAACCCGGGCGCCTTCGCACCCGTCCTCCGGCATCGGTTGTCCATTCGTGCCACTCCCCATTCCCCCCGAGTTCCCCGATGCCACGTCGCCCGACCGCCTTGCTGTATCTGCTTCCCGTCCTCGTCTCGCTCGTCCTGGCCCCGGCGCTGGCGGCGCAGCGCGCCCCCGCGACCGGGCGTGAGGTCCTCGAGCGGATGTACCGGGCCTACAAGGACACCTGGTACCAGAACCTCACCTTTGTCCAGACCACGACGATCAACCGCGGGAACGGCCCGACCGAGCAGACCTGGTACGAGACGGTGGCCTCGCCCGGCATCCTCCGCATCGACATCGCGGATCCGGACAGCGGGAACGGGGTGCTGTACACCCGGGACTCGGTCATCGTGATACGCGGCGGCAAGGTGGCGCGCCGGGCTGGCGGCGGAAACCCGTTCCTCCCCCTGATCCAGGGCGTGTACGTGCAGCCGGTGGACGAGACGATCAAGGACCTCGCCGCCTACAAGATCGATCTCTCGGCCGTGTCGACCCATGGCAGCGGCGACTCGCTCGTCTGGGTGGTGGGGACCCGCACCGCGGGCGACACCACCGCGCCGCAGTTCTGGGTGGAGGCGAAGCGGCTCGTCGTCACCCGGATCATCGCCGAGGTGGCGCCCAATCTCCGCATGAACGCGGCGCTCGGCGCCTATGTGCCGGTGGGGAAGGCCTGGCTCGCGACCCACATCGACATCGGGCTTCCCGACGGGCAGCAGGGGGAGACCTACAAGGAGTGGAGGGCGAACCGGTCGCTGCCGGCGGGGTTCTTCGACCCGGCGCGCTGGATGGAGGGGAAGCACTGGGCGACGGAGGGCCGCTAGGCGCACCGGTCGCTGCTTGACAGTCCACTCCGGGGGTCCTACTCTGTGGCTGGCCGTACCTCGGCCGCGATCTCGCGGCACTCGGGTGAGGCGCCCCCGGATTCTTCCCACCCGATTTCGTTCGGCCACGTTGCCGCAGGCCATCAGCCTCTCCTCGCTGGGGCCTGGCGTATTCCGCCTCTCTCCCTGGAGGAATAGCGCCGGCCCTCCACCCTGGCTCGACGGAGGATGGAGATGGAAAGCGCACCCGCCGCCCCCGTGTCACCCGCGTCCGTCACCCTCACCCGGGCGCTCTGCGCCCTCATTCTGGTCCTGATGCTCGCCGCCGCCGCGTATGGGGCAACCATGGCGCTCCGCTACTTCGGCCAGATCGGCGTCTGAGGGGGAGCACATGACCAAACGACAGACGCGCGCCTTCTTCCTCGGCTCCACCGGGCTCTTCTCGCTCATCTTCCTCGCGCTGACGATCGACAGCCACCGCCAGTTCAGCCGCCTGACCCACGCGGACCAGATCACGCCGGACGTGATCGCCGGCAAGCACGTCTGGCACCGCAAGAACTGCATCAACTGCCACACGCTGCTCGGCGAAGGGGCGTACTACGCGCCGGACCTCACCAAGATCGCCGACCAGCGCGGTGCGCCCTACCTGCGGGCGTTTCTGGCCGATCCGGGGAAGTTCTACAACGAGGAACGGGACCGGCGGATCATGCCGAACCTGAAGCTGACGCCGCAGGAGATCGACCAGGTCATCGCGTTCCTTGCCTGGGTGGGCAAGATCGACAACCACGGCTGGCCGCCGCGGCCGATCCTGGTGTCGGGCGCCGCGATCCCGGGCAGCAACGTGGGCGGCAAGGCGCCGCAACCCGCCTCCGACGATCCCGTCGCGGTGGGCCAGGCTCTCTTCGGGCAGGCGCCACCGGGATGCTTCGCCTGCCACTCCACCGCGCCCGGGGTGAACCTGGTGGGCCCCTCGCTGGCCGGAATCGCCGCCACCGCCGCCGAGCGGATCAAGGCGGCGGACTACAAGGGCAAGGCGACCGATGCCGCGGGATACATCCACGAATCGATCGTGGAGCCCAACGCCTTCCTGGTGCCGGGCGGGACCTTCTCGAGCGGGGGGCAGTCGATGATGCCCGCCGGCTTCGGCCAGTCGCTGCAGCCGGCGCAGGTGGATGCGCTGGTCGCCTATCTCATGACCCTCAAGTAGCCGGGAGCGGACATGCGCTATCGCTCGCAGGCCGTCGCCTATCCCTACTTCGTGGTCGCCCTCCTGCTCTATGGGCTCCAGATGGTGTTCGGCCTCCTCTCGATCACCAAGTACCTCGGCCCCGACCCGATCCGGGCCTTCCTGCCGTTCGACGTGACCAAGGCGGTCCACACCAACCTGCTGATCGTCTGGGTGCTGACCGGGTTCATGGGGGCCACCTACTGGCTGGTGCCGGAAGAGTCGCGCACCGAGCTCTACTCGACGAAGCTGGCCTACTGGCAGCTCGGCCTGTGGACCACCGCCGGTGTGGTGTGCGTGGTGGGCTACCTCTTCGGCTGGACCGAGGGGAACAAGCTCCTGGAACAGCCCCTCCCGATCAAGGTCGGGATCGTCATCGTGATGCTGATGTTTCTCTACAACATCGGGATGACGATCTGGCAGGCGAAGAAGCTGACGACCACGGAAGGGGTGCTTGTCGCCGGCCTCGCGCTCTCGGCGCTGCTGTATCTCCCGGCGCTCCTCACCTTCGACAACTATACCGTCAGCATCTACTACCGGTGGTGGACGGTGCACCTGTGGGTCGAGGGCGTCTGGGAGATGATCCAGGGCGGCCTGCTGGCCTATCTCCTGATCCGGCTCTCGGGAGCGGACCGCGAGGTGATGGAGAAATGGCTCTATGTGATCGTGGGGCTCACGTTCATCGCCGGGATCCTGGGGACGGCCCACCACTACTTCTGGATCGGGGTCCCCGGCTACTGGCAGGGGATCGGCGGCTTCTTCAGCGCGCTCGAGCCGCTCGCCTTCCTCGGCATGGCGGTCTACGCCTACATGGCGATGCGACGCTCCGGGCTGGCCCACCCCAACCGGCTGGCCCTCCACTGGACCATCGGCAGCGCGGTCTTCTCGGCCCTGGGCGCCGGCATCCTGGGACTCGCGCACACCTGGCCCTCGGTCAACCGCTGGACCCATGGGACCATGATCACGGCGATGCACGGGCACATGGCCTTCTTCGGGGCCTACGTCATGATCGTGCTGGCCATGATCACGTATGCCGCTCCCGGCCTGTTCGGCCAACAGGAAGACCGGGGCGAATCGGCCGCGGGCCTGTGGGGCTTCTGGCTGCAGATGGCGGGGATGTTCGGGATGACGATGGCCTTCGCCGCGGCGGGCATCAGCCAGACCTACCTCGAGCGGATCATGGGGCTCGGGTACCTGGAGACGCAGCACAAGATCCAGGTCCATTTCCTGATGGTGCTCGGCACGGGCCTGCTCTTCGTCCTGGGCGTCGGGTTGTATCTCTACGACTTCTTCTACCTCGCGCCGAAGCGCCGGAGCGCTCCGGCCGCCTGGCCGGCGAGCGTCGAGGCCAAGGCCTGAGCGATGACGGTCCAGCGGGTGCCGGCCGCGCCTCGGAGCGTCCCGGACGGGGTGCGGCATCCCGGCGGGGAGGAGCCCTACTATCTCCCGGTCGGGAACGAGGTGGCGGTCTTCGAGGAATGCCACCGCAAGGGACTGGGCGTGATGCTCAAGGGGCCGACCGGCTGTGGCAAGACCCGGTTCGTGGAACACATGGCCTGGCGGCTCAAGCGCCCGCTCGTCACCGTCGCCTGCCACGACGACCTCTCCGCCAGCGACCTGACCGGCCGCTGGCTCATCCGGGGCGGGGAAACGGTCTGGCAGGATGGCCCGCTCGCGCGGGCGGCACGGCTCGGCGCCATCTGCTATCTCGACGAGGTGGTCGAGGCGCGCCAGGACGTGGTCGTGGTGATTCACCCGCTCACCGACGACCGCCGCCTGCTGCCGATCGAGAAGACCGGCGAGCTGGTCGAGGCGGCGCCCGGTTTCCAGCTGGTCGTGTCGTACAACCCGGGCTATCAGCACGTGCTCAAGGACCTCAAGCCGAGCACCCGGCAGCGCTTCGTCTCGCTGGAGTTCGACTTTCCCCCCGCCGAGGTGGAACGGCAGGTCGTGACCCACGAGGGCGGGGTGGACCACGCGACGGCCGGCGCCCTCGTCGAGCTGGCGGCGCGGGTGCGGCGGCTGCGCGACCGCGGGTTGGCCGAGGTGCCCAGCACCCGGCTCCTCGTGGCGACCGCGCGGCTCATGGCGGGAGGCATCGCGCCGGGCCAGGCGGCGCGGGTCGGCCTGATGGGACCGCTCACCGATGACCCCGACCTCCTCGCCGCCATCGGCGACCTGATCACCGCCACCTTCTAGTCAGCCCGTGGCCGAGCCGGAAGACGTCCTCGCCGAGGGGGCGCTGCAGGTGGCCCGCCTGGCGCGGGAGCTGTGGGGGCGGCACCTGGCCGGCCACGACGCGGCGCCGCCCGGTCTCCGCGATCTCCGGCGCCGGCTCGAGCTCTTCGCCGGCCTGGTCTTCCCGGGCACGCCCGAGATCGGGATCGCCGAGCCGCCGGCCCCGCCCAGCTGGCTCGGGCGACTCGCCCGTCGCTCCACCGCCCATCTCCACAGCCCGGACCCGATCGCCGCGTCGGATGGCGAGCGGATCTTCCTGCCTGCCGACCTGCCCGGCATGGCGATGCACGCCATCCCTGACCGATACCGGCTGCTGGCGCTGGAGCAGGCTGCCCGCCTCGAACGGGGGACACACCGGTACCGGCCCGAGGGAGACGCGCTGCTCCGAGACCTCTACCTGCTCTCCGAGGCCGCGGCCATCGACGGCCACCTCGTCCGGCTCCTGCCCCGCCTGACAGAGGCGCTCCGCGAGGCGCGCCGGGAGGCGCTTGCCCGACGGCCGGTGATGCGCCGGGCCTCGCCCCGGGAGGCGGCGGTCGAGACGATGCTGGGTGCGGTCCTCCGGGCGCATCCCGCGGAGCCCGCGAGTCCCGTCCCGCTCGCGCCCACGCCGGCCGATTCACTCGCGTGGGCCCGGGAGGAGTCGAGACGCCTGGCGCCCCTGGCGGGTCCGTACCGCGGCATCGCCCCCGTGCCACTCTGGGGTTCTTGCGCCGCGCCGCGGGAAGTCGCCGTGCGCGGCCCCGACGCGCCTGACGGCGAGACCCCCCAGGCCCCGGGGCGCAGCCGCACCCTGCCGCGGCGCCCCCGGGTGCGTGAGACATCGCCCGATGAGGATGATGCCGAGCCGGGGACCTGGATGGTCCGGGCCGACGATCTGCAGGAGAAGGCGGAGGACCCTGCGGGACTCTCTCGCCCCGCCGACCGCGACCAGGAGGCGGACCCGGGAGAGCTGGCCGAAGATCTTTCCGAACTGCCGGAGCTGCGGCTGGTCCGCACACCTGGGCCGGTCCACGAGGTCCTGGCGGGAGAGGTCCCGATTCCACGAGCACCTCACGCCAGCACCGATCCGGGATCCGGGGCGCTCGCCTTTCCGGAGTGGGACTGGCGCACCAACGCATACCGGCCCCGGGCAGCAGTGGTGCGGGAGGTGGCGGCACCGCCTGGCTCGGATCAGTGGGTCGAGCGCGAGCTTCGGCGCCATGCGCCGATCATTCGCGCGGTGCGCCGGGACTTCGAGCGGCTCCGACCCCGGCGCACGGCGATCGGGCGCCAACCCGACGGGACCGAGCTCGACATCGACGCCGTGGTCGATGCGCTGGCCGATCGCACCACCGGACGGGTGGGTGATGACCGGCTCTACATCGAATCCCGTCCGGTCCGGCGGGATGCCGCCATCGCGCTCCTGGTGGACGCGAGCGCCTCCACCGACGGCTGGGTGGCAGGCGACCGTCGGATCATCGACGTGGAGAAGGAGGCCCTGCTGATCGTGCGGGAAGCCCTCGCCGCGCTGGGGGACGCGCACGCGATTTTCGCCTTTGCGAGCGCGGGCCCCAGCCGGGTGACGGTCCAGGTGCTGAAGCCGTTCGGGGCGGAGGTGGCGCCCACTGCCGCGCGCAGCCGCATCGCGGGCCTCGAGCCCGACGGCTTCACCCGGGTCGGTGCGGCGCTCCGGTACACGACGGCGGTGCTGGCCAGGCAACCGGCCCGCCATCGCCTCCTGCTTCTCCTCTCCGACGGCCGGCCCAACGATGTCGACGAGTACGAAGGCCGCTACGGCCTCGAGGATACCCGGGTCGCCGTGGCCGAAGCCCGCCTGCAGGGGGTCCACCTCTTCTGTCTCACCGTAGACCGCCAGGCGCCCCGCTACGCCCCCCGGCTCTTCGGCCGGGACTATGCGGTCCTCTCCCGCCCGGAGCGCCTGCCCCTGGTCCTCACGACGCTGCTGCGTCAGCTGATCGCGTCCTGAGCGGGTGAAACGTCCGAGAGAAACGCGGTGCCCAGGGCCGCGCCGGTGAGGGCCGCACGCGCCCTGTGCCCCCCTTCGTGGGCGATCTCCTACTGGCGTATCCCCTTTCGACGGACTAGACTCTCGCCCATGAAGATGTTCCGGCGGTTCCGCGGCTGGTGTGCGGCGGTGGCGATCCTCTTCAGTCCCGGCGTTCTGGCGCCGTGGCTGCAGCTGGCGCATGCCTGCCCGACGCTGGTCCCGGCGGCACCGCAGCACCGGATGGCCGGGATGGACCACATGCCCGGCATGGCGATGGACGTCGCCATGCCGATGGCGGACCATCCGCCCGCCGGTGAGGGGCATGGAGCGCCCTCGCACGGGTCCCATCCCTGTACCTGCATCGGCGCCTGCCATCTCCTGGCGGCCGTGGCGCTGCCCCGCCTGGCCGTTCTGCCGGTGCCCGTGGCGGTCGCCGCGCCCCGCTCGCTGTTCGTGCCGGCGGCCACGCCGGACCTCGTTCCTCCCACCCAGCTTCACCCTCCCGCGACCGCACCGCCCGTCTTCGCCTGACCAGGCCAACTGTGTCGCATTGACCGCGACCGGGGATGCCCCCCGGCCGGAGGTCCATGCTCACCTTGTCACGCGAGTGGGGACATTCATTCATGGGTACGCTCACGCGGGCCGCGCTCTTCGCGCTGGCCCTGGGAAGCACTGCGGCGCTCCAGGCGCAGCAGGAGGTCGGGAATCTCCGCGGCACGGCCACGGCCGCGGAGAACGGTGCGGGGCTCGAAGGTGTGCGGGTGTCGGTCGAAGGCACCCTGCTGGTGACCCTCACGGACGCCCACGGGCGATTCCTGCTGCGCAACGTGCCGGCGGGAAGCCAGGCGCTGCTGTTCCGCGGGATCCGCCGGGCCCCGGCCCGGGTGGCGATCACGCTGCAGGCTGGCGACACCGCCACGGTCAGCGTCGTGCTGACGGAGCGGGCGATCGACCTCGACGAGGTGGTCGTGACCGCGAGCCGCGAGATCGAAGCGCGCGACGCGGTGCCCGCGACGGTGGCTGTCATCGGGCGGGAGGCGATCGATGTCACCCGGCCCCATCACCCCGCCGAGCTGGTGCGGCAGGTACCCGGGGCGCTGGTGGTAGACCTCGGGGGTGAGGGGAACGTGATGGCGCTCCGGCAGCCCATCACCTACAAGCCGATGTATGCCTTCCTCGAGGATGGCATCCCGCTCCGGAGTACCGGGTTCTTCAATCACAATGCACTGTACGAGGTCAACGTCCCGAACGCCGACCGGGTCGAGGTGCTGAAGGGTCCCGCCACGGCGCTCTACGGCAGCGACGCCATCGGTGGCGTGGTGAACGTCCTCACCCGCCCGCCGAGCGGCGGACCCTCGGCCGAGCTCTTCGCCGAGGGCGGGCGATTCGGCTACGCCCGGACCCTGCTCTCGGGGAGCACCTCGGCGGGGCGGGACGGGGTGCGGGCCGACCTCAACATCACCCGCTATGGCGGGTATCGCGACGGCACCAACCAGGCGCGCGAGAGCGGGACGCTGCGGTGGGACCACCTGCTCTCGGGGACGAGCCGCCTCAAGACCGTCTTCTCGTACGCCCACATCGACTCCCCGGGCGATGGCGGCTCGGACGTGTCACGGGCCGACTTCGAGCACGACCCGCAGGCCAACTACACGCCGATCGCCTTCCGGGCGGTCCGTGCCCTGCGGCTCTCGGCGGCGTACGAACGGGTCGGGACGCGCAGCGGGCTCCAGCTGACCGGCTACGGGCGGTACAACAGCCTGGACCTGCTCCCGGCCTGGCAGCTCACCTACGATCCCGAAGTCTGGGGCACCAGCAACTACTCGTTCGGCCTGATGGCCCAGGGGCGGCACAGCTTCTCGTCGCATGTCTCGGTGATCGGCGGCGTCGACGTGGATGTGAGTCCCGGCCAGTACCGGAGCGACTCGATCACCTTCACGCGCACCGACGGGATCTACCGGAGCTACGACAAGGCGGGGCGGCTGTACGACTACGATGTGACCTTCATCGGGGTCTCGCCCTATCTCCAGTCCGAGGTCGTGCCCGTTCCCGGGGTTCACATCTCCGCGGGACTCCGCTACGACCGCCTGGGATACGACTACAACAATCCGCTCGGCCCGCTGCAGAGCGGACCCCACCGCCGGCCGGGCTCGACCACGCGCTGGTTCAATGCGGTGTCGCCCAAGCTGGGTGTGGCCTGGCAGGCGACCCCCACCGTCAATCTCTTTGGCTCGTGGCGCCAGAGTTTCCGGGTGCCGAGCCAGGACCAGCTCTTCCGCCAGGGTTCGGCGATCAACACCGTCGACCTCGACCCGGTGCGGGCCCAGAGCTGGGAGGTGGGGCTTCGGCTCCGGCCCTTCGCCCCGGTGGCGCTGGAGCTCTCGGCCTACCGGATGGACGTGAAGGATGACGTCCTCACCTTCTTCAACACCACCACCTTCACCAGCGAGACCTCGAACGCCGGTCACACCCGGCACCAGGGGATCGAGGCGGGGCTGAATGCCGGGCTCACCTCGCGGGTGCAGCTCGAGGTGGCCTGGAGCTACGCCAGGCACACCTACGAGGAGTGGGTGACCAGCACCAGCGCCGACTACAGCGGCAACGAGATCGAGTCGGCGCCACGGCACCTCGGCAATGCCCGGCTGACGGTCCGTCCCTTCGGCCAGGTAGCACGGGCAACCCTGGAGTGGCAGTACCTGGGCGGCTACTACACCGACCCGGCCAACGCTCACCGTTACGACGGCTACGATCTCTTCAACCTCTACACCACCATTCCGGTGGTGGCGGGCGTCGACGTGATCGGCCGGGTGAACAACCTGGCGAACACCCGGTACGCCGTGACGGCGTCATTCAATCCCTTCCTCCCGGCGGGCCTGCAGGAGCGGTTCCGTCCCGGCCTGCCGCGGACCTACTTCGTGGGCGCGCAGTATCGATTCGGGGGGAACCGGTGAGCCGGGCGAGACTGGGCTGGGGGGCCGCCATCACGGCGGCCCTCGTCCTCGGCTGCGGCGGGAGCCGGATCGCCATCGAGCCCGCGGGCAATCCCGCTGCGGGCTTCGCGGAGTCGGCCGACCCCGCGCTCGCCGCCGACTCCGCGACCGGCGACCTGCTCCTGGCCTTCGTGGCGCGCGGGGCTGACAGCACGTGGCGCCTCTATTTCTCGCGCTCCACGGATGGTGGCGCCACCTGGAGTCCCGCGCGGGTCGTGACGGAGCAGCCCGGCGAGGTCAAGCCGCACGGCGAAGCGTCGGCCCGGCTCGTCACCGCCCCCGACGGCAGGGTGGCGCTGGTCTGGTCACAGGACTTCAAGGTCGAGGGCCGGAAGTGGCCGGCGAGCCGGATCCGGTTCAGCCGGTCGCTCGATGGGGGCGCGACCTGGTCGCCGGCGGTCACGCTCAACGACGATACCACGGCCGCCGACGCGCCCCGGGGCCACACCTTCCACGGCGCGGCGGGGGACGGCAAGGGCGGGATCGCGGTGGCGTGGCTGGATGAGCGAAAAGGCGGTGACGTCACCCACGACCACGCGGGGGGACATCAGCACGACGCCACGGCGGAGAGCGACGCGACGATCTACCTGGCGCGGAGCGATGACTTCGGGGCCACCTGGTCGGGGAACCGGCCGCTCTGGGGCGCGGTGTGCCCCTGCTGCCGCGTCACCCTGGCCACCAGGCCGGGAGGTGCCATCGCCGCGACGTGGCGCAAGCACTATCCCGGGGATGTGCGTGATGTGGTGACGGCGGAGCTTCCCGATGCCGGCGATGCCAGGCTTCCCGAACCGGAGCGGGTGCACGAGGACGGCTGGGTGTTCCCCGGATGCCCGCACACCGGGCCGGCGCTCTCGATCGGGGAGGACGGGACGCGCCACGTGGCGTGGTACACGGGCCGGCCAGGCGGGGCAGGGGTATTCCTGGCACGGGAGGGTGCCCACGGTGGCGCTGGCGCCCCGGTCGCGCTGGTACAGGACAGCACCCTGCCCACGGCCCATGCCGCGGTGCTCGCGCTGCCGGACGGCGGCACCCTGGCCGCCTGGGACATCGGGAGCCGAGGGGCAAGGGGGATCCAGGTTGCGCGGGTGGCCGCCGGAGCGACGCGGGTGCGTGCCGAGTCAGTGCCGGGGAGCGAAGCCGGCTCGCATCCGCAACTGGCCCGGACCGCGACCGGTTCTGTCCTGCTGGCGTTTACCCGTATTGCCGGCGCGGGTGCGGTGGTGGAGCTGGTGCGGGTCCGCTGATCCGACCCTCGACCGGGCGACCTGGGTCTCGGCCCTTCGCCTCGTCATGGTGCCGTCATGTGCCGGGAGTATCTTGCCGGATGGCCTGGAGTTACCTCCGCGCAACGGTGTCCCTACCGGCACGATGATTTCGCTCCTCCTCGTCCTCGGAGCGCCGCTTCTGCAGGCGCCGCTCCCGGACTCGCTGCGCCTCCCGGAGGCGCTGACCTTCGCTCGGACGCACCGGGGCGCTGTCCTCGGCGCGCGGGCGTCGGTGGCCGAGGCGCGGGCCGTAGCCCGTCAGCTTCACGCGCTTCCCAATCCCACCGGCGGCTACACCTGGAACCAGTCACCGCCGACCCACACCGCGGTGCTGCAGCAGCCGTTCGACTGGTTGCTCCGTCGCCCCGCGGAGGCGGCGCTCGGTCAGGCCGGTATCTCCCGGGCCAGGGCCGATTCCGCCCGTTCCCTCCTCGATCTCGAGATGGAGGTGCGGCAGGCCTGGTACGCCGCGCTGGCGGTGTCCCGTGGCCGGGCCGTGGCCGAGGCCCAGCTGGGCACCGCCGACTCGATCGTGAGGGTGGCTGCCCGGCGCTTCGAGGCGGGCGACATCGCCCGGGCGGAGCTCGAGCGGCTGCGGCTGGAGCAGGCGCTGGCGCTGCAGGCGGCCTCGCGGGCGCGCGCCGCCGAAGGCACCGCGCGGGCCGCGTTGCGCCGGGTGCTTGGCTGGCCCGACTCGCTCGCCTGGCCCGCGCTCTCGGGATCGCTGCTCGACGGCCTGGAGGCAGCGCCGGGGATGCCGATGCGGGCGGAGGCCCTTCCTGAAGTCGAGAGCGCGCTGGCCGACTCCGCAGCGGGCACGGCAGCGCTTCGTGCCGCCCGTGCCGCACGGGTACCGCTCCCGAGCCTGGAAGTCGGGCGGCAGTGGGGAGACCCCGCCGCCACCGGGGGGCTCTGGCTCGTGGGGGTGAGCCTGCCACTGCCGCTGTTCGATCGCGGCGGATCCGCCCGGGACGCGGCCGCCGCGCGGGCCGCGGGGGCGTCCGCGGCGCTGCACGAGGCGCGGCTCGAGGCGGATCGGCGGCTGGCGACCGCGGGCATCGAGCTGACGGAAGCCGCGACACGCGCCCGGGTCGCGCGCGACTCGCTGTTGCCGGGTGCCGCGCTGCTGCGTACCCGCGCCGCCCGCGCGTGGGAACTGGGAGAGACCGGGCTCCTGCCACTGCTCGATGCGCTGCGCGCCGAGCGGGAGATCGTCGCCGGCGCGCTCCAGGACCTGCTGGCATTTCAGGAGGCGCGCGCCGCCTGGATGGCCCTGGGAGGGGTGACCGAATGAGGCGGTGGACCCTGGTGCTGCTCGCCCTCGCCGGCTGCGGTGGCGCTCCGGCCGATCAGCCGATCACCCCGGCGGTGCCCGTCACGCTGGGAGCGGTCCGCCGGGACTCGCTCGTGGTCACGCTGGAGGCCGACGCGCGCCTCGTCTCGCCGCCGGGTGGCGCGGCGCTGCTGGCCGCACCGGCCGACGCCATCGTACGTCAGATTCTCGTCGAGCCTGGTGCCACCATCCAGGGCGGGCGGACCGTCGTGGTCCTGGATGCGCCGGAGCTGGTGGCGACCGCCCGCGCGCGTCGCGCCGAGGCGCAGAGCGCCACGGCGGACGCGGCACGCCAGCGGGCGCTGGTGGCGGAGGGGATCGCGGCGCGGCGTCAGGCGGAGGAACGCGAGGCGGCTGCCATGGCGCTGGAGGCCGAGGCGGCCGCCGCCGAGTCGCTGCTGGCGCGGACCGAGGTGCGGAGCCCGCTCCCGGGGGTCGTCGCGCGGGTGCTGGTACACACGGGAGAGCGGGTGACGGCGGGTCAGCCCCTGGCGGAGGTGGTGCGGCCAGGCGTAGTCCTCGTCAGCGCAACCGTGCCCGCCGCCGAGCTGGGGACCCTGCGGGTGGGCCAGGGGGGGATCCTGCGCGTCGAGGGAGCCTCCCGGGAATGGCCCGTCCGCCTCACCGCCGTGGCCCCGACGATCGACTCCCTGACCAACACCGGAACCGTCCTGCTCCAGCCGCTCGCGCCCGACCCGGTGCTCCGCCCTGGCCTGACCGGTCGTGTGGTGGTGCGGACCCGCGTCCTCCGTGATGCCCTGGTCGTCCCGGCGGCGGCGCTGGTGTACGCCGGCAATGCGCCGACGGTCTTCGTTGTCGGCCCCGACAGTATCGCGCACGCCCGCGCCGTCGTCCCGGGACCCCGGAGCGGGGACTGGCTCGAGGTGACCGGCCCGCTCCACCCCGGGGAGTCCGTGATCGTGACCGGGGCGTTCGGTCTCCCCGACAGCGCCCGGGTCGTCCCCACCGCGGCCACGCCGTGAACCTGGCCCGTGCGGTCCTCCGTCACCGGCCGGCGATCCTGCTGACCACGGTGATGATCACGCTGGGCGGCCTCTGGGCGGTCCGGCGGCTGCCGGCGGGCATCTATCCCGAGGCGGAGTTCAATCGCATCGTGCTGGTGGTCAACGGCGGCACCTTCGAGCCTCGGGACATGGTCGTTGCCGTCACTCGCCCGCTGGAGGAAGCCCTCATCGGGGTCATCGACCTGCGCCGCCTGCGGAGCCGGACGGTTCGCGGCGGGGCGGAGCTGAGTCTCGACTTCCGTCCCGGCGCCGACATGGGCTTCGCGCTGCAGCAGGTGCAGGGGCGGGTCGGCGCCCTGCTTCCCGAACTGCCGCCGGGCCTGCACACCGAGGTCGAACGCCTGACGTCGTCGGTCTTCCCCATTCTCCAGTTCGAGCTGCGGGGCGCCGACCCGGTGGTGCTCCGCGACTTGGCGCAGTATACCATCCGTCCCCGGCTGGCCCGGCTCGCCGATGTCGGGACGGTCGAGGTGCAGGGCGGCCTGGTGCGCGAGATCGCGGTAGAGGCCCAGGCCGCGCGGCTCGTGGCCCAGCGGCTCCCGCTCACGGCGCTGGCTGCCGGGATCCGGGCCGGCAACAGCATCGTGGCCGCGGGGCGTCTCGACCGGGAGTACCGGCAGTTCAGTGTCGAGGTCTCGGGTCTCGCCGATGGCCCGGCGGCCGTCGGCGCGCTGGTGCTCCGCGCCGAGGGGGCCACGCCGCTGCGGGTACGGGACGTCGCCTCGGTCCAGTACGGGACCGAGGACCAGTTCCAGCTCGCGGCGGGCAACGGGGAGCCGGCCGCGCTGATCAACGTCGCCCGGCAGCCGACCGGGAGCATCCTCGACGTCGAGGCCGCGGCGCTGGCGACGGTCGACTCGCTCCGCACCAGTCTTCCCGCCGGGGTCCGGATGGACCTGGTCTACGACCTGGGTTCACTGGTCCGCGAGTCCATCGCGAGCGTGCGCGATGCCATTCTGGTCGGCGGGCTGCTCGCCGCCCTGGTGTTGTTCCTGTTCCTGGGCCGGCCGAGTCTCACGATCGCGGCGTCCGCCACGGTGCCGCTCGCGATCGCCGGGACCTTCGGCGGTCTCTATCTCCTCGGTGATTCGCTCAATCTGATGTCCCTCGGCGGGATCGCCGTGGCGGTGGGGCTCATCATCGACGACGCCGTGGTGGTGGTCGAGAACCTGGAGCGCCACCTGCCGGCGGATGGCCGCCCGCTCTCGCGGGACCTGGTGGAGCGGGGGCTCAGTGAGATCCTCGGACCGGTCACCAGCTCGACCCTCACGACGGTTGTCGTCTTCGCCCCGCTCGGCCTGCTCGAGGGCGTGGTGGGGCAGTTCTTCCGGTCGTTCTCGCTGGCGCTCGCCGTGGCGGTGCTGCTCTCCCTGCTGTATGCCACCACGTTGCTGCCCGCGGTCATCGAACGGCTGGCGCGGCCGGTCCCCGGAAGGGTCCACCGTGCCTGGCTCCGGCTCGACGCCCTCTCCGCCGCCTACGCCCGCATGACCCGCTCCCTGCTCCGCCGTCCGTGGAGCGCGGTCGCGGCGGTCCTCGGCCTCCTGGTCGTCGGCGGCGTGGTGGCGACGCGGCTCGAGACCGGATTCCTCCCCGACATGGACGAGGGGGGCTTCATCCTCGACTACTGGTCGCCCACCGGCACCTCGCTCACCGAGACCGATCGGCAGCTCCACCTGCTGGAACAGATTCTTCGGCAGGATGATGCCATCGCCGCATTCACCCGCCGGACCGGCGCGGAGCTCGGGCTCTTCGCCACGGCACCCAACCGGGGCGATCTCACCGTGCTTCTCAAGCCTCTCCGGTCGCGCACTGCGTCGGTGTACGAGGTCATGGATCGCGTGCGGCGTCACCTGGAAGCGCGCCTCCCGGCACTTCGGATCGAGTTCCACCAGGTCCAGGCGGACCTGCTCGGTGACCTGACCGGGTCGCCCGACCCGGTCGAATTGAAGCTGTTCCATCCGGATGTCCGGGTGGCGGAGGCCGCGGGCCGGACGGTGGCGGCGCGGGTCGAGGGGGTCCCCGGGCTCGAAGACCTGTTCGACGGCGTCCAGGGCGATCTCCCGGCGATGACCCTGCAGGTGGATCCCGCCCGCGCGGCGCGACTCGGGCTCAGTACCGAGGAGGTCGGCGCCCAGGCCCAGGCCGCGATGTTCGGCGCCGGCGCCGGCGCCGTGCGGGAGACCGATCGCCTCGTGGGGATTCGGGTACGCCTGCCCGATGCCGACCGGGCCAGTCCCTCGGTGCTCACCCGGGTGCCGGTGATCGGGCCGGCCGGCTGGGCGCCCCTCGGGACGCTCGGGCGGGTCGCCGATACCAGCGAGATCAGCGAACTCACCCGCGAGAACCTGCGTCCCTACGTTGCGGTGACCGGCGCGGTGGACGTGACGCGGTCGAGTCTGGGCACGGTCATGAGCGAGATTCGCCGGGCGCTCCAGGGGGTGCCGCTGCCGGCGGGGAGCTCGCTCGAGTATGGCGGCCAGGAGGCGGGCCAGCGGGAGTCGTTCCGCCAGCTCCTCGCGGTGTTTGCCCTGGCCGCGGGGCTGGTGCTGCTGGTGATGGTCATCCACTTCCGCAATGTGCGGGCGCCGGTCCTGATCCTGGCGGGGTCGCTCCCGGGCATCGCCGGGGCAGGGCTGGCCCTTGCGCTCACCGGGACCCCGTTCAATGTCTCGAGCTTCATGGGGCTGATCCTGCTGGTGGGGCTCGTGGTCAAGAACGGGATCATCTTCTACGATGCGGCGCGGAACGCGCGGGCCGAGCTGGACCCGGTGGAGGCGCTGGTCGCCGCCGGCCGGGTGCGCCTGCGGCCGATTCTCATGACCACCCTCTGTACCCTGACCGGTCTGTTGCCGCTCGCCTTCGGGTTCGGCGCGGGGGCGGATCTGCAGCGTCCGCTCGCGATCGCGGTCATCGGCGGGCTCTCCCTGTCCGCCGCGGTCACCCTCTTTCTGCTGCCTTCGGCCCTGCTCTGGTTCGGGGCCCTCAGCCACGCTGACTAGCACAACCGAGGATACACCATGCGACGCGCGCGCTCCGGGGTACTCACCCTCCTTCTCTCCGCCGGACTGGCGCTCCCGGCGGCCGCCCAGTCCTTTCATCTCGACAGCGTTTCCGTGGGAGGGGACGGGGGCACGGATTATCTCACTGCCGACCCGGGTGGAAACCGGGTCTTCGTCTCACGCGGCACGCATGTCATGGTCCTCGACAGCCGGACCGGCCAGGTGGTGGGCGACATTCCGGACACGCCGAGAGTGCACGGGATTGCCCTGGTGCCGGAGGTCGGGAAGGGCTTCACGACCAATGGCGGCGACTCTACCGTTTCCGTGTTCGACCTGCAGACCCTGGTCGTCGAGCGAAGGATCAAGGTCCCGGAAGGGGGCCTCGACGGGATCATGTACGATGAACACGCCCGGCGTATCGTCCTCACGAATCACAGCCGGCCCCGCGGCACGGTGGTGACCATCGACCCGGCCTCGGGGGCACTGACCGGCAGCGCGGTCCTCGAGGACGATTCTCCGGAAGGCGCGGCGAGTGATGGCGCGGCCAGGCTCTTCGTGAACAACGAAGGGACCAGCACGATGCAGGTGCTGGATGCCTCGACCCTGGCGATCGAGGCCTCCTGGCCGCTCGCGCCGTGCGAGGGTCCCACCGGGATCGCCTTCGACCGTCAGGCACAACGGGTCTTCGTCGGCTGCAGCGACACCTCCGTGGTGCTGGATGCGAAGGACGGGCGGATCGTGGCCCGGATTCCCAACGGCGCCGGGGTCGATGCGCTCGGGTGGGATGCGGCGGAGCGCCTGCTCTACATCCCGGCCGGGCGATCGGCGACGGTGACGGTGGTGCACCAGGACACTCCGGATCGCTACCGGGTGGTGGCCACGATCCCCACCGTGCCCGGCGCCAAGACGATCAGTGTGAACCAGAGGACCCACGTTGCCTACCTGTTCCAGCCGGTCTATGGGCCCGCCCCCGCGGCGGCACCCGGCGCGCCCCCCGCGGCACCGGGCGGCCGTCCCCCGCGCGGGCCGGTGATCGGGGCGTGGTTCCTGATGCTGCGGCACTGAGGCGGGGCACGCCCGGCGCGTCCGGGTCTCGGCGTTCGAGGGAGGATACTGCCTGTGCGGGTACTGCTGGTGGAGGACGATCCGGAACTGGGCGATCTGCTGCGGCGCACCATGGCGCAGTCCACCTGGGCGGCCGATCTGGTCGATACCGGCGAGCGCGCCCTCGCGGCGCTCGCCACCGAGGCCTACGATCTCGCGGTGCTCGACCTGGGGCTGCCGGACATGGATGGAACCGAGGTCTGCCGCCGGTGGCGCGCTGCCAGCGGCCGCACCCCGGTGCTGATGCTCACCGCCCGCGGGTCCCTCGAGGAGCGGGTGCTCGGCCTCGACTGCGGGGCCGATGACTACCTGGTGAAGCCTTTCGCCGTCGAAGAGCTGCTCGCCCGGCTCCGAGCGCTGCTGCGACGCCCCGAGGCGGCGTTGCCCCTGATTCAGGTCGTCGACGATCTCCGCCTCGATCCGGCGACCCGACAGGTCCGGCGGGGGGAGCGCGAGATCGTCCTCAGCAGCCGGGAGTTCGCCCTGCTCGAGTTCCTCATGCGGGCGCCGGGGCGAATCGTGACCCGCAACCAGATCCTCGACCACGTGTGGGACGATAACTTCGATCCGATCGCCAACGCGGTCGATGTCCTGGTCGGACGGGTGCGCCGGAAGCTGGATCCGGACGGCACCCGCCCGCTGATCCAAACGGTGCGGGGAGCGGGCTACGTGCTCAAGCCGACACGGCCAGGCCATGCCGGTTAGTCGCCTTCGGGTCGCGATCGCGGCCTGGTTCGCGGTGGCATTCCTCGTGGGCCTCGGGACCCTCGACCTCTCGCTCTACGCCTATCTGCGGGTCCAGGCCGACCGGCGGCTCACCAACCAGCTCGCGACGCTGGGCACAGACCTGATCCAGGCGGTCCAGCTCGAGCTGGCCGAGGCGCCGGACTCGGGACTGGCCTACGCCGCCACCGAGACGCTGCGGGAGTGGGTCGCGCCGCCGGGTGCCTACCTGGTGCTCGACAGCCTCGGACACACGGTCGCGGAGCGGGGAGCGCCCGGGTGGCTCGAGGCCGCGCGCCGGGTGCCCTTATCGATCGCCGTATGGGACGGAAGCCTTGGCGGCAAGGAGCCGGTCCGGCGACTGGTGGTGGAAGGTGGCCATGCGCCCCGCTTCGCGGTCGCGCTGCTGGCCAGCTCGTTGCAGAGCGAGGAAGAGACCGAGGCCCTGGCCTGGTGGCTCGCGATCAGCCTGCCGGTCGTGCTGCTTCTCGGGCTGGGGGGAGGATACCTGCTTTCCCGGCGCGCACTGCGTCCGATCCGGGATCTGCAGCGGGCCATCGCGGGGATCACGCCCGATCGGTTGCGGGAGCGCCTGCCGGTGCAGTCACCGTCCGATGAGGTGGATGGGGTACGGAAGCAGTTCAATACGCTGCTGGAACGGCTGGAAGCGGCCCAGGAGGGCAACCGGCGGTTCCTCCGCCAGGCGGCCCACCAGATCCGCACCCCGCTCACGCTGGTGATGGGCGAGGCATCGTTGGCGCTCCAGGGTGACGCGCCGCCGGAGCGGAACGTGCTGGACCGGATCCTCCGGGCGTCGGAGCAGATGCAGCGCCGGGTGGGAGATCTCTTCGTCCTGGCCGAGGCCCAGGCCGGCTCCCCGATCCCGCTCGACGACGTG
>DASZPT010000073.1:0-7788 GCA_035549935.1 Gemmatimonadales bacterium
ACCAAGCCAACTGCAGCCAAGCCCGACCGCGCCGATGGGCCGAAGGATGAGGTGGGGCGGTGTCGAGTGCGGCTTGAGCAAAGGCTCTCTGCTCCAGGTAGTTGCCCATTCTCCCATGGCACAATGCGATATTCGTAGAGACGTAGCTCTGCCTTTCCGGGTCTCCAATTCTCAACGCGGCGCGGTGCGCGGCTTCGAACGCACCGAGGGCCTCAGCGTAGTCCCCTAGAGTTGTTTCGACACCACCGCGCGTGTTCTCGATCTGAAAGAGCGCCTCGCCCTGAATTCCCCTTGCGCGGCATGCAGCACTAAGAGCACGGACGTCATTGCGAAGGCTTGGCAACAGATGCATCCGGCGGGCCGTCCACGCCATTCCAGCCAACGAGCTGATCGCTGCCACGCGCGTGACTAGGTCGTCCTGGTCAGACGGAATCGTCGTCGCGATCGACAAAGCTTCATGTGACCGCTCCTTGTTACCTGTATAGACCGCGAGATATGACGCAGCCTGCATTGCTGGGGCCCGTGCGCTCGCTTCAGCTTCCTCGCCCATCAGCGCGATCGCCCTATTGAGCAGGTCGTATGACCCGGCTGCTCCGTAACTCACACTTGCCCGAGCCCGAAGTTCGAGGGCGTTCCGCGCCGTCCGATGCTCCGCAGGCCACTCGTGAAGGTTCCCGATCTCCTCAATCGACTCACGCCACTGACTCTGCTCTTGAAGTGCTTCCACGAGAAGTAGACGCGCTCGTGGAACGCAAACTTGGCTCAGGCCAGGAAGTGCACTGCGTAACGCCAACTCCGTTTCGAACGGCGCCCCGGAGTCCATCGCTTCCCGTGAGCCGCGGAGCAGATAGGGCTCCGCGGTATCCACCCTGCCCGCCCGATAGCAGTGCCAGGCCAGCGTCAGACCTGGCACCGCCTCTCCGTTCGCCTCGGCCGCGATCAGCCGGTCGGCAATCATCCCGTGCAGGGCCCGCCGGTGCGGGGACGGAACCGACAGGTAGGCGTACCCGCGCAGCAATTCGTTGCGGAATTCGAGGTCCCGCCCACCATCGCGCAATACCCGCATGGCCGTCAGTTCCGTCATCCCGGCCAGGGTCTGGGCCAGCGTGAGATCCACCAGCTGATACATCGACAGGTCGTTGAGCCTGTCACCAAGAATCGCCGCCAGGCTGAGCACCGATCGCGCCACGCCACTCAGCTTGTTCACTACCCGCTCGACAGCCTGAAGGAAGAGGTCCTGTGTCGACTGGAACTGTGCATCCACCGTCATCGCCCCGATCCCAAGCGCGAGGCACTGGCCGCCATGGGCCCGCCAGTCGTCGAACAGGAGCTCCGCCACCATTGGGATTCCCGCCGAGGCCCGAAGCAGTGCCCGCCGGACCGCCGGCGACATGGTCCGGTTGTACCCCGCTGCCAGGGCGCTCAGGACCTGCGTCATGTCCTCATCGGTGAGCGGCGGCAGCTCCACCGGCCGCAGCGCGAGCGCCGGGAGGACTTCCTTGAGCCGGCTCGCGTTGGGGGACTTCGCGAGCTCGGGCTCCCGCGCCGTCAGCATGATCATGACCCGCTGCTCCTGGGTCCGCCGCATGAGCAGGTGGAGCACCGCGACGCTGGCATCGTCCGAGAGATGGACGTCGTCCACGACCAGGATGAGCGGATGTTCCTCCGCTATCGCCGTGGCGAGCTGGTGCACCGCCTCGGTGAGCCGGAGTCGCGCCGCCTCTCCTTCGATGTCCCTGGGCGGCGGGAGGTTGGGATACTTCTGGGCCACCACCGGCACCGCCCGCGCCAGCTCGGCCAGCCACTCCGGCGCGGTGCCGTTCGCGCCCGGCCGCTCCAGCATGCCCCGCACCAGGGTGCCGATGGCCGCGTACGGGATCTCCCGCTCGACCTCGTAGCACTGGACCCGGCTCGACACCGCCCCCTCGAGGCCCGCCGCCGTCACGAGGCGCTCCGCCAGCGTGGTCTTGCCCAGGCCCGAGTCGCCCAGGAGGAGGACATGGCGGCCGTTGCCTTCCCGGGTCTCCTCCCACCGCTCGTAGGCCACCCGGTACTGCGGGCCCCGACCGACGAAGACGCGGTCGCGCCACTGGTCGGTCGGGACGGTGGGGATGTGGGCCGTGCCGGGGGGCTCGAACCCGCGCTGGCGCAACCGGAGCGCCATCCCCTCTACCAGGGGTGAGGGCGTCGCCCCCAGCTCTTCGTCGAGCTTCTGGCGCCACTGCTGGAAGATCCGGAGGGCGGACATCCGGTCACCGGCGAACGCCCGGCCTTCCATCTTGGCCCGGATCGCATCCTCGCTCAGCTCATCCAGGGTGAGCAGGCGGTCGGCGAGGGGTTCGATGCGGGCGAAGTCGCCGGTTCGGCGACAGTCGTCCATCAGCACGATGAAGGCGCGGCGGATGGCGGGGAACCAGTGCGCCCGCCTGAGGTCACGCCACAGGGCGAACTCGGGAGCGCGGGTAACCTCGAACTCATCCAGGAAGCCACCCACCTCGAGCGGTGGCGTGAGGTCGCCGCCGAGGATGTCGCCGCGGGCCAGCCGGTCGAGATCCACCTCGAGGTCGGCCGCCACGAACCGCACCGTTTCGCGGGTGCTCTCGAAGGTCCGGGGTCCGAGCTTGCCGCGGATCACGGACAGGGCGGTGGCGAGCGAATGGCGCCCCTCCGCCGGCGAGGCGTCGGGCCAGAGGAGGTCCGCCAGCCGTTCGCGCCGGTGAGGCTGCCGTGGCTCCACCGCGAGGAACGCGAGGAGCGCCATGTGCTTCCGGGTGCGGAAGCGGATGGGCTCCCCACCCGGTCCCCGGAGTTCGGGGGCGCCGAGGCAGCGGAGGAAGTAGCGGGGCGGCATGGCCTCAGGAGTACGCACGGGGTGTCAACCTACCATCAAATCCGGCGCGCCTAACGGGGGCGCCGGCCCGGCGCCCGGGTGCGGCGGCACCGATCGCTGCAGTAGCGGACCTGGTCCCAGACGCGGGCCCATTTCCGCCGCCAGCCGAAGGGCCGGCCGCAGCGAAGGCAGGTCCGTGACGGACGCTCGGAAGGCGGTCGGTGACGGGGCATGCCGGAGATGATGCGGCGTCCTCTGGAGCGCGGCAAGGGCGTCCAACTACCTTTCGGCACCCTCGATTCGTGAGCGTTCCCTTGCGACATCTCCTCGCGTCCCTGGCCGCCCTCGGCCTCCTCGCGGCCTGCAAGGCCGACCTCACCGACAACAGCGGTGGCGGCGGTGGTGGCGGCACCCCCCCGCTCAACCGCTACACCGAACTCTCGAGCTCCTTCGAGGACGCGGCCGAGTCCGAGGTCCCGACGCTCACGGTGGGGCTCCCGGGGCTGCCCCTCGCGTATCCGGCGATCGCCAACTGCCCCACCGTGTCGAGTACCACCGACGCCGATGGGGACGGCGTGCCGGACGACGCGACCTTCACCTTCGCCAACCCGCCCTGCAGCGCCACCGGCTTCTTCGGCGGGACGCTGGCCGTGACCGGCACGGTACGGGTCCAGGATTCGAGCCAGTCGACCGCCGGGGCCTACACCCTGACGCTGCAGAACCTGACCTGGCAATTCACCGACACCGGGTCGGCGACCTATTCCGCGGTTCGCAACGGGAAGCGCTCGCGGGCCGGAGGCGATTCGGCCATCACCCTCCTGGTGACCGACACGGTCCAGCGAACCCGCCCACAGGTCACCGCGATCGCGACCATCAGCAAGCAGCTGACCTGGACCTTCGAGGCGGATACGCCGGGCGATATCGTCACCAACCAGCCGCTGCCCAATGGCACCGTAACGGTGACGGGTACCTGGCGCTGGCGGCGGAGCACGGAGGACTGGAACCTGGCCGTCGCCACGGTCACCCCCCTCGTCTACGACGCGAGCTGCACCACCACGGCCCAGCGCTTCACGGCCGGGAAGGTCACTCTCACCGGGACGATCGCCGGGACGGCGGGGGTGCTGGCGATCGAGTGGACCCAGTGCGGGAAGGCGCCCACCCGGACCTTCACGCCGAGCTGAGCCCGCGGGCGTTACAGGCGGGTGTGCGACGGATTACCGCCGGAACCAGGGATGGGCGGTAGCGTGACGGGACTTCGGGCAGGCCTGACACGTCTCTCAACCCTCGGGGGGATCATGTTCGCTGGACGGCTCGGAACCGGCGGGACGCTGCTCGTGGCCGCGCTGGCCGCGGGGGCCTGTGGCGGTGGGGATGACTCGGGCAGTACCGATCTCACACCGGCCCAGGCGGAGACCGTGGGTCAGGCGGCCGCCGACCAGGTCGGCGGGCTGGCGGCGGGGCTCACGCACTTCACCACCCCCGGCGTCGGCGGTCTGGGCGCCGGGTTCTTCTCGGCGGATGCCCCTGGCGGCGCCGTGGTGGTCCGCACGCTCGGCCGGCTCCATCCAGCGGTGGCCGCGGGTCTCGGCCGGATCCGGGCCGGGGACTGCACGCCGACGCAGAGCGACAGTACCGACACCGATCACGACGGCATCCCCGACAACAACACGATCAGCTTTACCGCCGGCAACTGCTCCTTCGATGACACCACCGACGTCGGGATGCCGGTGACGATCGCGGTCTCCGGGACCGTGCAGCTGCTCGACACCGACGGCGCGACGGTCTTCTACGGTTACCATGTCGGCGTCGCCTCGCTCACCGTCACCGTCACGGATACCAGCGGGAACATGGTGGCCGCGGGGCTCAACGGGACCCTCGACGCGTCGGTGGCCGGCGACCAGGCCACGACCAGCGAGAACCTGACCAGCGGGCTCCGTCTCAACGGCAGCAAGCTCTACGGCGACCACACCTCGCTCGTCGTGTCCTACATCCCCACTGGCGGGACGATCTCCCCGTCGGCCACGCAGCTCCCGGCCGGCAACCTCACGCTCACGGGCGGGTACGCATGGGCGGGGCAGCTGGGATCGGTCAAGGGCGACTGGAGCTTCGTGCTGGATACGCCGAGGCCGCTCTCCTACGACGGCGCCTGCGACGACGACCAGTACGTCTTCGGGTCGGGGCAGCTCAAGGGGGCCATCAACCTGCGGCGGACCATCGGGTTCGAGGTGGACTACAGCGGCTGCGGGGTTGCGCCGACCGTGACGGTGTTCCGGCCGACGGCATAGCGGCCCCGGGGCGGCTGGAACGACGAAGGGCGGGTACCGGTCTGGTGCCCGCCCTTTCTCGTCCCTGCCGTCCGGCCATCGTGGCGCTACGCCATCCACCCCGGGGTGCCGAGCAGCTCCCGCACGACATCCTCGTTGGTGCGGCCCGCGGCCTCGGCGGCGAAGTTGGTCACCACCCGGTGCCGGAGGACCGACGGGGCCACGGTCTTGAGGTCGTCGAGGTCCGCCATCGGGCGGCCGGCGAGCGCGGCCCGGGCCTTGGCGCCGAGGACGAGATACTGCGAGGCGCGGGGCCCGGCGCCCCATTCGACGTACTCCCGCACGAACGGGGGCGCGTCGGCGTCGGCGGGACGGGTCATACGGGCCAGCGCCACCGCGGCGCGGACCAGCTGCTTCGAGACCGGGATCCGCCGCACCAGCTGCTGCATCGCCCGGACCGCCTCGGCGTCGAGCACCGCGGTGAGTTCGGGGGGCCGGACGCCGGTGGTCTGCTCGACGATCGCCTCCTCCTCGTTCCGCGTGGGATAGCCGACCCGGAGCTCGAGCATGAACCGGTCGAGCTGGGCTTCGGGCAGCGGATAGGTGCCCTCCTGCTCGATCGGGTTCTGGGTCGCGAGGACGAAGAAGGGCTCGGGGAGGTGATAGGTCTGTCCCCCGACGGTGACCTCGTGCTCCTGCATCGCCTGGAGCAGCGCGGCCTGGGTCTTGGGCGGGGTCCGGTTGATCTCGTCGGCCAGGACGACATTGGCGAAGATCGGCCCGTGCACGAACCGGAACGCGCGCTTCCCGGTCGTGAGATCTTCCTCGATGATCTCGGTGCCGGTAATGTCGCTCGGCATGAGGTCCGGCGTGAACTGCACCCGGTTGAACGACAGCCGCAGCGCTTCGGCGACGGTGGAGACCATCAGGGTCTTGGCGAGGCCGGGCACACCGATGAGGAGCGCGTGTCCGCCGGCCAGGATCGCGGTCAGGATCCCGTCGATCACCTCCTGCTGGCCGACGATGCGGCGCCCGACCTGGGCGCGCAGCTGTTCGACCGAGCGGCCCAGGCGGGTGAGGAGTTCGACGTCGGAGGCGGGAGAGGCGGTGGAGGTCATCGGTGCCAGAGTACGGGGGCGCGTGGGACCGGTTTCGGTCGGAAGGGGTAAAGTGGGCTTGCTGTTTCGGTTTGGGAAGCCAGCCCGATCAGAGTGTTCAAAGTGGCCCGGGCGAAGGTGGCTCTGGAACGGACCTGCGTGTTGCGGGGGCCGGCGGGGTGGCCCCGGGGGCCGGGGGTTTTGCTTGCGAAATTTTTCACAAGCCGGTAGCTTTCCGCGGCTATGAAGGGCCGGAAACCGCTGCAGGGCGAGCTGGGCGAGGCGTGGCGCTACGATACGCTGGGCTACACCTTCGCCTTCAGCGTGATCGTGTTCGCCGGGGTCGGGTTCCTGCTCGACCGGCTCTTCGGAACGATCCCGATCCTGACGGTGGTGGGCACGCTGGTGGGGGCGGGGCTCGCTTTCCTGTGGGTCTATCAGAAGGTCAAGGCGGACGAGGCGAAGTACCGGGCGGAGCACCAGGGCCCGCGGCCGGGGGACGACGCGTGAAGGTGGTCGTGGCCGGGGCCGGGCTCACGCTGCTCGTGGGTGCGCTGCTCGTGTCCTGGCTGGGGCGGGTGGCCGTGACGCCGGTGCTGGTGATGGGCGGTCTCGCGACGGTGATCGAGCTGTTCGCCTCCCGCTGGCTGCTGCGGGGACTCGGCGCCTCGACCCGTGAGACGATGCAGGCCTTTTCCGCCGGGATGTTCTTCCGGTTGCTGGGTGTGGGGCTCTTCGCCGGGCTGGTGGCGTTCGACCGCGACACCTTTCCGCCGCTGGCGACGGCGCTGGCCTACGTGGGGGTGGTGATCCCCCTGCTCTTTCTCGAGGCGCGATTCATCCGATGATGCTGCAAGAGGTCAACGTCAAGGAGCTGATCTTCCACCACACCGCCGACGCGTGGGAGGTCTGGGGCTGGCATCTGCCCCGGTTCGCGGACATCCACATCGGGGCCCTGACCCTCAACCTGTCACCGACCAAGCACGTGGTGTTCATGCTGCTGGCCGCGTTCCTGGTCTTCCTCACGATGAAGATCGCGGGGAACCAGCTGGCGAAGCAGCGGGCCGGCGAGAAGGCCCCCAAGGGCTTCGCCAACGCGGTCGAGGGCCTGGTGCTCTTCGTCCGCAACGACATCGCCATCGCCAACATCGGTCATGACGGCGCCAGGTTCGCCCCGCTGATCATCACGCTTTTCTTCTTCATCCTGTACTGCAACTTCCTGGGTCTGCTGCCGTTCATGGCGACGCCGACCGGCAACGTGGCGGTGACCGGCGGTCTGGCGCTCATGGTCTTCGCCATCATCGAGGTCGGCGGGATGGTCAAGCTGGGCTTCAAGGGCTACATGCGGACGATCTTCCCCCACATGCCGGGTCTGCACGGGGCGGCAGGGACGTTCATGTCGATCGCGATGGCCCCGATCGAGATCCTGAGCAAGCTGGTGAAGCCGTTCGCCCTGGCGGTCCGTCTCTTCGGCAACATGACGGCGGGCCATTTTGTGATCCTGTCGCTCTTCGCCATCGTCTTCATCTTCGGACACCTCGGCCTCTGGAGCTGGGGCATCGGCCTCGCGAGCGCCGCCATGGTGCTGGGGGTCATG
>DASZPT010000074.1:0-33336 GCA_035549935.1 Gemmatimonadales bacterium
GGGCACGCTGCTCCTGGCCGACTCGACCTACGAGCAGACCCGTCTCGCGAAGCAGGTGGGATCGCAGCCGGAGTTCGACGTCCTCCGCGCCCAGGTCTCGCGGGACAACCAGCGGACCGTGGTGATCCAGCGGGAGTCCGACCGCGAGATCGCGTTCCTCCGGCTCAAGCAGCTCCTCAATCTGCCGTTGTCCCAGGCGGTGAGGCTCACCACGCCGGTCGAGGACAGCATCCTGCCGGTGGTGCCGGCGCTCGACTCGGTGGTGCAGCGCGCCATCGATACCACGACCGACGCCCGGGCCCCGGTCCGGCAGGCGCAGGCCTCCGTGGAGGAACAGGAGCAGCGGTACCGGGTGGCCCGGGCGGAGCGCTATCCCTCGGTGACGCTCTCCTCGAGTTTCGCGCGGCTGGGCTACCCGAGCGACGTGCTCCCGTCGTGGAGCGACTTCGTCTCGGACTGGACGGTCGGGCTCACGGTGAAGGTGCCGCTGTTCACCGGCGGGCGGATCGGCGGGAACGTGCAGTCGGCGTCCGCGACCGCCGAGGATGCGCGGATCCGGCTCCAGCAGACGAAGGAGCGGGCGGCGGTCGACACCCGCTCGGCCCTCGAGCGGCTCCGGGCGGCGACGGCGGCCTGGGCCGCGAGCCAGGGCACGGTGGCGCAGGCGGAACGGGCCTACGCCATCGCCGAGATCCGCTTTCGCGAGGGGATCAGCACCCAGACCGAGCTGGCCGATTCGCGGATCCTGCTCGAGCAGGCTCGCGCCAACCGGGCGACCGCCGGGCGGGACCTCCAGATCGCGCGGGTGCGGGTAGCGCTGCTGCCGGAGCTGCCGCTGGCGCAGTGAGGTGGCGTGGGGCGTGGAGTCAAACGACAGGACACACAAGGGAATGACGAAGATGCGGACGCACTACTGGATCCTTCTCGGACTCGCGCTGGCCGCCTGCGGCCGGAAGGCCAGGCCCACGGACACCGCCGCCGCCGACAGCACCGCGTGGGTCGGGAAGGAGAACGTGGTCGTGGCCCGGCAGCAGGAGATCGAGATCGGCCCCGCGGTGAGCGGCACCCTGGAAGCCGAGCGCAAGGCGGTGGTCCGGGCCGAGATCGGCGCCACGGTGGTCGCGGTCAATGCCGAGCCGGGGCAGCAGGTCGCGCGGGGCGCGGTCCTCGCCCGGCTGGACGACGCCTCGATCCGTGACGCCTATGCGTCGAGCCAGTCGGCGGTGACCTCGGCCCAGCTCAACGCCGAGATCGCCGGGCGCGAGCTCGAGCGGGCGCGGGCGCTGGTGCAGGCCGGCGCGATCGCCGATCGCGATGTCGAGACCGCCCGGCTGGCCCAGACCTCGGCCCAGGCGCAGCTGGCCGAGGCGAAATCCCGGCTCGCGGCGGCGGAGAAGCAGCTGGCGCGCACCGTGCTCCGGGCCCCGTTCAGCGGGGTGGTGAGCGAGCGGCCGGTCAGTCTCGGCGACGTGGTCCAGTCGGGGAACGCCATGTTCACCGTGATCGATCCCGCGTCCCTCAAGTTCGAGGGCACCGTCCCGGCCGAGGCGCTGGGCGGCCTCAAGGCCGGCACGCCCGTCAGCTTCACGGTTGGCGGGGTGGGGACGCTCCGCGGGAAGGTCACCCGGATCAATCCCGCGGTGGACCCGGCGACCCGCCAGGTGCGGATCACGGTCGGGGTGCCGAACGAAGGGGGGAGACTCATCGCCGGGCTCTTCGCCGAGGGGCGCGTAGCCACCAGCACCCGGAGCGGGGTGGTGGTGCCGAGTGCCGCGGTGGACCGCCGCGGGGTCCGGCCCTTCGTGGTGCGGGTGAAGGCGGGCAGGGTCGAGCGGGTGGAGGTGGCGCTCGGCCTCATCGACGAGGCCGAAGAGCAGATGGAAATCCAGTCGGGGCTCGCCGCCGGCGACACTCTCCTGGTCGGCGGGGCGCGGGGACTGAGCCCCGGCACCGGGGTCCGGATCGGGAGCCCCGCGGAAATCACCGGCGGCCAGGCGGCCACGCTGCCGGGGAAGGAGTAGCCCATGCTGATCTCCGATTTCGCGATCCGGCGGCCGGTGATCACCATCGTCTCGATGGTGGCGCTCTCGGTCTTCGGGATCATCGCCCTCTTCAAGCTCAAGACCGACGAGTTCCCCGACGTCGCCCCGCCGTTCGTCTCGGTCGGCATCCCCTACCCCGGCGGCTCGCCCGACGCGGTCGAGCGCGAGGTCCTCGAGCCGATCGAGGAGGTGATCGCGTCGATCAGCGGCGTCAAGAAGATGCAGGGCTCGGCCCAGGACGGCTTCGCCCAGATCATCATCGAGTTCCAGTTCGAGAAGCCCCTCCTCGAGGCGACCCAGGACATCCGGGACGCCATCTCCACCATCCGGGCCGACCTGCCGGAGGAGATGAAGGAGCCGATCATCAAGAAGCTCTCCGACACCGACCGCCCGATCGTGTCGCTGGCGCTCAGCTCGAAGACCCTCACCGCGGCCGAGCTCACCCGGATCGCCGATCCCGGGATCGCGCGGGAACTCCGCTCGCTGGCCGGCGTGGCGGAGGTGAATGTCGTCGGCAAGCACGAGCGCGAGTTGACGGTGCTGCTCCGCCCCGACGCGCTGCAGGGCGCCGGGGTGAGCGTGGCCCAGGTGGTCCAGGCGCTCCGGCTCCAGAACGTGGCGGCGCCGGTGGGGCGGATCGAGGCGGACTTCGAGGAGCGGAGCATCCGGCTCGCGGGCCGCCTGGCCGAGCCGGGCGACTTCCTCAAGCTGGTGGTGGCGGAGCGGAACGGACGCCTCATCCGCCTCGGTGAAGTGGCGACGGTGCTCGACGGCACCGAGGAGCCCCGCTCGCTGGCCCTCTACAACGACGGGGAGGCGGTCGGCATCGACATCAAGAAGTCGAAGGGCTACAGCACCACCGACGTGAGCGACCGGATCAAGGCGCGGGTGGAGAAGATCCAGCAGACCCTGCCGGAGGGGGCCACCCTCCAGCTGGTCCGCGACTCGGGCGAGCGGGTGGACAACTCGGTGCGGAACGTCGAGGAGACCCTGGTCGAGGGGGCGCTCCTCACGGTGCTCGTCGTCTTCCTGTTCCTCAATTCCTGGCGGTCGACGATCATCACCGGGCTGGCGCTCCCGGTGAGTGTCCTGGCCTCGTTCATCGCGGTCTGGGCCTTCGGGTTCACGCTCAACACGATGTCGCTGCTCGGTCTCTCGCTCGCGATCGGCATCCTGATCGACGACGCCATCGTGGTCCGCGAGAACATCGTCCGGCACGTCGAGATGGGGAAGGACCACCTCACCGCGGCGCGGGAGGGGACCGACGAGATCGGGCTCGCGGTGGCCGCGACCACCTTCTCGATCCTCGCCGTCTTCGTCCCCATCGCCTTCCTCCCCGGCGTGGCGGGCCAGTGGTTCAAGCCGTTCGGGCTCACCATCGCCTGCTCGGTGGCGGTGTCGCTCTTCGTGTCGTTCTCGCTCGACCCCATGCTCTCGGCCTACTGGCCCGATCCGCACCGGGAGGAGCACCAGAAGGCCTGGATCACCCGCCTGCTCGACCGGTTCAACGCCTGGTTCGAGCGGCTCGCCCGGCGGTACGAGCGGGTGATCGCCTGGGCGCTGGATCACCGCTGGACCATGGTGTTCATCGCGACCGCGTCGTTCATCTTCGCCCTGGCGATGCCGGCGCTGAGCCTGGTGGGCGTCGGCTTCTTCCCGATCGACGACCGGGGCGAATTCAACATCAAGGTGGAAACGCCGCCGGGGTCGAGCCTCTCCTACACCCGGCTCAAGGCGGAGGAGGTGGCCCGGCTGGCGCGGCATCTCCCCGAGGTGCGCTACACCTACACCACGCTGGGCGGCAGCGCGACCGGGGCGGTGGACGAGGGGAACATCTACGTCCGCCTGGTCCCGAAGCACGAACGCACCCGGAGCGCCGAGGAACTGGCGGCGGTGATGCGGGACCAGACCGCGCGACTCACCGGGGCCAAGCTCTCGATCTTCACCAGCGATTTCGGAGGCGGGCGGAAGCAGCTCCTGCTGGAAGTCCGCGGCAGCGACGTCCCCGGGATCACCGCCACCGCCGAGCAGGTCATGGCGGAGGTCGCGAAGGTGCCGAACGTGGTGGACCTGGGGCTCTCGAGCAAGGGTCAGAAGCCCGAGGTCACGATCCAGCTCAACCGCGGGCTGGCGGGCTCCCTCGGCATCACCGTGGGGGATGTGGCCCAGTCGGTCCGGCCGGCCTTCGCGGGGATCGACGCGGGGGACTGGGTCGACCCGAGCGGCGAGACCCGCGACGTCGAGGTCCGGCTCACGCCGGAGAGCCGGGCGCGGACCGAGGACCTCCGGCGCCTCCCGCTCCTCGTGGTCGGGCCCAACGGCGCCCCCACCACCGTGCCGCTCTCCCAGGTCGCCGACATCACCAGCAGTCTCGGCCCCGCCATCATCAACCACCTCAACCGCGACCCGGTGGTCAACGTCGAGTGGAACGTCTCGGGCCGCTCCACCGGCGAGGTGATGAACGACGTGCGGGCCCGCTTGGCCAGGATCCAGCTGCCGCCCGGCGTCCGCATCACCGAGGGGGGCGACGCGGAGCAGCAGACCGAGGTCTTCGGGAACATCTTCATCGCGCTGGGCGTCGCGGCGATGCTGATGTACCTGATCCTCGTGATGCAGTTCGGGTCCTTCCTCGATCCGCTGGCGATCATGATGTCGCTCCCGCTCTCGATGATCGGGGTCATGCTGGGCCTCGCGATCACCGGCATGACCATCAACATCATGAGCCTGATCGGGGTGATCCTCCTGATGGGCATCGTGGCGAAGAACGCGATCCTGCTCATCGACTTCGCCAAGTGGGCGGTGGAGCGCGACGGGCTCCCGCTCCGGGAGGCGCTGATCCGCGCCGGCTCGATCCGGCTCCGGCCGATCCTCATGACCACCTTCGCGCTCATCGCGGGGATGATCCCGGTGGCGCTGGGCCGCGGCGAAGGCGCGCAGTTCCGCGCCCCGCTCGGCGTGGCGGTGATCGGGGGCGTCATCACCTCGACCCTCCTCACCCTGGTGGCGATCCCGACCTTCTACGAGATCCTCTCCGAGGTGAAGCACGGCCTCGCGAGGCTCGCGCGGCGGGTCTTCGGTTCGACCGCGATCGAGCAGATGATGTCGGCGGCGACCGGCGAGCACAGCGTCGGGCCGTGAGAGGAGTTCCGAGTTGTGAGTTCCGAGTTCCCAGTTCCGGGTGAGAGGATTGTCTAACCCTTCTGTGGTGGCGGCTGGTAAAGACGGGCGGCTGAATCCAGATTAGTTCACTCGGAACTCGGAACCCGGAACTCAGAACTCAATTCAGGAGCACCACCATGCCTGTATCCACCGCGTCCGCCGTCTGGGAAGGCGGCCTCAAGGGCGGTAAGGGACAATTCAACGGCAAGTCGGGCCTGCTCTCCGGGGCCTACACCTTCGCGACCCGGTTCGAGAGCGCGAAGGGCACCAACCCCGAGGAACTCGTCGGCGCGGCCCACGCCGCCTGCTACAGCATGGCCCTGTCCGCGGGGCTCGAGGCGAAGGGCAAGACCCCGACCCGCGTGAGCACGACCGCGGAGGTCACCCTGAGCATGGACGGCGGCCCGCATATCACGACGATCCGGCTGACCACTCGCGGCGTGGTGCCCGGGCTCGACCAGGCCGGGTTCGCCGCGGCGGCGGAGGACGCCAAGAAGAACTGCCCGATCTCGAAGCTGTTCGCGAACAACGCCACGATCGAGCTGGACGCGAAGTTGGAGTGAGCGGGTAGGCGGGGAGGCGGGGAGGCGGGTTGCACTCGCGATGCAATCGCGAGTGAAGCCCGCCTCCCCGCCTCCCCGCCTCCGGACTCCCGCCTCCCCGCCTCCCCGCCTACCCGCCTACCCGCCCACCCGCCCACCCGCCTTCCCGTCAGTGAGAATTGGCCCGCCGGTTGCCCGTATATCCCTTTGGAACAGCGCGGTTCACGCCGGAGTTATCACGAGAGGCTCGCCGGACCGCGGCAGGGGCAGACAGGGTAAACCACTGGAATACCAGCATTTGGCTTCGGGTTCCGCAATGAAGGATGTGACCAGTTGATGTCGAGCAATTTGACGTTTGGGTGGACGGTGGGCCGGAAGCTGGGTGCGGTGAAGGCGGTGGCGGTGTTGGGTCTCGGGGCGGCAATGTTGGGGGCACACTACAGGGAGCGGCATGCCGGGCTGACACAAGTCCCGGTGCCGGAAGTGCTCCCCACACCCATCCTGGATGGCGCCGGCAGCGCGAGCGCGAGCCACGATCGCTGGAGCGCAACGCAGAGCTTCAGGCTGGTACCCTTCGATCAGTGGGGTCGCTTTGCCGCGCTGGACTCGGCCGAGCGTCTCACGGTGCTCAAGATCAACCGGATCGACCAGAGTCACGCGAAGCGGCGGAACATCCTGGTGCCGGACGCGGTGGCGAGCGAGCTCGAGTACGCCCCGTTCCCCGCCGAGCTGCACCAGCTGGCGGATATCCCGAAGTTCATCGCGGTGTCGCGCCGGGTGCAGGCCTTCGGCGCCTATGAATACGGGCGGCTGGTGCGCTGGGGTCCCACCAGCACGGGCAAGCTGACCACCCCGACCGACAGCGGGCTCTTCTTCACCAACTGGAAGTCGCGCACCGCGATCAGCACCGACGACCCGAGCTGGATCCTGAACTGGTACTTCAACATCATCGCCCTCAAGGGCGTGGCGTTCCACCAGTACGAGCTGCCCGGGAAGCCCGCGAGCCACGGCTGCGTGCGGCTCCTGGAAGAGGATGCGAAGTGGATCTACGGCTGGGCCGACCAGTGGGTCCCCGGCCGCGGCTCGAAGGTGAAGGAGTACGGCACGCCGGTCCTGATCTTCGGCGACTATGCGTACGGCCAGCCGGCGCCCTGGCTCGGCCTCGCGACCGGCGACAGCAGTGCGGTGGTGTCGGACCAGGAGCTGGGGGACGCCCTCGCCCCCAACCTGGTGGTGATTGCGGAACGTGCGGGACCCGGCAGTGAACAGGAACGCTGGCAGGCGTTCCTGGCCCTCGCCACACGGACGGCCGCGCAGGACTGACCGCGCGGGCCGATCCCCGGGAAACGCCTCGACCGGAGCGACGGATCTGTCTTCCCGCAAGACAGATCCGTTTGCGTTTCGGAGCGTTGAAGAGAGGCAGGTCATCCGCACCACTCTTCATTCTCGCACGAGGCAATACTCATGTCGGTCGTTCGATACGCCCCCGCAGCACTCCTCCTCGCCCTCGCCGCCTGCGGCTCCGATCCCGAGACCACGACGCCCCTCGCCCCCTATGCCGCCGCGAGCCGGGTCGACGCAGCGGGTGCGGTGGTGGTGGCGAGCAACGCTCCTGATGGCAACGCGCTCCTCGTCTTCCCCCGCGGGCGGGATGGCCGGCTCGGCGCGCCGAGCGCGGTTCCCACCGGTGGACGGGGCACCGGTGGCGGGCTCGGCAACCAGGGCGGGCTGATCCAGGCCGGTCCGTTCGTGCTCGCGGTGAACGCGGGCAGCAACGACGTCTCCGTCTTCCGGCGGCGGGGGAACTCTCTGGAGCTGACCGACCGCCAGCCCTCGGGCGGGCTGCAGCCCATCAGCATCACCGCCCATGGGGCCCTGGTGTACGTCCTGAACGCCGGGGGCGCGGGGAACATCGCGGGCTTCCTGCTCCGCGAGAACGGGCGACTCCTCCCCCTCGCGCACTCGAGCCGTCCGCTCAGCGGCAGCGGCGTCGGACCGGCCCAGATCGGATTCTCGCCCGACGGGACTCGCCTGGTCGTGACGGAGAAGAACGCCAACCTCGTCACGACCTACGCGCTGCGCGGGTTCCTGGTGGGCGAGCCGGTCTCGCACCCGTCGGCGGGGCAGACCCCGTTCGGGTTCGCCTTCGACCGGCGCGGCGACCTGCTGGTGTCGGAAGCATCCGGCGGAGCGCCGGACGGGAGCGCGCTGTCGTCGTACCGGCTGGGACTGCGGAACGATCTCCGGGTCATTGCCCCGTCGGTCGGCACGACCGAGACCGCGGCCTGCTGGGTGGTGGTGACTCCCGACGGGCACTTCGCGTACGTGACCAACAACGGAAGCGCGAGTGTGAGCGGCTACCGGATCGGCCAGGGCGGGCGCCTGACGCTGCTGAACGCCGACGGGGTGACCGGCCGGACCGGCGCGGGGCCCATCGATCTCGCCTTCGCCGACGCCGGAATGCTGTACACCCTCGACAGCGACGCCCACGGCATCAGCGGCTTCGAGCGGGGGGCAGATGGCGGGCTCACCACCGTCGAGGTGACGGCGCCGCTCCCGGTGGGAGCCAACGGGATGGTGGCCTGGTAGTCGTTCAGTCCCGGGGTCCCGTCTCCGCCGAGTCGGGCGGAGGCGGGACCTGTGCCGGGTCGGAGGCGCGGATCGCCGCGCGCAGGAGATCGAACTCCCGCCGGCTCTCGGGGTCGGCCAGGATCCGGTTGAGGGTCTCGCGCCGCTCCTCCTCCGTGCCCCGGTGCTCGAGCACGGCCAGCATGGCGTCGAGCGGCACCACGGCGCGGTCGTTCAACAACGCGTGCACCGCCGTGTGCCGTGTATACAGCGCACGGAGCCGATCGGGATCCATGGTGGAGGCTATTCCGGCGGCTGGGCCGTGCCGGCGGTCTTGAGGAGGGCGAACTCGGCCTGGCAGAAGGGGCAGGCCATGATGTGGTCCAGCAGGTCGAGACGGGCGTCCTCGCTCCCCTCGCGGCGGATCAGCGTGATCATCGCCTCGACGTCTGGGCAGCCCTCGCGATTGGAGGACATGGCGGCGCGGACGCCCAGCAGCCGGTCGTAGCTCAGGCGCAGTCGCTCGTCGCTCATCCCAGCGCCTCCGGTCCGATGCCCATCGCGGTCAGCTTCTCGCGCAGGTCCGCGAGGCCGCGATAGAGCAGGTTGCGGGTCTTCGGCTCGCTCCAGCCCAGGAGGTCGGCGATCTCCTCCCGGGTGTATCCCGTCAGGTACATCCGCACCACCGAGCGCCGGGCCGGGATCAGCGAGTCCACGGCCCGACCCACCTGCTCCTGCAGTTCCAGCTCCTCCAGCAGCCGGTCGGCGCTGGCCGACTCTCCCAGCAGGGCGAGTCCGCTGGGGCGGCTCAGCCGGGCGGGGGTTTCCCGCCGGGCCCGCCGCCGCCGGAGCAGGTCGAGCGCGGCCGAGACCGCCGTCCGATGGATATAAGACGCGGGAGCGGCCAGGATCTTCTCGCCGCTCTCGAGCGCCTTCCAGAGCCGGAGCCGCACCTCCTGGACCAGGTCTTCCACGTCGGAGCCGGCCAGGCCGTGCTGCACGCCGATGTAGCGCACCCGTTCGGCGAACTTCGCCACCATGGTTTCGAGCGCGGGCGAGATCTTGTCGGAGGGTCGGGACATGGGCCCCAAGGTACTGGAAAACCGGGCCCCTCGGAAGTCGGGTGCGGGGCGGGGATTCACAGCCGCTTCAGCCCCACTTCACCGGCGGCCGGGAATCTTGCTTCGGCGCGGGCCTTCCTCGCGCAGGAGCGGGACCGATGGCCTATCTCTGGTGGAAAGCGGTCCACATCATCGGGGTGGTGAGCTGGTTCGCCGGTCTCTTCTACCTCGTCCGGCTGTTCATCTACCACGCCGAGACCCACGAGGGCACCGACCCCGCCCGGTCGGCGCTGATGGCGCAGTTCAGCCTCATGGAACGCCGGCTCTACTACATGATCACCTACCCCGCGATGGCGATCACCGTGGTGAGCGCCGTCGCGCTCTTGATCCTCCAGCCGGGCTGGCTGGCCGAGCGCTGGATGTGGCTCAAGCTCGCGGTCGTGGCGCTGCTCCTGGTGTACCACTACTGGTGCGAGGTCACCCTCAAGCGCCTCGGGCGTGGCGACGTCCGCTGGACCGGCCAGCAGCTCCGCTGGGCCAACGAGATTCCCACCCTGATGCTGATTCTCGGTGTCTCCCTCGCCGTCCTCAAGGGCATGACCCCGCTCGGGACGCTCCTGCTCGTGATCGTGGGCATCAGCCTCCTCTTCGGCGGGACGATCCGCCTCTACGCCAGGCTCCGCAGCCGCTGACCGCCCGGCAGGTTGCCGGCCCTCGAGAGAACCAAACCCCGGACACCGGCGTTGAGGGGAGAGCAGTGTCGTTTCACACCTCTCAGGAGCAGTGTTCCATGACGAAGCAGTTCGGCTGCGGTGATGTGGTGGCGGGATGCCGGTTCACGGTCACCGGAGACAACGAGGAGGAGATCCTGCGGCACGTCGCGGAGCATGCCGCGGCGGCGCACGGACTCACGGAAGTGACCCCCGAGCTCGTGGCCCGGGTCAAGGCGGCGATCCGGACGGTACCGCGTAGCTGACCCCCGTCCCGAATGCCGAGGGGGATCCACCCGGCCGGGCGGATCCCCCTCGTGCGTGTCCGGGCCCGCGGCCGCTCAGGGCGTGACCGGCGGCTTCGGCTTCCCGATCTGGTACTCCTTGGGCGGAATGTTGCCCTGGAGGTTCGAGACGAAGTAGTCCCACCGCCGCCGCATGATGTACGCGGCATCCTTGCCGTACCCGTGGTGGGCATCCGGCAGCATGATCTGGTCGAAATCCTTCCCCGCCCGCATCAGGGCATTCACCACCAGCTGGGTGTTGTAGGGCGGGACGTTGTCATCCATCATGCCGTGGATGAGGAAGAGCTTGCCCTTGAGCTTCGCGGCGCGCGACTGGTTGGAGGCCTTCTCGTACGCGGCGCTGTCGGCGGCCGTCATCATCTGGCCCTGGTAGCGCTCGCCCCAGTCGTCCTCGTACACCCGGTTGTCGTGGTTCCCGCTTTCGGAGATCCCGACCTTGAAGAAGTCGGGGTAATCGAACATCGCCGAGGCGGTGGCGAACCCGCCCCCCGAGTGGCCCCAGATCCCGACCTTGTCGAGGTCCAGGAAGGGGTACCGCTTGCCCAGCTCCTTCATGCCGGCGACCTGGTCGGGGATCGTGTTGTCGCCCATGTTGCCGTAGTAGTAGTCGTGGAACTCCTTCGACCGGCCCGGCGTCCCCAGGCCGTCCAGCTCCACCACCGCGAAGCCCAGCTCCGCCAGCGACTGGTTGTCGCCCCGCGCGGGGAAGAAGGAGCGCGGCCCCACGCTCCCCGCCTGCGGTCCCGGATAGATGTGGTTGATGAACGGATACTTCTTCGTCGAATCGATCTTGCTCGGGAGATAGAGGAGCCCGTAGAGGTCGGTCTTCCCGTCCCGGGCCTTGACCGTCACGGGAATCGGCGCGCGCCACCCCGAGGCGAGGAGCCGCGTGATGTCGGCCTTCTCGAGCGGGAGGACCACCTTGCCCATGGCGTTGCGGAGCACGGTCACCGGCGGCGTGTCGGGCGTCGACCAGGTGTCCACGAAGAACTTCCCGTCGGGCGACACCGAGACGCTGTGGTTCCCCACCTCGGGCGTGAGCAGCGTGAGGCCCTTCCCGTCGAACCCGATCCGGTAGAGGTGCTGGAAGTAGGGATCCCGTCCCGGCTCGTGCCCGTTCATCGTGAACCAGATCTGGCGGGCCTTCTCGTCGATCCGCACCAGCTTGGTGACGTTGCCCTCGCCGGTGGTGATCCGGTTCTTGAGGGCGCCGGTCCGGAGGTCGTACAGGTAGATCTGCACCCAGTTGTCCCGCTCCGACCACCAGATCAGCTCGTTGCTGGCCGGCAGCACCTGCCAGAGATTCTCGGGCAGCGAGGCATCGCCGATCTGGGTCTTGCTCTCCTCGTGGAGCACCTCGCGCACCTCGCCGGTCGCGGCATCGGCGACCCGGAGCCAGGCCTGCTTGTGGTCGCGCGAGCTCGAGATGAACGCGACGTGGGACCCGTCGGGGTACCACTGCACGTCGCAGACGACGCCGTCATCGCAGGCGATATGATCGCTCACCGTGGAGCGGTGGGCGTCGGGCGCCATCTTGAGCCGGATCACCTGGGGGTTCGAGCCCGACAGGTTGATGATCACCCGCTGGATCCGGAAGACCACGCTGTCACCCGGCAGCGGGTACTTCCACTGCTCGAGCCGCGGCGCGCCGGGGTTGGTCGCCGCGAGCACCATGTCGCGCACGCCCCGCCCATCGTGCTGGAAGGTCGCGATCTGCCTGCTGTCGGGCGACCAGGTCACCACCGGGTTGTCGTTGTGGACCCAGCCGGCGTTGTTGGTCGCGTAGCCGAAGTCCTTGATGCCGTCGGTCGTGAGCTGCCGCTCGTCGCCGCTCCTCAGGTCGCGAGCCCAGAGGTTGTAGTCCCGGATGAAGACCGCCGTGGAGCTGTCGGGCGAGACGCTCGAGTGGGGCGGAATGGTCCTGGGCGGCGTGCCGGCGGTGCAACCCTTCCCCGCCAGGTCGCAGGTCCAGGGCTTCCCCTGCACGGTCACCGCGATCGCCGTCCCGCCCGGGGCGAACCCGAAGCTGAAGAACGGGAGGCTGTCGGGCTTGACCGGCGATCCCGTCGCCGCGGCCAGCGCGCTCGCGATCTTCGCCTTGTCGAAGGCCGGCGCCCGTACCGGCTTGAGCGGGTTGACCATGATGAAGTCCGCGCCGGCCGCGGTCGTCGCCCGATAATAGAAACGTCCGTCCGGCAGCCAGCTCACGGGGCCGGCAGTCCCGCTCACGAGGGAGAAGGTGCTCGGCGCGAGCATCCGCTCGGCGCGGGCATAATCCTCGATGGTGAACTGGTAGGGTCGGGGCGCGGTGGTCTGCGCGAGAAGGGCCATCGGAGCGAGCGCGGACGATACGGCGAGACCGATCAGGCGAAATCGCATGGCAGGGTTCGTTGAGTGGAGGACAGGTGGCCCGGAGACCGGCCGTATTCTAGCAGCGGAACGCCCGCGCCGCCGCCCCTCGAAAAGGCGCTGTCTGAAACGCGGTCTCAGTGCCTCGGCAGCGCCAGCAGGCTGTCCCAGACCGCCAGCGCGGGCTTGGGATTGAGGAGGGTATCCACCAACCCCAGGCTGGAGAACGGACCGAGGTTGGGTGCAAGATTCGGATCGAGGTCGGTAAAGGTGATCTGGTGCAGGATCGTACCACGGGCATGCGTCAGGATCTCCGCCTCCCGGGCGATGTACCGGGCCTGCATGGCGGGAGAGCTGCCGAATCCCTCCGACGGCCACCCGCCCTCGAGCACCACCGGCCGGAGTCCGGTGCCGTCGGTGAGCCGGGAGTAGTAGTCGAGGGGGATGGCCTCGGGCGTCGCATAGCCGCCGAGGAAGGGATACGAGGAGAGGCCGAGGGCGCGGAGGAAGGGGAAGTCGGCCAGGTCCTCCGCGATCCCCACGAACCCGGTCCCGCCCTGCAGGCCGCCCCAGGCGGTCTCCACCTGCACGCTCACGAGGAGCTTCGTCGTGCTGCCGTGCGCAGTGCGTTCAGCCGCCGCGGCGTTCGTCATCGTGACCACGGCCTGATACACCGAATCGGGAGCGGCCAGGCGGATCAGGTTGGTCTCCGCCGCGAGGCTCAGGTAGTCGGGGTGGAGAATCGAGTCGACGGCGGCCACGTACTCGCGGTAGAGCCGCTGCACCGCGGTATCGGCGATGCTCCGCCCCGCCGCCACCAGCTCCGGGGCCTCGGCCTGGCGATTGAGCCCGTTGGTGACATCGAGCGCCACGGTCACCGCGCGGCCAGTCGCGCGATAGAACTGCACCAGCGGCAGGCGTACCACCCGGACCTCGCGCGCCGCCGCGGTATCCGCGAGCAGCACCGCCCACGGGATCTCGAGCTGCACCAGTCCGGCATCGCTGTGCTGCGTGGTGAGCTGGAGGACCTGGTTCTGGAGCGCGGTATCGAGCTTCGGGGGAATGGGAGAGAAGCCCATTCGGAACCCGCGGCCCGGGGCATCGGCGTCGTCGCCGCAGGCGGCGAGGAGGAGGCCCACCAGAACGAAGGCCAGGTCGGCCGTCCGGAACGCGGAACGCTTCACCGTAACTCCCCCCGCAACACCTTCCACACGTTGTCCGCCACGATCGTCGCCCCGCGCTTCGTCGGGTGGATGCCGTCCTGCTGGTTGAGCGAATCGACCCCGGCCACGCGGTCCAGCAGGAACGGAATCAGGGGAATCCGGTTCTCCTTCGCAAGCGCCGGGTAGATCGCGCGGAAGCGCCGGGTGTAGTCGGCCCCGAGGTTGGGCAGCGCCTCCATGCCCGCGAGGATGATCCTCGTCGAGGGCGAGTCCCGCCGCACCCGGTCGATGATCGCCTGGATATTGGCCCGGAGCGAGTCGGGGTCCTGACCCCGCAGGCCGTCATTGGCGCCGGTCTCGACCACGAGGATCGCCGGCGGCTGGCGCAGGATCCAGTCGACCCGCCGGAGGGCCCCCGCCGAGCTCTCGCCGCTCACCCCGGCGTTGACCACGGTGTACCTGAGGCCCGCCGAGTCGACCTTGCGCTGGATCACCGCGGGGTAGGCATCGTCCGGGTCGAGACCGAGGCCGGCCGTGAGGCTCGTCCCGAGGAAGACGATCGACGGCAGTGAGCCGCCGGCCGGCGCCACCACGGCCGGCGCGGTGGAATCGCGGGTCGTCCCGCCAGTGTCCCCCCGGGCGCCGTCCCGCGCCTGTCCGCCACAGGCCAGGAGCAGGGCGGCCGCGGCCCCCGCTATGATTCTACCCGTCCAACGGTTCATTCCACTCACTCGTATCCCGGTCCATGATTCGCGCCGAGTCGCTCACCAAGGAATACCTGTCGGGCGGGCGACCGCTCACGGTGCTGAAGGATATCACCTTCGAGATCGCCGCCGGAGAGATCGTGTCGATCGTCGGTCCCTCGGGCAGCGGCAAGACCACCCTCCTCGGCCTCCTCGCCGGGCTCGACCGCCCCACCGCCGGCCGGGTGGTGATGGATGGCCAGGACCTGAACCAGCTGAGCGAGGACGGGCTCGCCCGCTTCCGGGGCGGGCGGGTCGGCTTCGTCTTCCAGTCGTTCCACCTGCTCCCCACGCTCACCGCCCGCGAGAATGTGCAGGTCCCGCTCGAGCTCCGGGGGGAGGATGCCGGCCCCCGCGCCGACGAGCTGCTGGCGCGGGTGGGGCTCAAGGGCCGGGAGCACCACTATCCCGCCCAGCTCTCCGGTGGCGAGCAGCAGCGGGTGGCGCTGGCCCGCGCCTTCAGCAACCGCCCCCGGATCCTCTTCGCCGACGAGCCGACCGGCAACCTCGACGGCGTCACGGGCGCGACGGTGGTGGAGATCATGCTCGGGCTCAACCGCGAGTTCGGCACCACCACCGTGCTCGTGACCCACGACATGGACCTCGCCCGCCGGGCCGCGCGGATGATCCGGCTCGCCAACGGGCTCGTGGTCGAGGACACCGGCGCCGCCGTCGCCCGATGACCGACCGCTTCGTCTGGAACCTCGCGGTCCGCGAGTCCCGCGCGGCGGGCCGCCGGATGCTGCTGCTCACCGCCGCCATCTCGATCGGCGTCGGCGCGCTGGTGGCCATCGAGTCGTTCACCGACAACCTCCGGGTCGCGGTCGAACACCAGTCCCGGGCCCTCCTCGGTGGCGACCTGGTGCTGGGCTCCCGGAGCGATCCCTCCCCGGCGCTCCGCGCGACGATCGACTCCGCGATCGCCGCGAGCGGCGCCGACCGGGTCCGGGATGTCGCCCGGCTCACCAGCTTCAGCGGCATGGCCTACGTTACCCGTTCCGCAGGCGCCCGCATGGTGCAGGTGAACGCGGTCGAGGGCGGCTACCCCTTCTACGGCAACGTCCAGACCCAGCCGGCAGGCGTCTGGCCCAGGCTCCAGTCCGAGCGGGTGGCGCTGGTCGACCCCGCGTTCCTCACCTCGCTCAACGCTCAGGTCGGCGACACGATGAAGCTGGGGGAGACCCGCTACCTCATCGCCGGTACGGTCACCAGCTTCCCCGGCGACGCGGGGATTCGTTCCGCCTTCGGCTCACGGGTCTACATCCCCGCCAGCACCCTGCCGGAGACGAAGCTCCTCGGCTTCGGGAGCCGGGTCGAGTACGAGTGGTACGTCCGCACGCCCGCGACGCTCGACACCCGCGAGTTCGCCACGACCTGGCGCGGCAAGCTCCGGCCGCTCACCGGCCGGCTCCGCACCGCGGCGGAGGAAGAGCGCGACCTCAAGAGCAATCTCGACCAGCTGGGACGCTACCTCGGTCTCGTCGCCCTGATCGCGCTGCTCCTCGGCGGGATCGGCGTGGGGAGCGCCGTACAGGTCTTCATCCGCCGCAAGCGCGACTCGATCGCGGTGCTCCGCTGCCTCGGCGCCACCAGCGGGCAGGTCTTCGCGGCCTACCTCCTCCAGGCCGCGGCGATGGGCCTTGCCGGCAGCGCCATCGGCGTGGGACTCGGCCTCGTCATCCAGCTGCTCCTGCCGAGGGTCTTCGGCGCCTTCATGCCGCTCGACGTCTCGGTGAGTCCCTCGTTCACCGCGATTCTCACGGGACTCGGCGTCGGCGTCTGGGTCTCGTCGATCTTCGCCCTGCTGCCGCTCCTCGGCATCCGGCAGGTGCCGCCGCTCGCCGTGCTTCGCCGGGATGTGGAGACCACCGCGCGGGGCGGCACCGACCGCTGGACCTGGGTCGCGCGGGCGGGACTCGCCCTGAGCGTCGTCGGTCTGGCGAGCCTCGAGGTGAGAAACCTGCTCCGCGGGCTCGGCTTCTCGGTAGGGATCGGGCTGGCGCTGCTGGTGCTCTACCTCGCGGCCCGCGCCCTCATCGCCGGGCTCCGCCGCTGGTTCCCGCACGGGCTCACGTACGTGCTCCGGCAGGGACTCTCGAACCTCTACCGCCCCGCGAACCAGACGGTGGCCGTGGTGCTCTCCCTCGGGTTCGGGGCCTTCCTCCTCGGTGCGCTGGCGGTGAGCCAGCACAATCTCCTCGCCCAGCTCCAGCTGGACGGCGGCCTCGGCCGCCCGAACCTCCTCTTCTTCGATATCCAGCCCGACCAGCTCCAGCCGGTGGAGCAGATCCTCCGCGACCGGCGGCTACCCTATCAGCCGCCGGTACCGATCGTCCCGATGCGGATCGCCGCCATCAACGGGCGCAGTGTCACCGAGATGCTGGCCGACTCCACCGCGCGCAACCGCGACGGCGAGCGGATCGCGACGTGGGCCCTGCGGCGGGAGTTCCGCTCGACCTACCGCGACACCTCGGTGGGATCCGAGAAGGTGCTGGTCGGCGACTGGTGGAAAGCGGGTGAGTACCGCGGTGCCGGCGGAGTGGTGCCTCTGTCGCTCGAGTCGGGGGTCGCCGGCGACCTGGGCGTGACCGTGCGCGACACCATCGTCTGGGACATCCAGGGGGTGCGGGTCACGACTGTCGTCCGGAACCTGCGCGAGGTGAACTGGGCCCGGTTCGAACCCAACTTCTTCGCGGTCTTCCCCACCGGCCCGCTCGACGACGCGCCCCAGAGCTTCGTGGTGCTCACCCGCACCGAGGACCCGGCCCAGATCGGCCAGATCCAGCGCGCCGCGGTGGAGCGGTTCCCCAACGTGACCTCGATCGACCTCCGCTCGATCCAGCAGACCATCGAGCGGATCGTCGCCAGCGTGGCCCTCGCCATCCGGTTCATGGCGCTCCTCAGCCTCGCCACCGGTGTCGTCGTGCTGATCGGGGCGCTCGCCACCAGCCGCTTCCAGCGGATGCGGGAGGCCGCCCTCCTCAAGACCCTCGGCGCCACCCGGAGCCAAGTGGTCCGCGTGATGGTGACGGAGTATGCCGCCCTCGGGGTGCTCGCGTCGATCGTGGCGACCGGCCTCTCCGCCATCGGCGGGTGGGCCCTGATGAAGTGGGTCTTCAAGGTGCCGTTCACCGTGCCGTGGGAGGCATTCGGCATCCTGGCCCTCACCATGGTGGGACTCACGATCGCCACCGGGCTCTGGAACAGCCTCGACGTCTTCCGCCGCCCGCCGCTCGAGACCCTCCGGACCGAGTAGGGCTACCCTCGCCCGGCGTTTCGGATAGCTTACCCGGACCCTTCTACCCTCATTCCATGCTTCCCATCGACCTGACCGGCAAGCGGGCATTCATCGCGGGTGTCGCCGATGACGGCGGCTTCGGGTTCGCCATCGCCAAGGCCATGGCCGAAGCCGGCGCCACGATCTGCGTCGGCACCTGGCCGCCGGCGCTCAACATCTTCCTGAACCTGCTGGAACGGGGGAAGATGGACGCGTCGCTGGCGCTCGCCACCGGCGGCAGGATGAGTTTCGAGAAGATCTATCCGCTCGACGCCGCCTTCGACACGATGGCGGACGTTCCCGCGGACATCCTCGAGAACAAGCGGTACAAGGAACGTGGCGACTACAGCATCGAGGGCGTGACCCGGGCGCTGGTAACGGATTTCGGCGACCGGCCGCTCGACATCGTGGTGCACAGCCTCGCCAACGGCCCCGAGGTGAAGAAGCCGCTCCTCGACACGAGCCGCGCCGGCTACCTCGCCGCGGTGAGTGTGAGCGCCTACAGCCTGACCTCGATGGTACGCAGCTTCGGGCCGCTGATGCGGCCCGGCGGGTCGTTCCTCTCTCTCACCTACATGGCGGGCGAGCGGGTGATTCCGGGCTACGGCGGGGGGATGTCGAGCGCGAAGGCCGCGCTCGAGGCCGACACCCGCACGCTGGCCTACGAGGCCGGCCGCCGGTTCGGCGTGCGGGTGAACACGATCTCCGCCGGCCCCTGGGCCTCGCGCGCGGCCAGCGCGATCGGCTTCATCGACACGATGGTCCGCTACTGCAAGGCGAACGCGGCCCTCCCGAAGGAGCTGGAGGCCACCGAAGTCGGCAACACCGCGGCCTTCCTCGCGAGCCCGCTGGCCACGGCCATCACCGGCAGTACGGTGTACGTCGACAACGGCTACCACTCGATGGGCATGGCCGTCGACCCGACCGCGCTGGGCGGCTGAGACCCTACTCGCTCCGGAGCACCACCATCGGGTCGGTGCGCGCCGCCCGCCGGGCCGGCAGGAACGCGGCGAGGAGCGCCACCGCGATCAGCCCCAGCGGCACCAGCAGCAGGGTCATCGGATCGCTCGGCGACACCCCCGCCAGGAGCGACGCGATGACCCGGCCCAGGGCGAGCGCCCCGGCGACCCCCGCCACCGCGCCGGCGGCGGCGAGCTTCACCCCTTCTCCGATCACCCCACCCATCACCTGGCGCCGCTCCGCGCCGAGCGCGATCCGGATGCCCAGCTCGCGCGAGCGCTGGGTCACCAGGAAGTTCACCACCCCGAATACGCCGATCGCCGAGATGATCAGGGCCATCAGTGCGAACACGCCGATGAGCAGCATGGCGAAGCGCGGGCTTACCATCTGCCGGTCCACCAGCTCCGGCATGGTGCGCGGCGGGGAGACCTGCACCGCCGGGAAGCGCTCGGCCAGGCGACTCGCCGCCAGGGCCCCGGTGCCGGCCGGATCCCCGGTCGTCCGGATCACGAGGTAACTCGCCCAGCGGGTGTGCTGATCGAAGGGCCAGTACACCTCCGGCTCCGGCGGGGTGCCGGCCCGGAAAGGCGGGATGTCGTCGACCACGCCGATGACCTGCATCGGATCACCACCCGACCTGGGCTGGAGCAACCGCCCGAGCGGATCGGCACCCGGCCACATCCGCCGCGCGAACGCCTGGTTCACCACGATCACCCCCGCCCCGCCGCGCCGATCATCCGCGGTGATGCCTCGCCCGCGGTTCACCCCGATCCCGAGCACCTGGAAGTAGTCGGGCCCGAGGTCGCTCCACACCGCCGGCACCGGCTCGGCCCCCGCCTTCGACGGATCGACGAAGCCATCCGTCTCCCGACCCCCGAAGAGCGGCCCCGCCGACGCCTGCGACACACCACCGACCCCGGGAAGGGAGGCCAGCTCGGCCCGCATCGCCGTGAAGGTCGCGCTCACCTGTTTCTCATCGGGGAAGCGGGACGGCGGGAGATAGGTCCACAGCGTGACCAGGTGTTCCCGCTCGAACCCGGGCGACCACGCCAGCAGCCGCTGGAAGCTCCGGCCCAGGAGGCCGGCGCCGGTCAGCAGCATGACGGCGAGGGAGAGCTGCGCCGTCACGAGCAGTCGCCGGGAGAGTACGCCGCCCCGCGACGAGCCGCCGCTCCCGCGCAGCGAGTCGGCCAGGCCGAGCCGCGAGGCCCCGAGGGCCGGCACGATGCCGACCAGCGCGGGAACCAGCAGCGCGATCAGGAGCGCCACGCCCATGATCGCCGGCGCGATTCCCACCTGGTCGAGGCGCGGAATGTTCTTCGGCGCGAGCGCCACGAACACCTGCGTCGCCCACGGCCCGATGAGGAGCCCGATCCCGGCGCCGAGCCCCGCCAGGACCAGGGTCTCGAGGAGGAGGAGCCGGATGATCGCGAGCCGGCCGCCGCCCAGCGCCGCCCGCACCGCGATCTCGCGCCGGCGCGTGTTCCACCGCGCGACCAGCAGTGTGGTGACATTGAGGCAGGCGATCAGGACCGCGAGCAGGGTCGCGCCGAGAAAGGCCAGCAGCGCCGGCCGCACCTGGCCCACCACCGCGTTCCGGAGCGGCAGGACGTCCACGCCCCAGCCGGCGTTGGTCGTCGGGTGGATCTCCCCGAGCCGCAGCTGGAGGCCGCGCAGTTCCTCCGCCGCGGAGGGAACCGTCGCGCCCGGCGCGAGCCGTCCATACACGTGGAAGCCCCGCCAGCCGCGCTGCTCCTCGTCGTCGGGCGCGAAGGGCATCGGGATCCAGACCTCCGCCCCCTCGAGCTCCGGGACCTCGAAGCCCGCGGGCAGCACCCCCACCACCCGGTACACCGAATCCTCCAGCGTGATGGTCCGGCCCACCGCGCCGGCGTCGCCCCCCAGCCGTTCCCGCCAGAACCGGTCACTCAGGACGACCACCCGGCGGCTGCCGGCCGCCTCATCCTCCGGAGCGAGCGCTCGCCCGAGCGCCGGCGTCACGGCCAGGGTCCGGAAGAGGCCCGGGGTGGCGAGGCCGCTCCGGACCGGCACGCTCCGGACCCCGTCGGTGAGGGTCATCGGCCAGTCGCGCGCCGCACCGAGCGAGGCGAGCGCCCGGCTCGACCGGGCCCAGTCGCTCGCATTCGGCACCGACGCCACGCAGAAGCCCTCGAGCTCCGCGTGGCGTTCGCAGATGGTGACCAGCCGCTCGGCATCGGGATAGGGGAGCGGCCGGAAGAGAATGGCGTTCGCGATGGTGAGCATCGCCGTCATGCCACCGATCGCGAGGCCCAGCGTGAGCACCGCCGCCCAGGTGAACCCCGCGCGGCGGACCAGCCCGCGCAACGTGCCTTTCACGTCGGACCAGAATCCGCCCGGCAGCGACATGGTGTCGTGTCCAGTGAGGGGAGTGTCCAAGCTCCGGCGCGGGAAATGAAGCCCTCATGTAATCCGGATGAAGCAGGTATCTTTGAGCACGCTGAAACATTTTACCTGAGTGAGGTGAACAGACATGCTCCGCCGGCTCCTCCTCGGTTCAGCGCTCAGCGTGTCGGCCGCGGCCGCACAGCAGGCCCCGCCCATCCGGCAGGCCTTCCCGATGCCCGCCGAGTACCGCGACATCCAGGTCCGGGCGCAGGAGACCCAGCGGAACCTGCTCCTGTCGATGGTCGACTCGATGCCGGAGCGCGCCTATCGGATCGCCGCCGCGCCGGGCCAGCGGGACTTCGCCCAGCAGATTCATCACGCCGCCGGCGCCAATCTCTACATCGTCTCGCACTACATCCTCGGCTGGGACAGCCTCCCCTTCCGCGCCGACACCGCCGCCGTGTTCAACAGCCGTGACGGTCTCCGCCGCTTCGTGGACCAGTCGTACGGGTTCACCCTGCGAATCCTCAAGGAGGAGACCCTGGACGACCGCCAGACCACGATCTGGTACTTCGGGCAGAAGATGCCCAAGTGGATGGTCTGGGACGAGCTCAACCAGCACACGATCTGGACCGCCGGCCAGATCGTCGCCAACTTCCGGGCGCAGGGCATGGCCCCGCCGCCCTTCCTCTACTTCTGATGCTACCCTCCCGCTACTTCGTCAGCATCGGCGCCGTCTCCGCCTGCATCGCCGTCGCCGCGGGTGCCTTCGGCGCCCACGCCCTCAAGGCGCGGCTCGAGCCCGACCTGCTCCAGGTCTTCGAGACCGGGGCGCGCTACCAGATGTATCACGCCTTCGGCCTCGTCGTCGCCGGGTGGCTGATGGCGGCCCAGCCCTCACCCTGGGCCGAACGGGCAGGGTGGGCCTTCGTCGTGGGGACCATCCTCTTCTCCGGCAGCCTCTACGCGCTCGCCCTCACCGGCACCCGCGGACTGGGCGCCATCACACCATTCGGCGGCGTCGCCTTCCTAGCGGGCTGGCTCATGCTCGCCGCGGCCGCCCGGCCCCGCTGAACCATGGATCCGGCCGCTCGCGCCTATCGCGACACGCTGGAGCGGCTGGACCGCTGGTTCGCGGATGCCGTCGAGCAGCATCCGGGCGTCATTCCCTGCCGGTCGGGCTGCAGCGCCTGTTGCCATGGGCCCTTCGATGTCTCGGCGGCCGATACCCTCCTGATCCGGGAGGCGCTGGCCGAGTTGCCGCCGGCGGCCCGGGAGGAGGTTCGCGCCGCCGCCCAGCGACTGCTCGCCCGCATCCGGGAACAGGCCCCGCAGTGGCAGGCGCCCTGGGACCTCGCCGACCTCGGCGATGCCCGGTTCGATGGCATCGCCGAGTCCCTCGCCGACGTTCCCTGTCCGCTCCTCGATGCCGAGGGTCGGTGCCGGATCTACGCCTCCCGGCCCCTCGTCTGCCGCCTCATCGGGCTCCCGATGATGACCGCGGAGGGAGAGCTGCTCGAGAATGCCTGCCCGATCCAGGAGCAGTTCCCCGACTACGCACTCCTCGATCCGCAGCTCTTCGACCTCGGCGCGCTGCAGGAGGCGGAGGACCGGCACAACGAGGCCGCGGCGGAGCGACTCTTCGGCGACAAGGGGCGCGCGGGCTTCGAGACGACGATCGCCGCCATTGCCGCGCACTCCTGACCCGCTCCGCCGATTTCGCCGATTCGCGCCGTTGTCCCCGACCACCGACGGTCGCACCCACTCCTTCCGGGGAATCCTCTGAATCCGCGCAATCTGCGGATGCTCCTGTCACTCTTCGGGATGGTCCTGAGCGGCGCGGTGGCGCTTTCCGCGCCGGCGCAGGAGTCGCCAGGGCATCGCGTCGCGGTCGGCACCGGCACCGTCCTCCTCCTCTCCGACAGTTCGGCCGGGCTCGTCCTCTGGGCGACGACGCCGCCGCGACCGGGGCATCGTCCCTCCCCGGACTTCGTCGGCTGGCTCGATCCCGGGCGGGTCGGTCCCTGGGCCAGGGATGTGCGCGACCTGCTGGCCGGGCAGCGCGGCGGGCGCGAGAGTGCCCGGCTCGTCGCGTGGGACGGCGGGTTCGTCTCGGTCATCCGCGAGGAACCGGCCGGGGGCAGCCTGACGGTCCTGGCCTTCGGCCATCCGCGGGAGCGTACCCGGTGGATCCTCGAGGCTTCGCCGGGCGCGATCGGAGCCCTGGTCGACACCATGGAGCGCCTCGCGGGCCGGAGCCGTCTCGCGCCGCCAACCGGTGTCGGCTATGCGAACCCGACCAACCGCGGAGCCACGCCCGACCGCACCACCGCCCCCGTTCCCGCGGTGGCGGGTCCGGGCGGTGAGGTCTGGGCGAGCGCGGAGCTGGACCACAACGGGGCGGTGGTGGCGGGCAGCTCCGCCATCCTCTGGGCCAGCCGGCCGGAGCTGGGCCGGGCGGTCCTGGCGGTGCTGCCCGCGTATCGCTTCCAGAGAAAGGATGGGGGAGAGCCGGGGCGGCTCAGGATCTACCAGCGCTTCCGGGTGCGGTAGGGGGAATGCCCAAAGCCACAGGGCCCCCGGTGTGTATCCGGAGGCCCTGTGGCCTATCCATCCTTCCCGCCGGTCCGCTCACTTCATCGGGTTGAGCGTCGGGGCGTGGTAGTACTGGTACATGAAGATGACCATCAGGCCCACCACGATCACCGTGGCGAGGAGAAGCGAGAAGCCGAAGATGGTGGAGAGCAGCTTCCCGTCGCTCTTGAGGTGCATGTAGAACATCGCCACCAGCAGGAACTTGAGCGCCGAGAGGAAGAGCAGTACCTCCACGACGACCGGCTCGAGGATCGAGGCGAGGCCCGCGGGCGCGTTCCGGTGCACCACTTCGTAGGCGGCCACTTCCAGCGCCGTCAGGACGAAGAGGGTGATGGCGATCTTGGTGTACGTCTGCCAGGTCGGATGCGCATGGTCGTGCGCGTGATCGACCGTGGTCGCGTGGGCGGTAGCGTGCATGTGCGGCCGGCTCAGCGGATGAGGTAGACGACGGGGAAGATCACGATCCAGACCACGTCCACGAAATGCCAGTAGAGCGCGGCGATCTCGAGGTTGAGCGCCTTCTCCGGCGGCAGCTTCCCGCGGAGCGCCACCACCAGCACCGAGATGAGCCAGATCAGGCCCAGCGTCACGTGGGTGCCGTGGAAGCCCGTCAGGGTGTAGAAGGTGCTGGAGAAGAGGTTGGTGGTGTAGCCCATGCCACGGTGGAGGAAGTGGCTGAACTCGTAGACCTGCATCCCCACGAAGAAGACGCCGCAGAAGATCGTGGCGATCAGCCAGCCGATCAGCTGCTTCCGGTTTCCCCGCTGGGCCCCGTTGAGGGCCAGCACGATGAAGAACGAGCTGAAGAGGAGTAGCGCCGTGCCGAAGGTCACGAGCGGGATCTCCAGCATCTGCTCCTGGGGCGCCCCGTTGAGCATCCACTCGGCGTGGGGCTTGGGCCCGACGATGTCGCGCCCCTTGTAGACCAGGTAGGTCCCGATCAGGGAGGCGAAGAACATGCATTCGGACCCGATGAAGGTCCAGATCGCGAGCTTCCGGTTGTCGATCCCGGTCGCCGTGTAGTGATGATCGTCGGCGTGTGCGTGTGCGGTGTCGGCCACTCGTGCTCCCTATGCGTTCAGTCGTTCAGTCACTCGGAACCCGGAACTCGGAACTCGGAACCGTTCAGGCCGGCTCGAACGCCCAGCTGTAGATCCCGTAGAACAGGATCGCGAGCCCGACCAGGTGCACCGGCAGGTGCGACCCGCCGATGAAGCCGGTCAGGGTGATGCCCACACCCAGGGCCGCGATGAACGGCTTGATGGACGGGTTGGGCATGTGGATCCCGGCCCCGCTCACGCGCTGGGGCTCCGGCACCGAGCCGCCCCGCTCCCGCTTCATCTCCCAGAGCGCGTCGCGCCCGTGGACCTGCGGCAGGGTGGGGAAGTTGAACTCCTGCGGCGGCGACGGGATGGCCCACTCGAGGGTGGCGCCGTTCCACGGGTCGGCCGGGGCCTTCTGGTCGGACTTCCAGGTCTTGAGGATGTTCCAGATGAACACCAGGAAGGCCAGGCCCAGGATCAGCGAGCCGACGGTCTCGAGCCGGTTGAGCAGGGTGAAGTTGAGCTCGTCGCTGTAGGTGTAGACCCGCCGGGGCATCCCCTGCAGGCCGACGATGTGCATCGGGAAGAAGGTCAGGTTGAAGCCGATGAGCATCAGCCAGAAGTGGATCTTGCCGAGCCCCTCGTCCAGCATCTTCCCGAACATCTTCGGCCACCAGTAGTAGGCGCCGCCGCTGATGGCGAAGATCGCGCCGCCGAAGAGCACGTAGTGGAAGTGGGCGACGATGAAGTAGGTGTCGGTCTGCTGCAGGTCGGCCGGGGGCGAGGAGTGCATCACGCCCGAGAGCCCGCCCATGATGAACATGGCGATGAAGCCCAGGGCGAACATCATCGGGGTCTTGAACTCGACCCGGCCGCCCCACACCGTCCCGATCCAGTTGAAGATCTTCACGCCGGTCGGGATGGCGATGATCATCGTCGCCAGGGAGAAGAAGGCGTCGGCGAACGGCCCCATGCCGGTGGCGAACATGTGGTGGGCCCATACCCCGAAGCCCACGAAGGCGATGAAGGCGCCCGAGAACACCATCGCGGCGTAGCCGAAGAGCGGCTTGCGCGAGAAGACCGGCAGGATCTCCGAGACGATGCCGAAGCTCGGCAGGATCAGGATGTACACCTCGGGATGGCCGAAGAGCCAGAAGAGGTGCTGCCAGAGGATCGGGTCACCGCCCCCCGAGGGGACGAAGAAGTGGGTGCCGAAGGTGCGGTCGATCATCAGGAGGATCAGCGCCACCGTGATGATCGGGAACGAGAGCAGGAGCAGGATCTGGGTGATGAAGCTCATCCAGACGAACATCGGCATGTGCATCATCTTCATGCCGGGGGCCCGGAGGTTCACCACCGTCACGAAGAAGTTGACCGCTGCGGCGAGCGAGGCGACGCCAAGGATCTGGAGACCCACCGTCCAGAAATCGATGTTGAGCCCGGGCGAGTACTGCCGGGTGGTCAGGTTGGCATAGCCGAACCAGCCGCCGTTGGGCGCCGCGCCGAAGAGCCAGCTCACGTTGATGAGCAGGCCGCCGAAGAGGAACACCCAGTAGCTGAAGGCGTTGAGGCGGGGGAAGGCCACGTCCCGCGCGCCCAGCTGCAGGGGAATGAAGTAGTTGAAGAACATCGCCGACAGCGGCATCACCCCCAGGAAGATCATGGTGGTGCCGTGCATCGTGAACAGCTGGTTGTAGACGTCCGGACTGACCAGCGTGTTGTTGGGCGAGCCCAGCTGGAGCCGGATGATCAGCGCCTCGATGCCGCCCATCAGGAAGAACAGGAACGCAGAGGCTCCGTACAGGATGCCGATGCGCTTGTGGTCGACCGTGGTGATCCAGCTCCAGAGCCCGGTGCCGCCGTGGGTATGGGCGGGAGCGTGTTCCAGCGCGGTGGTTGCCATGTCTCTCGGGTTCCCGGTTGGAGCGTTACTTGTTGGCCCTGAGGTACGCCACGACCGACGCGATCTCCTCGTCGGTGAGCGGCGGTACGATCATGAGCGAGCCCTGCTTCCAGGCCTGGGGATTCTTGATCCACCGGGCCAGGTTCTCGTCGGTGTTGTGCAGCGTGCCGGCCGCGATGTAGCTCCGCGTACCGATGTGGTGGAGATTCGGCCCGGTGAGCGGCAGGGCCGGGTACATCGAGTGGCAGCCCATGCAGGCGCCCTTGCCCTTGAAGATCGCCTCGCCCGCCTTGGCCTGGGCGTTCGCCGCGGTGGTGTCGGTGCTGAAGTCGGGCGGCGGGCTGTTGAAGTCCTTCGCCCAGGCGTCGAACTCGGTCGAGTCCATCGAGATGATCCGGTAGGCCATGCGTCCGTGCTGGATCCCGCAGAACTCGACGCACTGTGCCGGGAAGTTCCCCGCCACCTCGGCCTTGAACCAGAGGTTGTTGAAGCGGTTGGGGAAGACGTCCCGCTTGCCGGCGAAGGCGGGCACCCAGAATGAATGGAGCACGTCCTTGGTGGTCATCTCCAGGTTCACCGTCCGCCCGACCGGGACCTTGAGCTCCCCGGCGGTGGTGATCCCGAGCTGCGGATAGCGGAACTCCCACCACCACTGGTGGCCGATCACCTCGACCTGCAGCGCGTCGGAGCCCGGCTTGGTCGCGGTCTTGAAGATGGTGCGGACCGTCGGCACCGCGATCATCGCGAGGATGAAGGCGGGAATGATGGTCCACACGATCTCGAGCGTGGTATTGCCATGGGTCTGCACCGGCTCCGGCGCCCCGGGGCGGTTACGGAACTTCCACATGGCGAGCAGGAGCGCCCCCTCGACCAGCACGAACACCACCGTCGCCGCGATCAGCGTGACCCGGAAGATGTGGTCCGCCTCCCGGGCGTAGTCGGCCCGGGGATGGAGCGTCGTCTGGGGGTATTGGTCCGGCGAACAAGCCGCGAGTGCGAGCGGAATCAGGGCGAGGAGACAGGCCGGGACGTGGCGAAACAGCCGCCGGCGAGACGCCGTCTGGTCGGGCATCAGGGTGAAATCCTGTCAGCGGGAATACACGCGGGGTTCCAACAGCCGCGCAGAGGATACGTACTCACACGATTGCAGTCAAGGAAAACTCACGCCCACCTCATTAATCTAGAAGCGGCATAGGTCCGCGCCAAGCATGAAGATCAGGCCTTGGCTATCGCGCGATAGACCAGGCGTATAGCTGATGGCACCGCTTTCGATTACACGGCGGACTGTCACTGCCACTTGACGATTCCCGAGCCCACTCCGTCACCCCCGACCTCCCGCGCCCAATGTCCCCCGCCGAACGCAACGCCCTCATCGATCGCTACGCCACCGGCCCCGCCCTGCTCGAGGGCGCCTTCGCGAAGGTCCCCGTCGAGGCGCGGCAATGGCGCCCCGCCCCCGGCAAGTGGAGCGCGCACGAGATCATCGTCCACTGCGCCGACAGCGAAGCCAACGCCCACATGCGGATCCGCTACGTGATCTCCGAGACGGAGCCGCTGATCGTGGGCTACGACCAGGACCGCTGGGCCGCGACCCAGGACTACCACGCCCACCCGCTCGACGTCGCCTTCGCCTGTATCCGCGCGGTCCGGGCCAACACCGTCCCCCTGCTGCGGCGTCTGACCGAGGCGCAGTGGAGCAAAGTGGGGCGGCACACCGAGCACACCAAACCCTACGGCGCGTTGACCTGGCTCGAGACCTATGCCGAGCATCTGGAGGTGCACACTCGACAGCTGGAGCGAAACATCACGGCGTGGGGGAACAAGTAGGCCGGAGGCCGGAGGCCGGCGGAGGCAGGAGCGCTGGTCCTCCAGCCTCCTGCCTCCGGCCTCCCGCCTCCGGCCTCACCTCACCACCATATCAAACGCCACCGCCTCCCCCGGCACCTCGTAGCTGTAGTGCCACCACTCCATGTCGTACTGCTTGAACCCCTCTTTCTCCATCACCGTCCGGAGCAGCTGCCGGTAGCGCATCGTCCGGCCGGTGGCGTTGGCCCAGTGCGCCGAGGCCGAGAAGGTGTCGTACGGGGTGCCCATGTCGACCTCGCGGCCCCCCATGCTCCAGTCCACCAGTGTGAGATCGACCGCGAGACCGAGGTTGTGCCGGCTGTGGCTCGCGATGTATCCGTCCTGGATGAAGTGCATCTGGTCGGTTCGCCGGGCCCAGTCGACCATGCCGAGGGTGGCCCGCACCGGCCGGTACCCGTCGAACACCTTGAGACCCATGCCCCCGCTCCGAAGCCGCGCCTGCACCCGGGCCAGCGCCGCGACCGCCTCCTTCCGCAGAAAGGCGCGGTTCGCGAGATAGCCCGGCAGCGGCGCGCCGGTGAAGTTGTTCGCTGTCGCGTAGCGCACCTCGACCAGGATCGTGCTGTCCCCCGACCGCACGTCGGCGAGCAGCCTCTGCGCCACCGAGTCGGGAGCCACCGGCGGGCCGTCGTCCTGGGCCAGGAGGGGTGTGGTACTCAAGACCAGTGCGGAAAGGCCGAAAATGAGTCGCATGAGGTGTTGGTGGTCGAGGGTCGAAGGTTCGGGTGACTACGCGTAAGCCGTTGGCGGGCAATGGCTTCATGTCCGCGCTATGGCTCGGGCCAGATCAGGGCGCTATAATAGGTAAAGATGTGATGTCTCTGGCGCCCCGGGCAGCAGCGGCCCGGGCCGTTCCTTTTTTGTGAGCCATACATGCTGAGTGAAATGCGAGCCAAGCTGGGCGCTGAAATCGAGCAGCTCAGCCACGAACTCAACGTGGTCATTCCCCAGGCGATCGCCCAGGCCGTGGAGCTGGGCGACCTGCGGGAGAATTCCGAGTACAAGGCGGCGCTCGAACGGCAGCAGTTCGTGCAGGCGCGCCTGGGTCAGCTGCATCAGCGCCTGGCCCAGGTGAGCCAGCTCTCCACCACCGAGACCCCCGCCGACCAGGTGGGCCTCGGCTCGAGCGTGAAGGTCCTGGACCTGGAGACCAGGGAGCAGGAGACCTTCATGCTGGTCCTGGCGGAGATGATGGACATCGAGGCCGGCCACATCTCCCTGGCGAGCCCGCTCGGCCGGGCGCTCAAGGGCCGGAAGGTGGGCGACGAACTGGAACTGCGCTTGCCTCGCGGCACCCGGGCGCTCAAGGTTCTGGAGATCTCGCAGGCGTAGGATTCCATGGACTTCCCCCGCAAGCAGCTGATCCTAGTCGGCGACCGGGTCCTCATCGCCCCCGAAGAGGGCGAAGAGCGGACCCGGGTCGGCCTCTACCTGCCGGCCACCGCCATCGACGCGCAGCAGGTGCAGAGCGGCCTCGTCATCGCCGTGGGTCCGGGGGACCCGGCCCCCGATCTCGGCGGGATGGACGAGGAACCGTGGAAGCTGAGCGACCGGCAGTTGCGCTGGCGGCCGATGCAGGCCAAGGTGGGCGACCACGCCATCTTCTTCCGCAAGGCGGCCGTCGAGATCACCTTCGAGGAGAAGAAATACCTGGTCGTCCCGCAGGCGGCGATCCTGGCGCTGGTCCGGGAGGATCTGCCGATCTAAGTCAGGGGAATCCTTCGTGCCGCTCACCCGTTTTCCCGACCTCGAAGACAAGCGCATCTTCCTCTCGACGGTGCCGGCGCTCAACCTGCCGCCTGCCCCGGGAGCGTACAGCGACCGCGTCTCGGTCGCAGTGCTCTGGCTCGACCAGGGGAGCCCGGCGATCAGCGAACTCAGCCACGAATTCGCTCTGAGCCTGATCGAGCACGGCGCGCTCACCATCGTCCTGGGCGGGACCGCCGCCGAGGCCGCCGCGGTGATCTTCGACGAGGCCGCCGCCGAGACCACCCACGCCGAGCGGGACGACGAGGCCATCGTGCTCTGGACCGACGCGGAGGCGCCGCTCGAGGAGTTGCTCTTCACGGCGGCCGAGGAAGCGATGCCGCCGGACGCCTTCGCCGACCAGCCGTGGGACATCGTGGTCTGGGCCAGGAGTGGTGACCCCGGGATTCCGAAATTCCGCGCCGCCCTGGGCCGCCTCGCCGCGATCATCGACGATCGCTATGAACTGGGTGGCGAGGATGATGTTTAGGCCGGGACGCGAATCGCCCCTGAGCGACGCAGCGCGCGAGATGCGCACCGCCACCCGGGTGGCCGGCGCGCTGGCGGGGGTGATGCTCCTCGGGATGATCGCCGCGATCAAGGGATGGGTGGCGCCGGAGACGGGGCCGGCGTTCACCGGCCTCTTCGTCGCGAGTACCCTCACCACCGCCTGGTTCGGGGCCAGGGCCCACCGCCGGGCGCTGGCAGACCGGGAGAAGGAGAGCGGCCGCGCGATGATCGTCGCGATCGCCGCCCAGCTGGGCCGGCAGGACGACGCCGCGCTGGAGCGGATCAGGGCGAAGGGCGGACCGGCGGGTGAGGCGGCGGGTATGATCCTGGCCGGGAGAGCGGAGAAGCGGGCGGCAGGCCGAAGGCCGGAGTCAGGAGCGCCTCCCGGGAACTCCACCCACAGGCCGGCGCCCCAGGTGTAGATCGTGATGACAACGCCCAGCTCCTGCCTCAGGCCTCCGGCCACTGGCCTCTGATGCTCTCCCACTTCACCCGCGCCCTCCGCCTCCGCTGCCCGAATTGCGGCGGTGGGCCGGTGTTCGTGTCGTGGCTCAAGATGTGTCCCAGCTGTCCGAGCTGCGGGCTCCGGTTCGACCGGGAGCCGGAGGGAGGCTACTGGGTCGGCTCCAACACCATCAACCTCTTCGCCACCGAGGCGGTGTTCGCCCTGGTGTTCCTGGGATCGCTCCTCGCCACCTGGCCCGATCCCCCGTGGACGCTCATCACCTGGGGGGACGTGATCCTGATGATCGTCTTCCCGGTGTGTTTCTTTCCCTTCAGCAAGACCCTCTTCATCGCGGTGGATCTCACCTTCCGCCCGCGCGAGCCGGGCGACTTCGAGCAGCCCCGCGAGCCGGCGCCGCGACCCAGCGGCCGCCGCTAGCAGCGCCGCTCGCGTGCGCGCCCGGCAAGAGTCAGGACGCGGCGGTCAGTGCGCCTTGCCGGGACAGGTGCTGAAGCCCAGGACCGTGTAGAGCGGGCAGGTCCCGAGCAAGCCGGTCACGACCGGCAGGATGCCGACGTAGCCCCACGGGGTCTTCGGGCCGATGAAGGCGAGCGAGAGGAGTCCCAGTCCCAAGGCGACGCGGGCGACGCGCTCGACCGGGTGCTCGTTGATGGGGAAGAGCTTCGACATATGTCCTCCAGGTTGGGGGGAGGCCGGTCACGCGGGGTGAGCCGGCCCCTGGCGCAAAGGATTCACCAGGGGGCGTCGACTTGCAATCACCGCGACATGAAATCACCTTCACCGGCAGTTCAGCCGGAGATCAACTCGCTGGTACGAAGATGCAGACATGAAGCTCCTCGCCCGTCTCACCGCGCTGCTCATGGCCTTCCTCCTGGTTGCCCAGGCGGCGTCGGCCATGCCCGGATGTGAGGCGGCATCGAGCCCAACCCCGGCGCATCGGCATGCCATGCCGGACGGGATGCCGATGGACCACCAGCAGCAGGCGCCCGTGCCAGCCGGCCATCACGCCACCTGCGAGCTTGACCTCTGCGCCGCGATGAGCGGCTGTGGCCCCACCGCCCTCATGGCCGAATGGCCCCGCCTCGCGCCGGCGACGGCGACCGCGCCCGGCATCGTCGCCTTCCGCGCCACCAGCAGTCCTGTCGGTCCCGCCGCACCCGAACCACCCCCTCCCCGCGCCTGAGTCTCGCCTGACCATTCGCCGGATCTGACCCACGGGCCAGGTCCTGTCGTCGCTCGTCCGGTGCATCCGGCGGGCCGTCACCGAGGCACGGGAACAGGAAGTCATGCGCATGTCATCGATGGTCGTCGCGGGAGCGCTGCTCGCCGCGGCACCGCTGGCCGCCCAGGAGCAGGCGGTCCTCACGCTGGACCGGGTGTACGACGCCCTGGCCGCGGCGAGTCCGCGGCTCGCGGCCGCGCGGGCGGAGGTCGCAGCGGCGGAGGCACGGATCAGGCCGGCCGGCAAGTGGCCGGATCCCCAGGTCCAGCTTGGCCTCATGAACCGGAACCTTCCGGGGTTCGGTCTCCAGGATCCACTCGGCATGAACCAGATCCAGGTCATGCAGATGATCCCGACGGCCGGGAAGACCGGGCTCGCGGTAAAGGCCGCGCGCGCCGAGGCCACCGCCCGCTCGGCGCAGTCGGAGGAGACCGGATGGGAGGTGCGTTCCGCCGGCGCGATGGTCTTCTACGACCTCTACCTGGCGGATGCGACGCTCGCCGAAATGCGGCGGGGACGGCGCCTCCTGGAAGACGTGGTCCGCACCGCGTCGAGCATGTATGCCGAGGGGCAGGGTCCGCAGGCCGCGGCCCTCCGGGGCCAGATGGAACTGGCACGGATGGACGAGGAGCTGATGCGGATGGGCGCGATGCGGGAAGGAATGGCCGTGCGGCTCAACGCGCTGCTCGGCCGCGCGTCCGAGGCGCCGGTCCCGACCCCGGCCCTCCCCGATTTCCCC
>DASZPT010000075.1:0-7310 GCA_035549935.1 Gemmatimonadales bacterium
CGCTGCAGGACGCCGCGGCGCCGCACATCACTCTCAAGCTGGTGTCGATCGGCCTGGGCGTGGGGGCGGCGGTGCTGCTGCCGTCGTTGTGGTACCTGTTCCGGGTATTCAAGCGGTAAGCCGTGTGAGCGGGTCCCGCTCGCGATAGACAAACGCACCTCGAGGCAGCCGCCCCGAGGTGCGTTCTCCTTCCCCCATCCCGCCGCTCAGCTCTTGCCGAGCAGCTTCTTCATCGGCCCGACCAGTCCCGCCAGGATCACCGTCGCCACCAGCGTCAGCGCCGTCACCACGCCGAACAGCGTCGGCAGCGGCATCTGCTCGTACATGCTCGAGGCGAACCCGGCGAGCCAGTTGCCGAGCGACGTCGCCAGGAACCAGATCCCGAGCACCAGCCCCACGATCCGGGCCGGGGCCAGCCGGGTCATGGCGGAGAGCCCCACCGGCGAGAGGCAGAGCTCGCCGACCGTGTGCAGGAAGTAGGTCGCCACCAGCCAGAGCGGGCTCACCCGCACCCCATTGGCCGAGAGCTTCGCCGCGAGGATCAGGATCGCGAAGCCGAGCGCCACGAAGAGCAGTCCCACCGTGAACTTGGCGGGGCTCGAGGGCTCGCGGTCGCCGAGCGCCACCCACAGGGTCGCGAAGAGCGGCGCCAGCACCACGATGTACATCGCGTTGGCCGACTGGAAATAGGCCGACTCGAAGGCCTCGCCCAGATGGGTGAACATGTAGTAGATGCCGAGGAGCACCATGCCGTTCACCAGCAGGGCGAACGCCACCGCGAGCGGCGTCTTCTTCGGCAGGCGGAGAAACCACCGGGCCGAGAGGAAGGCCGGGACCAGCAGGGTCAGCCCGAGCACGATCGCCAGGGGCAGCGTGATCGTGAGGTCGGTGTTGCGGTCGGCGAAGAGGTTGAGGGTCGACGCCGCCTGCTCGAACACCGACCAGAACACCGTGGCGCCGAAGAAGAGCACCATGATGACGATGAGCTGCTTCTTCTCCTGGGCGTTGTAGTCGCCGAAGAAGTAGAGCACCGGGAAGAGCACCACCGGCGTCAGGGCGAGGAGCGTCCCGAAGACCTTCGAGACCCGCTCCGGCGTGATGGTGACCATGCCGGTGCTCGCCAGCACGTAGAGGATCGCCACCAGCGCCACCGAGCCGGCGAAGCCGATCAGCAGCGTCCGCTTGTGTCCCCGCGCCTCCGCCTCGCTCGAGGGTTTGGCCGGCGTCATCCCGGCATCGCCCAGGTACTTCCACCCGGCGAGATACTGGACGATCCCGAAGAACATCCCGACCGCCGCGGCCCCGAAGCCCCAGTGCCAGCTGGTCTCCGGCGAGATCCCCATGCCGGCGAGGATCCCCTTCCACTGGGGGCTCTGCGCCAGCCACCCGACCACGATGGGCGAGATGAAGGCCCCGGTGTTGATGCCGATGTAGTAGATCGAGAACCCGGCGTCACGCCGGTGATCCTCCGGCGTGTACAGCGTCCCGACCAGGGCGCTGATGTTGGGCTTGAGGAGACCGGTCCCGATGATGACGAGCCCGAGCCCGAGATAGAACGTCGGGACCGAGGGAATGGCGAGGGCGATGTGCCCCGCCATGATCACCACCCCGCCGTAGAGCACTGCCCGCCGGAGGCCGAGGAACTTGTCGGCCAGCCAGCCGCCGGGCACCGACATGAGGTACACCATCCCGGCGTAGGTGCCGAGGATGAGGCCGCCCTTGCTCGCGTCGAAGCCGAGACCGCCGTCGGCGATGCTCGCGGTCATGAAGAGGATCAGGATCGCCCGCATCCCGTAGTAGCTGAAGCGCTCCCACATCTCGGTGAAGAAGAGGGTGGAGAGGCCGCGCGGATGCCCGAAGAAGGCGGTATTGAAGTCCCCGCCCTCGGACGAGGCCGGCGCGTGGCCGGCGGATGCGGTCGGGGAGGTCATCGTAGCCAAGAGAGTGACTCCTGGTGTGGGGGTCGTTACTTGCGCTTCCGGAGGATGTCGTCGAGCACCACGCGGTCGATCGTGCCGTCCATGCGGACCCGCACGTCGTAGTTTTCCCAGTACATGAAGTCCCGCAGGGCGGCGAGGAAGACCTCGTTCGCCGTCCCCTGCGGGCTCTTGAGCCACTTCTCGGCCTGGCCCGCCGGCTCGCGGAGGAGGATCGGCTCCAGCTGCTTCACGATCGCCGGCGTGATCGGGACGAGATCCCCCGGCTCGGAGGGGAAGAAATGCAGCTTGTGGAGGGCGAGCAGCCGCTCCAGCTCGGCGATGGGGTCCTTCGCGTCGTAGACCCGGATATCGATGAACCGGTCGTTGGCGCCGAGGTAGCCCCCGTGCTTCCGCACCACGAGGAGCGCCGCCGACTGCATGCCCCGCCGGTCGCCGCCCCCCGCCTGCCCCGCCTTGAGGGCCGCCATGAGGCGGTCGGCCAGGGGCCCGGTGGCCTTCTCGTAGGTCGCCGCGAGGTTCTTCACCGTCTGATCGGAGACCATGATGTTGGCCTGGGCCGCATAGCCCTTCCCGACGATCACGTCCCCCTTCCCCCCCAGCCGGCCGCCCGCCACGCCGCCCACCCGTCCCCCGGCCCAGTCGAAGGTCCGGGTCCCGGTGAAGCTGGCGGCGTTGCCGCGCGCATCCACCATCCCGACCTGGCGGTCCTGCAGCATCGTGTCGGTCCGCATGATGATGCGGAGCGCCTCCTCCGCCGTGGCCCCCTGCGCGATCAGCTCGAGGCCCTTCTCGCCATAGGCGGTGTTGCCGAGGCTCTGGGTCGCCACCGCGCCGACCCCCGCCACGCCCCAGGGCACGATGCCCCCGACGTTCGGGAACTTGGACTCCACGGCCACACCGAGATCGCCGGTGACGGAGTCCCAGGCGACGATGCTGTAGGTGTGCGCCAGCTTCTGGAAATGGGCGGGGGGAGCGAGCGGCTGCTGCTGGGCGGCGAGGGACGGGAGGAGAACGAGCGGACCGGACAGCGGAAGGACACGGCGAAGGGTTCGGCGCCAGTATCGGAGCCCTCGCAGGCCCTGCCCTTCGCCCATCGACGCCATGCCGGTCACTCCTTGCCGAGCTTTTTCTTGAGGTGATCGAGCTGCGCCTCGACCGCGGCCTCCAGCTGCTGCCGCGAGATCTGGTGCTTGAGGAGATCGCCGTCGACGTCGGTCTCGGGGCGCACCCCGCCCGCGTTCTCCAGCTCGCGCCACGCCGCGTCCTGCGCCGTGGTGCTTCCCCCCGCCGGCGGGGCGCCGGTCCGCATCTGCCGGAGCTCGGCCGTCATCTGGTCTACTTCCCGCCGGGTGAGGTCCAGTTCCGCCCGCTGGACCTCGACCTTCTTCTCGAGGACCGCCACCCGTTCGCGGTGCCGCGCGGCGAACTGCTCCGCCACCTGCACCGTCTCGGGATCGGGGATCTGGGCCGCGAGCCGGCCCCGGCGTTCGGCATCGTCCAGGTGCTTCCGTTCCTGGGCGAGCTGCTGCTCGGAGGCGGCCAGCGCGTCCTGCATGGCCGAGACGGCCACCTTGGCCTCGACCAGGGCGGAATGGAGGAGCGCGGCGCGCTGCCGGGGCTCACCCGGCACGGTATGGTCGGCGAGGATTTTCTCGAGCCGGGCCTTGAGCCCTTCGAACACCGTGGGGTAGTCCCAGTCGGGGAATCATGGGAATGGTACGGATCGCCCGGAGGGGCGTCAAGGAAGCGGGACCGTTAACTTGTTGGACATGCGCCCATCCCTCGCCGCCGCCAGTCTTGCGCTGCTCGCCGCCTGCGGTCCCTCCAAGGGTGGAGGAGCCTGCGGCCTCACCGCGATCGCCGGCGCCACCATGCTGCTGCAGGAATTCGGCGTCCCGGGCCAGACGCTGGGGGATCCCCCGGCCAGCCTGCCCCCGCACCTCGTCGCCCGGGTCGCGGTCGGCCCCGCGTTCGAGGCGGTCGTGGGGCGGACCGCGGACAGCGGCTGGGTGGTCGGGATCGACGGCACGCTGCCCCCGAAGATCAAGCCGGGATTCGGCGTCCTGGTGCTCGACCAGGGCGGCAAGGCCCGCGGCGTGATGGTGTATGAATCGGACCCGATCCAGGGCGCGCCGGCCATCGGCAAGCTCTCCATCGACACGCTGATGCTCCCGCTCCTCGGCATCCAGCTGGATCCCTCCCGGGTCGAGGACCCCCGCTGCCCCCTCTTCCCCGACAGCGTGATCCAGCCATGAGAGCGCCGCGCATCGGCATCACCGGCACCACCCGGCACTACGCCGGCGCCGACCGCAGCACCGTCAACGCGGCCTACGTCCGCTCGGTGATCGCCGGCGGCGGGATCCCGCTGGTGCTTCCGCCGCTCCTGGGCGACGCCTTCGCGGAGGAGATCATCGAGGTGCTGGATGGCCTGGTGCTGAGCGGCGGCGAGGATGTCGACCCGGTGCACTACGGCGAGCCGCCCCATCCGACCGTGGCCACCAATATCGATCCGCTCCGGGACGCGCAGGAGATGGCCCTCTACCGGCTGGCGCGGGATCGCCGCCTCCCGGTGCTCGCCATCTGCCGCGGCATTCAGCTCGTCAACGTGGCGCTGGGCGGCTCCCTCTGGCAGGACCTGCCGAGCGCCCGGCCCGATGGGCTGCCGCACAACCAGACCGATGGCCGGACCGACCGCACCCACCCGGTGGAGATCACCCCCGGCTCGCGGCTGGCGCGGGCCCTCGGCACGACCCGGATCGAGGTGAACAGCTTCCACCACCAGTCGATCCGGGACCTCGCCCCGGGACTGGTCGTCACCGCCGTCGCGCCCGACGGGGAGATCGAAGGGGTGGAGTCACCCGAGGGCGCCCCGTGGCTCCTGGCCGTGCAGTGGCACCCCGAGGAGTTCCACGCGCACGACCGGGCCCCCGACCTCGGCCTCTTCGCCGCGCTGATCGACGCGATCCGCCGCGCCCCCGCGGGCGCGATGGCCGCCCGTTAGGCAGTACACTTCCCCGCCGTCGTCGAGACGACCCGGGTCCCTAGTGGAGGGGGCCGTGGGGGAACAGCACCCGGTCGCTCAAATCGTTGAGCGCGGTGCGGAGCGTCGGAAAGCGGTCCGCTGCGGTCTGCAGCACTCCCTCGAGATGGAACCGGTCCGCGAGCGCATGATCCGAGGCCATGGCGTAGCCCCGGCGACCGAGGCTGTCGTAATAGGAGAGATCGGGCCCGCCCCGCCGAATGCGGCGGGCCTCGATATAGTGCGGAAAGAGCCCCGCCAGCCACAGCGCGTAGTTGCCCAGATGCAGCATCACCTGGAAACGCCGCGAACCCTGGCTGGCGTCCAGGTCGCTCAGGATGTCGACGAGATACTGGTGCGAGTGGTCGTCGTTCCAGTCCACCCGCCGGGCGCGATCCCGCTGGCCGAACTCGAGCAGCAGCGCGGCGAGGTAGTCCGCCACGTCCCGTTCCTCCACGCCGGCCTGGAGCAGGGCGTGGCGCACCATGACATAGAAGAACAGGACCTCGCTCGGCACCATCATGGTGCGGACCGCGAGGAGTCCCTCGGCGAGTTCCGGGGCATCCAGCAGGGGGTCCGGCCCTTCCCGCGCGAGTCGCTGCTCGAGCGCGGTGCGGCGCACCGCCGAGCCGCGGCTCAGGAGCAGCAGCACCAGCTGCAGGTCCCCGGGCTTGAGCCGGCCACGCATGTTCGCGAGGATCATGTCGTCTCCTTCCGAAGCTGAGTCCACTCCCTCGACGCGGGACACCCACCCTGCCGACGCGCTCGCCGGCATAATCGCCTTCGCGCGTGCCCTCACCGGCACGCTCCGTCCTTTATCACTACTCGACCGATTCGTGCAGGAAGTCAAGGCATCTTTCGGACCAATCCCCGTGTCGATCGTCACGGTGGATCAGCAGGGGACGGCCGAGAGTGCTAACGGGGATGCCGGTCACACCGATCTCGCGACCGCGCTCCCCGACATCCTGCGGTCGGGCCAGCCCGTCCTCCGGCAGGTCCCCGGCGGCGCGGTGCTCGGCGTGCCGCTCCTCGGGCGACGTGCATTGCTGGGGGCGATTGCACTCCGGCTCGACCACGCCCCCACCGAGGAAGACCTCCGGCGGCTGCAGGGCATGGGCGCGGTCGCGAGTCTCGCGCTCGAGGGGGCCCGCCTGGTGGAGCGGACGGACGAGGGGCGCCAGCGCTGGGACGAGGCGCTCGATGCGGTGAGCCTCGCGCTCTGCCTCCTCGACCGCGCCGGACGGGTGGAGCGGGTGAACCGCGGCTTCACCGAGCTGGTCTCCCTCTCCCCGGTCGCGGCGGGAGGGCGCCCCTGGCAGGCGGTGCTCCCGCGCGAGTGGCACGAGGGCGTCACCAGCGCCCTCGCGACGCCCGGCGCCGAGGAGGAACTGCGGCTCGCGGACCAGTCCATCGCGGTCACCGCCTTCCGATGCGCCCCGGGGGATCCCGGCCGCACGGTGCTCCTCTTCGAGAACACCACCGACCGGCGCCTCCTGCAGGACCGCCTGCTGCAGTCCGGCAAGCTCTCGGCGATCGGACAGCTGATCGCCGGCGTGGCGCACGACCTCAACAACCCGCTCACCTCGGTGGTGGGTTTTGCCGATTTCCTGGCCGAATCCACCGACGTGCCGCCCCGGATCCGGGAGCCGCTCCGGGTGATCCAGCAGGAGGCCGAGCGCGCCAGCAACATCGTCAAGAATCTGCTCAGCTTCGCGCGCCGCCAGGAGACCCGGCAGAGTGCCGCGCTCGCGCCGATCCTCGAGGCCACGGTGGCCCTTTTCCGCAACCAGCTGAGCAGCGAGGCCATCACGCTGGAGCTCGACCTCGCGCCCGACCTGCCGCCCCTGGATCTCAACCCGAACCAGATCCAGCAGGTCTTCGTCAACCTGATCCAGAATGCCGCCCAGGCGATCCAGTCGGCCGGGCGGCCGGGCACGATCCGGGTGCTCACCCGGCGCTGGATGGAAGGCGTCGCGATCGAGGTGAGCGACGACGGCCCGGGCATGCGGCCCGAACACGCCGCCCAGGCCTTCGAGCCGTTCTTCACCACCAAGCCCGAAGGCCAGGGCACCGGGCTCGGCCTCTCGATCAGCCAGGGCATCGTGAAGGAGCACAGCGGCCGCATCACGCTCGTCACCCGCCCCGGCGCGGGGTGCAGCTTCACCGTCGAGCTGCCGGGCCGGGTGCGGCCCCCCTCGGCGGCGAACGTGCCGCCCCCGCCGCCGATCACCCGCCCGCTGACGGTGCTGGTGCTCGACGACGAGCCCCACATCCTCCACTACATCCGTTCCACCCTCGAGGCCTGGGGCCATACCGTGGCCACGGCGACGGACGGCCATGCCGGCCTCGAA
>DASZPT010000076.1:0-11674 GCA_035549935.1 Gemmatimonadales bacterium
GGCGGCGCTGGCCCGGGCCCTGGCCGAGCCGTATATCGTCCAGCAGCGGGTGACGATCCCCGCGGAGCCGTACCCCAGCTGGGCGGCCGGCCGGCTCCACGTCGTCGACCGCATGCTCGATACCGCGCCCTTCATGCTCAACGGTGACGGGCTCGAGGGGTGCCTGACCCGGCTCTCCACCGCCGCGCTGCTCAACGTGACCGCCGGCGGGGGGAGCACCGTACCGTGTTTTGTGGTCGAGGAGAGACCGTGAACAGTTCCGAGTTCCGGGTTCCGAGTTCCGTGTCGCAGTGACGGTGGTCGGCTCGAACGCGGCGCTCACCCTGAAATCCCTCGGAACTCGGAACCCGGAACATCCTGTCGAGGCCCAATGAAGCCGCCGTCGCTGACCCTCGGTGTCGAGGAGGAGTACCAGATCGTCGATCCCGTCACCCGGGAGCTGCGCAGCTACATCACCGAGATCCTGAAAGAGGATTCGATGATGCTCGGGGAGATCAAGCCCGAGCTGCACCAGTCGATGGTCGAGGTCGGCACCAAGGTGTGTCACCATCCCGCCGAGGTGCGCGCCGAGCTGGTGCGGCTGCGCCGCCTGGTCATGGACCTCGCCGCCCGGCAGGGATTGGTCGTGCTCGCCGCCGGGAGCCACCCCTTCTCGTCGTGGATGGAGCAGGAGATCACCCCGCTCGAGCGCTACATGGGGGTGAAGGAGGACCTGCAGGACCTGGCGCAGGCGCTGCTCATCTTCGGGACCCACGTGCACATCGGGATCGAGGACCGGGAGTTCCTGATCGACGCGATGAACGTGTCGCGCTACCTGATGCCCCACGTCCTGGCGCTCTCCACCAGCTCCCCCTTCTGGATGGGGCGCACCACCGGGCTCAAGAGCTACCGGAGCATCGTCTTCCGGAGCTTCCCCCGGACCGGGATTCCGCGGAGCCTCGGCTCCAGGGGCGAGTTCGAGGACGTGGTGAACACCCTTGTCGAGACCCGCAGCATCCCGAACGCCTCGAAGATCTGGTGGGACGTCCGGCCCAGCTGGAGTTATCCCACCCTCGAGTTCCGTATCTGCGATGTCTGCACCCGGGTGGACGAGGCGGTCTGCATCGCCGCGATCTTCCAGGCGATCGTCGCCAAGCTCTGGAAGCTCCGGCGCGACAACCTCTCCTTCCGGCAGTATCCCGTCGCCTTCATCGAGGAGAACAAGTGGCGCGCCTGCCGCTACGGCCTCGACGGGAACCTCATCGACTTCGGGAAGTCCACCGAGATGCCGGCCCGGGCGCTGATCGAGGAGATGATCACCTGGTTCCTCGATGACGTGCTCGACGAACTGGGGACCCGGAAAGAGGTCGAGTACGCCTTCCGGATCCTGCGGGAGGGGACCAGCGCCGACCGCCAGCTCGCCACCTACAGGCAGACGGGGGACCTCAAGGCGGTCGTAGACCAGCTGGCCCGAGAGACGGCGGAGGGGGTGCTCTGAACGAAGTTCCGGGTTCCGGGCCGGATCGCCGTTCCGGGTTCCTCGTTCCGGGTTCCGCGTTCGTGCTACAGCACCCACCCCGCAGCCGGCCTATGGCGCCGGGAACTCCGTTGTCCCTCAAGGCGTTAGCTACTGCCAGCCAGCCGGGCACGGCACTAGTTTGGTAGCATGGCAATTGCTCTGCTGCCGGGCCGTCCGCGGGGAACCGCGGAACGCGGAACACGGAACGGGCAACGAATCTTCACAACGGCGAACGCATGAGCTACCGCCCCGTCATCGGCATCACCACCCAGACCCTCCACAGCATCGACGGGATTCCCGCCGGTCTCCCCGAATCCTGGGTGATGAACCAGCGCTACTTCCTCGCGGCCACCATCGTGGGCGCGGTGCCGTGGATGATTCCGCTGCTCGATGACGACCTCGCGACCCTGCGGGAGATCTACGAGCGGCTCGACGGCATCCTGATCCCGGGCGGGGTCGACATGGATCCCTCCACCTTCGGTGAAGCGCGCCACCCCAAGCTTGGCGCCGTGGATCCCGCGCGCGACCGGGTCGAGCTGCAGCTCACCCGCTGGGCGATCGAAGACAAGAAGCCGGTGCTCGGCCTCTGCCGCGGGATCCAGGTCATCAACGTGTCGCTGGGTGGGACGCTCTACCAGGATATCGCCGACCAGGTCCCCGACGCGATCAAGCACGACTACTTCCCCACCGCTGGCTTCGAACGCGACCACCTCGCGCACGAGGTGGCGCTGGCCCCCGGTTCCCGCCTCCAGCGGGCGATGGAGCGGAGCACGATCAAGGTGAACAGCATGCACCACCAGGGCATCAAGGACCTGGCCCCGGCGCTGGTGCCTTCGGCCGTCGCGCCCGATGGCCTGGTGGAAGCTGTGGAGGCCGCGTCGGATCACTTCATGGTCGGTGTGCAGTGGCATCCCGAGGTGTTCGAGATGACCGACCCGCACACCCGGCATCTGTTCTCGGAATTCGTGAGGCAGGCGGTGGGCTTTCGCGGCTAGGGGCTGCGGGCCAGGGGCCGGGGGCTGAAGCGGCCGCCGGCTCCCACCCCCGGGCCACCGGCCCTCAGACTTCGAACCCCATCCTCCGCGCCAGATCCCCCATCCCCGGGTCCTCGACGTTTCCCCCCTGCCAGATCCGGTAGAAGAGCGTCTGCGCCTCGAACGGCACCGACTGCCCCAATCCCTCGAGCAGCAGCAGCACCTGCACCACCGACCGCCGGTGGCTCTCGCTGCGGTCTGACCGGAGGGCGAGCACCTTCCGGCGGAGCACGCCCCGGAGCATGCCGTCGAGCGGCGCGCCGCTCGCGAGCGCGACGTGCTCCTCCCGGTCCAGCAGCTGCGCCAGGGCCTCGGTCCGGAAGGTGGCCGCGATGGCGGTCCGCTGGCGCTCCGGCAGGTCGGCCAGGGCGAGGGCGATGGGCTCATGGGCGCCGGCGGGGAGCACCAGGATGCGGAGCCCGAGGTCGACCCGGTCGAGGGTGACGGCCATGCGCCAGGTGCGTCCGGTACGGCGGTTCACCAGCTCGAGCGCCTCATTCGGCCCGGTCAGGGTCCAGGCGGGGCTTGGGGCGAGGTGCGGGGCATAGGTCCGCGCCGCGGCCAGGCCGGCCGCGATGCGGAGCGGGGGCGGCACCGCCGGCCGGGCCCCGGTGAGGTACACCTCGCGCCCGCTGCCCACGCTCCGGAGATTGCTCTTCGCGAGCGCCAGCGTGGCGATGAGCTCCTGCTCGATCCGGGGCGCCTCCTCTCCCGTCAGCTCGATGGCCCACGCGGCGTATCGCAGCACCTGCAGCGGCTCCAGGCCACCGATATCGTCGAAGAACCAGGCGCAGGAGGTGAGGCTCCGGAGGGCGCCCCGTTCGAGCTCCAGCAGCTCGAGCGCCCGGGTCACCCCGTCGGCGCCACTCCCGGGCCGGGCCATCGCTTCGCCATAGCGGCGCACCGCGTCCGCCCCGGCCCCGATGACGCCGCCGTAGCCCGCCAGCGCCTCCTCGGGGTGGGCGAGCACCGCCGGCGCCTGGGCGGCAAAGACCGCATGGCACTCCGCCGCGAGCCGGGCGAGTCCCTCGCGGAGCGGTGTCCGCCAGGCCTGGCTCGGGTGCTCCTCCGAGATCCGGCAGCCGCAGTCGCTCCGCCAGCGCTCCACGCCGTGGGCGCAGCTCCAGGAGCTCGGCGAGACGAGCGTCACGGGATGGGTGGCGGGATTCCGCGCGAGGAAGGAGGCGAAGTTCTCCACCCGCGCGAGCGGCGAGGCGCGGAGCCGTTCGATCGCGTCGGCCAGCGCCATCTCCCCGAAGCGGTGATGGTGCCCGTAGGTCTCCCCGTCCGTGGCCACCGAGACCAGCGCCGGCTCCGCACCCTCCTTGTCGGTCGCGAGGAGTCGCGCGGCCCAGGCCGCGCCGTCCCGGACCAGCGGGCCGAAGGCGACATCGTGCGAGATCGGGCCGTCGTAGAGCATCACCGCGATCGAATGGCCCGCACTGGTCTCGACCAGGCCGGGCCGCCCGCCCGGCGGCAGGGTCTCCACCTGGCGCGGCGCCAGGACCGTGAACCGGATGCCCTGGCGCGCCAGCACATCCAGGGTCTCCTCGTCCACCGCCGTCTCCGGCAGCCACATGCCCTCCGGCATCCGGCCGAAGCGGCGCTGGAAGTCGGCGATACCCCAGCGGACCTCGGTGACCTTCTCGCGCTGGCTCGAGAGGGGGAGGATCGCGTGGTGGTACGGCATTGCGATCGCGTTCCCGTGCCCCAGCCGCGCGGCGCTGGCGGTATCGGCCTCGAGAATGGAGCGGTAGGTGTCCGGCGCCGCGTGCTCCATCCACTCGAGCAGCGTCGGGCCGAAGTTGAAGCTGATCCATTCGTACAGGTTCACCACCCGCGCGATCCGGCCCTCGCGCCCCGCGATGCGGGCCGCGGCCACCGCGCGGTAGCACTCCTGCTCGATCCGCTCGTTCCAGTCGTGCGCCGGACGCGCGGAATGCTCCGCCTCGACCTCGTCGAGCCAGGGGTTCTCGCGGGGCGGCTGGTAGAAATGCCCGTGGATGACGACCGAGCGGGCGGTCACGGCGCCGGGGGCTGGTAGGGACAGCGGCCGCCGGAGTCGGGCAGCACCGGATAGCGTACGCCGAGCTGCTCGAGGTAGCTCTTGTAGCGGGTGGGGTCGTAGTACGTGGCCCGCATCCGGTCGCGGTAGCGTGCCATGAGGTCGCGGTTGAGCTCGGTCGGCGGGTTGTCCTCGGGCCGGATCAGCGGCTGGTAGTGCGTGGTGCGGGTCTGCACCTGCCGGAACCAGGTCCAGCTGCTGTCGACCAGGCCGGGACGGAGCAGGGCGTCGAGCACCGTCAGCGCCGTCGCCTTGGCGCCGGCCAGGGCGCCCTTGTGCGCGATCGGCGTCGCCATCGCCATCCCGGCCGACCAGTGGTGATAGGTCACGCCGGGGATGTTCGAGGGGAAGCTGATGATCGCGGTGGGCACGTTCCAGGCGATGTCGCCGATGTCGTCCGAGGGCCCGCCGGGGTTCTGCCCCGGCTCGAGGCCCGGCTGGATCGAATCGGCCGCCATGCTGAGCCCCACCTCGTCCCGGGTGAGCAGGTGCTGCACCGCCTTCGCGAAGCGCTGGTCGTCCACGCTCCAGGCCGGCATGCCCACCCGCTGGATGTTCCGGTCGAGCGCCTCCGCCAGTGGCCGGTTGAAATACCGGGGCCAGGCCGAGCCGAGGACCCGGCTCCCGGCGAAGTGCGTCCCGGTCATCAGCGCCGCGCCCTCGGCGATGGAGTCGGCCACGGCCCAGAGGCGGAGGATGCCGGGATAGTCGAGCTCCCGGAGGAAGTACCACCCCGCCGCGCGGGCCGGCACGACGTTGGGCTGGTCGCCGCCGTCGGTGATCACGTAGTGGGAACGCTGGGTGAGCGGGAGGTGCTCGCGACGGAAGTTCCAGCCGATGTCCATCAGCTCGAGCGCGTCGAGGGCGCTCCGCCCCCGTTCCGGCTGCCCGGCCGCGTGCGCCGCGGTGCCCTCGAAGCGGTACTCCAGCGAGACCAGCCCCGAGCCGTAGTAGCTCCCCCACGCGGTGCCGAAGCCGTCGCCCACGTGGGCGAAGAGCACCAGGTCCACGTCCTTGAAGAGCCCGGCGCGCACCATCCACGCCTTCCCGCTCAACAGTTCCTCCGCGACCCCGGGCCAGAGCACCAGCGTCCCCGGGATCCGTTCCCGCTGCATCAGCCGTTTCACCGCGAGCGCCGCCGAGATGGTCACTGCCTGGCCGGCGTTGTGCCCCTCGCCGTGGCCCGGCGCCCCGTCGATCAGCGGGATCCGGCAGGCGACCCCCGGGACCTGGGAGGACTTGGGGATGCCGTCGAGGTCTGCGCCGAGGGCGATGACCGGCTTCCCGCTCCCCCACCGCGCGATCCACGCGGTCGGCATCCCGGCGACACCGGTCTCGATCGTGAATCCCTCGCGCCGGAGGAGCTCGGTGAGGTAGCGCGAGGTCTCGCTCTCCTGGAAGCCGAGTTCCCCGTAGCTGAAGAGCTGGTCGGTGATGCGCTGGACCAGGTCGGCCCGCTGGTCGATCAGCTGGAGCGCGTCCTGTTTGAGCTGCTCGGTCCGGGCCGCCGGGGCCTGCGCGGCGAGCGCCCCGGGGAGGAAACCGGCGAGGAAGACGGCGGGGGCCAGGCGCATCGGCAGGGAGGGGAAGGCGTGCCGGCTTGGCGGACGGTCAGGTCAGGGCGGGTACCGGCGCATTCAACACCGCCGTGACCGAGGCGAGCACATCGGGGAAGACATGGTCCCGCTCCCACAGCTCGGCCGCGCGGGTGTGGGCCGCGGCCTGGTGGGTGGCATCCGGCTGCAGCGCGGAGATGAGGAACTCGGCGTCGGCGCAGTGTTCGGTGAAGCGCTTCACCGCGTAGTCGGTCACCGCGCCGGTCGAGATGATGAACTGCCAGTCGCTCGACATGGCGAGGAGCATCTCGCGCGCCGCCTGGGCCAGGATGAGGTGGTGCGCCGGTGTCGCCAGCGCGTTCCGCGCCACGTCCCAGAACGTCGCCTCGATGGCCCACAGCCGGGGCCAGGTCCACTCGGTCCCGGGGTTGAGCCACATGCTGAAGTCGCCGTTGGCGCCCCACGACCCCGTCGTCAGGTGGACCGCACGGTCCGCCGGCGCCTCGCCCAGGTGCTCGCTCCCGGTCACCGGCCGCACGGTCTGCTGGCGGCCCAGCTCCCGGTACACCTGCCCCAGGAAGTCGACCCCCTCGTGCCACCAGTGGCCGAAGAGCTCGGTGTCGAACGGCACCGCGATCACCCGAGAGGCGGGAGCGGCCGCGTCCGGGACGCCCTTCGCGATCCGCTCGAGCAACGAGACGAAGTGCCGCGCGTGCTCGCTGGCCCGCTCGAAGGCGCGGACCGGCTCGTAGGGCTGCTTGGCGCCGAGGTCGGAGCCGGGGGCGCTCACCCGCCAGTACTTGAGGCCGCCGGGCCAGCGGATCTTGTGGAACTCGAGGTACCACTCGTCGCCCGGGTAGCCCTCCTGGCGGCTCCAGACCTGCCGGGAGGAGACCGGATCGCGCACGAAGGCGTTGACCGGCGTGGGCCCGCGGCTGCCGGCGACGCGGTAGGCGCGGTAGGGGGAGTTCACCACCTCGCCCGAGGCGGTGGGGCCCCCCTCGGCGCCATAGAGGCGGAAGGCGTGGCCCGCCGCCGCGAGATGGCTGTCGACGAAGAAGAACTTGTAGCCCGCCGCCGCGACGAACTCCTCGATCCCCGCGCGGTCCGCGATCCGGGGCGCGCCCGGCATCGGCTGCCATACCCCGCGCGGACGGTAGGCGCACTCCGGGAGCCAGAGGCCCGCGGGATCGCGGCCGAAGATCCGGCGGTGCTCGGTCCGCCCGAGGCGGAGCTGGAGCCGGATGCTCTCGTCACGGGAGAGCAGCGGAAGGAAGCCGTGGGTCGCGGCGCAGGAGATCAGCTCGATCCGCCCCGCCTCCTCGTGACGGCGGAACGCCTCGGCGAGGTTCCCCTGGTACCGGCGGAACTGGCGCTGCAGCTCGAGGAGGTGCTGCTCCCAGAAGCGGGCCAGGGGGAGCAGATGGGCGTCGCCCGTGCCGGCGAGGGACTCGGCGGCCTCAGCGCAGGTCGTCAGCCGCTGCGCGAAGTACGCTTCCTGCTCGTCCCGGTAGACCGGGCTCGCGAGCTGGTTGGCCAGGATCGGGGTGATGCCGATCGTGAGCGGCGCGGCCACCCGCTCGTGCTCCAGCCGCTCGAGCAGGCCGAGGAGCGGGAGATAGGTGTCGATCGCGGCTTCGCAGATCCAGTCGCTGCCGTGGGGCCACCGGCCGTGATTGAGCACGTACGGCAGGTGGCTGTGCAGCGCCAGCACGAAGTCCATCGGCCGGCTCACACGACCGCCGCGGTGGAGAGAATGCGGCGATAGACCGCATGGTACTTCTCGGCCGAGCGGGCCCAGCTGAAATCCTTCGCCATGGCGTTGCGCATCATGCCCTCCCAGCTCGGCGTATCGTGATAGCGGTCCATCACGTGGCGCGAGACCCGGAGGAGGTCCTCGGAGCTGTACTCGTCGAAGAGGAACCCGGTGTGCCCGTCCTCGATGGTGTCGGCGAGGCCGCCGACCCGGCGCGCGACCGGGATGGCCCCGTAGCGCTCGGCCCGGAGCTGGGCCAGGCCGCAGGGCTCGTAGAGCGAGGGCATCAGGTAGATGTCCGCGCCGGCCATCAGCCGGTGCTCGAGCCGCTCCGAGAAGCCGAGGTGCACGCTGATCCGGTCGGGCCAGCGCGACTCGTACATCTTGAGCATCGCCTCGTACTTCGCCTCGCCGGTGCCGAGGAAGATGAACTGCGCCTCGAGCATGAAGAGGGTGTACTCGCCGGTGATGAGGTCGAGCCCCTTCTGGTGCGTCATCCGCGCCGTCATGGCGAAGAGCGGGATCCGGCGCCGCTGCGGGAGCCCGAAGCTCCGCTGCAGCGCCGCCTTGCAGCGCGCCTTGCCGGAGAGGTCGGTAATCGAGTAGTTCGCGGTGATGTGCTGGTCGCTCGCGGGATTCCACTCCTCCATGTCGATCCCGTTCACGATCCCCGTGAAGCGGTCGCCCAGCCAGAGGAAGACGTCGTGGAGCCCGAAGCCGCCCACCGGGGTCCGGAGCTCGTGCGCGTGGGTCGGGCTCACGGTGGTGACCGCGTCGGCGAACTTGAGCCCGCCCTTGAGCAGGTTGAGCTTGTCGTGCCACTCGAGGTACTGCCAGGTGAACAGCTCCCACGGAAGCCCGATCTCCGTCATCCCGTCGGGCGCGTAGTGCCCCTGGAAGCCGGCGTTGTGCACCGTCAGCACGGTGCGGATTCCGTCGGCGAAGGGCTGGCCCCGGTGGAAGGTGCGGAGGTAGACCGGCGCGAGCGCGGTGTGCCAGTCATGGCAGTGGAGCACGCAGGGCGAGCGGGTCACCCGCGGCAGCACCTCGAGCGCCGCCCGGCAGAAGAACGCCCAGCGCTGCAGGTTGTCGGGGTAGTCCATCCCCGACTCGCCGTAGAGCCCGGCGCGGTCGAAGTACGAGTGTTCGAGGCAGTAGATCCGGGGTTTCCCCGGCTCGGTCGGGATCCGGAAGAGTCGCGCCTCCTCGGTGCGCGGGCCCACCTGGACCTGGAACGGCCCCGCCACCCGCTCGAGCGCGGGAGCGCCGCTGCGCACCGAGCGGTGGAGCGGGATGATCACCGCGGACGGGATGCCCTGCGCCGCCTGGGTCGAGGCGATCCCGGCGACCGCCTCCGCCAGGCCGCCGGTCCGCGCGAGCCAGCCGTACTCGGCGGCGAGGTGGACGACGCGGAACCCCTCACCGTCGGCACCCGCCTCCGGCATGGGAAACTCGCCCGAGATCCGGACCTCAGGACGGGCGGACACTCGGCTGCACCTCGCCCCGGCTCGCCGGCGCGTAGTAGTTGGTGGCGTACTCCTGCACCATGCGCCGGGCGGTGAACCGCTCGCCGGAAATACGGAGGGCGTACTTCATCCGCTGCAGCCACTCCACCGGGAGGCCGCGCGCGTCGCGCTTGTAGTACATCGGCACCACGTCCTGTTCCAGCAGGTTGAACAGGTGGTCGACATCGGTCCGGTCGGGGTCCTCGCCGGGCTGGGCCAGCGGGATCGCCCATCCATTCTGTCCCATGTATCCCTCCGCCCACCAGCCGTCCAGGGTGGAGAGCTGGGGCACGGCATTGAGCGCCGCCTTCATCCCGCTGGTGCCGCAGGCCTCGAGCGGAACCCGGGGGAGGTTGAGCCAGAGATCCACACCCTCCACCAGCCGGTGGGCGAGGTTCATCTCGTAGTCCTCGATGAATGCTACCCTCCCCTGGAGCCGGGGGTCACGGGTGAAGGCATACACCTGCTGCAGGACCTCCTTCCCGGGGCCATCCTCGGGGTGCGCCTTGCCCGCGAAGATGATCTGCACCGGCCGCCAGGGATTGACCAGCAGGTCGTGGAGCCGGTCGAAGTCGCTGAAGAGGAGCGCCGCCCGCTTGTAGGTGGCGAATCGCCGGGCGAAGCCGATCACCAGGGCGTCGGGGCTGATGAGCGTCCCCGCGCCCACCACGTGGGCCGCCTCCTTCCACCGCTCCGCCCAGCGCCGTCGCGCCTCCTCGCGCACGTAGGTGAGGAGGCCGCGCTTCGACTCGTTGTGCGCCTTCCAGAGCTCGGCATCATCCAGCGTGAGGACCGCGTCCCAGACGCCGGGCTGGTCCATCCGCTCGATCCACCCCTCGCCGAGGTGGCGGTCGAGGAGACGGTAGACGCGGCTCGACATCCAGGTGGCGAGGTGCACCCCGTTGGTGACGTGGCCGATCGGGACCTGCTCCACCGGGAGCTGGGGCCAGAGCTGGTGCCACAACTCGCGGGAGACCTCGCCGTGCTTCCGCGCGACCCCGTTCACCCGGGAGGAGAGCCGGAGCGCGGTGGTCGTCATGTGGAAGAGATCGTCCCGCGGCTCCGCGCCGATGGCGAGGAACGCCTCCGGCGAGATCCCCAGTTCCTCCCACACCGGTTCGGCGCAGGCGAGGACCTGCTCCCGGCTGAAGCGGTCGTGTCCCGCGGGCACCGGGGTGTGGGTGGTGAAGATGCTCCGGGTGCGGACCTCGTCGACCGCGTCGTCGAAGCTCGTGCCGGCCCGCACCAGCTCACGGAGCCGCTCCACCAGCATGAACGCCGCGTGTCCCTCGTTCGCATGCCAGGCCGCGGGATCGATCCCCGCCGCGCGCAGCACCCGCACCCCGCCCACGCCGAGGATCCACTCCTGCCGGAGCCGCATGTCGGGGCCGCCGGCGTAGAGCTTGGCGGAAAGGTCGCGATCGGCGGGATCGTTCTGCTCGAGGTTGGTGTCGAGGAGGTAGACGGGGACCCGGCCCACCCGCATCCGCCAGGCGGCGACATGCACCGGCCGCCCGAAGGTCCGCACCACGGCGAGCCAGGGGTCCCCGTTGGGCGCCGGGACCCGCTCGAGCGGCGTGGTCTCGATGTCGAACCGGACGTCACTGTCCTCCTGCCACCCGTCGATCCGGAGGCGCTGGTCGAAGTACCCCTTCGTGTAGAAGAGGCCCACCCCCACCAGCGGTACGCCGAGATCCGACGCACCCTTCAGGTGATCGCCGGCGAGAATGCCGAGACCGCCGCTGTAGATCGGCACCGAGTTGTGGAGCCCGAACTCGGCGCAGAAGTAGGCCACCGGCCGGGTCAGGTCGGCGAAACGGTCCTGGAACCAGGTGTTCCTGGTGCTGACCGCGCGGTGGAAGGCGTCCATGACGCGGTCGTAGAGGGAGAGAAAGCCGGGATCCGAGGCGCAGGCGGCGAGGCGCGCGGGATCCACCCGGCGGAGCAGCTCCAGCGGGTTGTGCTTGGTCAGGTGCCAGAGGGGCTGGTCGATGCGGCGGAAGACCAGCCGGGCGTCCAGGTTCCAGCTCCACCAGAGATTGGTGGCGAGCGTCGCGAGACCTTCGATCCGGGGGGGAAGGTAGGGGATGCGCACGCGCGAAAATGCCATGAAGTCCGGGTTGCGTTCGGGGGGCGGGCTGGCGAGTCGGAAAGTAGCCGGTTTCCGAGAGCGCCGGGAGTCGTCGTGCTCCAGGGCCGGAGGCTGGCGGAGGCGGGCGTGCCCACCCTGCGCTCCCGCCGCCGCCCGCCTCCCGCCGAG
>DASZPT010000077.1:0-2005 GCA_035549935.1 Gemmatimonadales bacterium
AACAGTCCGATTGGCATGGGAGTCGCCCGTGGGTCGGGGGAGCGTCGACGGCAGGCGCCGTCTAACGACCCCGCATAAGCTGCGCCCCGAGGCTCGTTCGCGCAAGCGAACGGGCCGACGAGCGCAGGTGCAGGGACCCGCGCAAACCGACGGCCGAGGACGTCAGCTTCATGCGGTGGTTAGACGGCTGAGGTGAGATAGCAGAAGGCCATAGCTGTAGGAGGTGGGATCGAGAAAGGTCATGTGGTCGGCGCCGCGAATCTCAACGTAGGTGATGTCATCCCCTAGGGCGGCAGCCCGCTGGGTGTAGGCGCGACTATGGCGGGCGGGGACGGCCTCATCGTGCTCGCCATGGAGGATGATCTGGCGGACGCCGAGGGGCAGGCGGGCCTGCGGGGACGCCAGCCGGTACCGATCCGGCAGGAGGTCGGGGGGCCCGCCGAGCAGTGCCTCCGCCGCGCCGTCGCCGAGCCGAGTCCGGGCGGCGGCGACGAGGTCGAGGAGCGGGGCCAGCCCGACGACCCCCGCGAGTCGGAAGGGAAGCCGAAGGCGCACCGCCTCCGCCGCGCCCCAGAACGCGAGATGCCCGCCTGCTGAATGGCCGACCAGCACGACCCGCTGGAGGTCCACTTGGTAGGGGGAGGTGGAGAGCTGGGGAATGAACCTCAGGGCGGAACGGACATCATCGAACGTCGCGGGCCACGGCGCCCCGCCGGCGCCCACGCGCCGGTACCCGAGGTTCCAGACAGCGAACCCGGCTGAGGCCAGGGCTGTGGCTACTGGGTGGAGCTGATCGCGGCCGTACGGCATGCGCCAGAAGCCGCCATGGAATAGACAGAGGAGCGGAGCCGCGGGCTGTGTCGGAAGGTGAAGGTCACCGGCTTGGTCCGGGGCCTCGCCGTACGGGATGGTATGCACGGGGGTGGGGTGTGAGACAGCCGTCTAACGACCCCGCATAAGCTGCGCCCCGAGGCTCGTCGGCGCAAGCCGACGAGGCACCGGCCGGCTGTTGCCGGCCGGGGGCAAACCGATGGCCGAGGACGTCAGCTTCATGCGGTAGTTAGGTGGCAGCGGTTACGGAAGCGCGCGCCACCGACCGGTGACGGTAGCGCTGATCCTAATGGCTTGCGGCGTAGGGCCGATGCGAATGACTCCAGACTGGGCATAGCCGAACTCCGCCTGTGAGCCTCCCGTGATAATCGAGGCCTCCTCAAACGCCATCGAGGTACTCCAAGGCTGTCCACTTGTCACCGACACCAGCGGTCCGAGACGCTGGTTGGAGGACTCGGCGAGCGTCGTGGCGTCCTCCTTCGCCTGCCGAAAGGCCAGTGCCAGAGCCTTTCGTCGACCGGCCTTGGAGCTATCCGACTCGAAGGTGACACGGTCAATGCCCGTAGCCCCACCCAATACCGCGGTGTGCAGGGCCGCGCCGACGCTATCGAGGTTGCGGACCAGGAAGCCGATCGTTGTCGTCGCCTGGTAGTCGATGAGACGGCCCGCGTCATTCTGATTGGGGGAAGCGCCGACATCCGTAACGCGAACGGAGTCGAGGTCTGCCCGAGCCCGAAGTGCGCCAAGAACCCTTGCCGCCTCCGTACTATTTCGGTCGGACGCCAGCGGCGGCGTGGAAGCGTGAGTCTCGACGGAGACTGAGGCTCTGGCGACGGTCGGGGGAACTTCGATTACGCCCGTGCCGGACGCTATGAGGACCTCAGAATCCGGCCCGGGAGGGGGTGAGCAGGCAGCACTGAGAAGCACCAGGGCGGTGCACAGGGAGACACGCGTAGCCATGGGTACCGAAGGGCGGGAGGTATAGGTAGGACGCCTCAGAGCGGCCCTGCAACACATCCGCGATGCCACCTAACGACCGCGCATAAGCTGCAGGGGTGCGGCGCGCGCGGCAAGGGTGTGCTGCTGGCCGCCCGGTAGTGCCGGTGCCGTCGCAAAGCGACGGCCGCGCCCCTGGCAGCTTCATGCGCTGGTTAGGTGGCGTAGCAGGGGCTCA
>DASZPT010000078.1:0-2384 GCA_035549935.1 Gemmatimonadales bacterium
CGGTGGGCCGCCTGTGGGCGGCCACAAACCGACGGCCGAGGACGTCAGCTTCATGCGGTGGTTAGGCGCCACATATCGCGCCACTACGGGGCAGCGTTCTCGGGCGGCTCCCGGACACGCTGCAGGCTGCTTCGGGACCGAAGGTAGAAGCGTCGACGGACGGGGGAGAACTCGTTTGGCGCGGCATCATAGGGCCCTTCCGCGACCGTGGCCGCGCTATCTGGCGCCCCCTCCTCCAGATCCCAGCGGATGGTGCTGTGGACCGTGTTCCGCCCCACGCTTGCGCCCGCCAGGCCGGAGTCAATGCCGACCACTGAGATCCAGGCGTACCGCCGGTTGGCGCCACCCACCGAATCGAGGGTCGCCCGGCCGGAAAACTCCTCTTGGAGCAGGCCGATGCGCCGGGTGGTCCGTCGGCTGAAGAGATGAACCGGCCATGAGTCCCCGACCCGCACGGGCCTTGCCGGCGAGGAGAGCGGCATCCAATCGGAGAGCTGCTCCACGACGAATCCGGAAGCGAAGGTGGCGCCGGAATCGGACGCCATCTCCCACGCGCCGTTCGGGGCGAGGAGGACCCGGGTTGTACTGCCGGCACCGAGGTCGTGCATGCTGGCGATCGCGGTGGCGGAATCCGGGCCGATGCCATATCGGGCCGCGACCACGCCGACTTGAACGGGGCAAGCGGTGGTGCGAGCCGGGGGACAGTCGCTGGCGGTCAGGGTGAGGACGTGTTCGTGGGTGGCGATCGTCGGGGTGGCTGAGTCGACCCGCATCGAGCCGGAGGCCCGGAGCCGTACGGTAGAGGCGCTCAGCCTGGTCCAGGCGATGACCACGGGAGTGGTATCGGGGGCGGGGCTGGTCTGCAGATGGGCTGCCATCAGTGAGAGCAGGAGGGGCAGCAGCATGGAGGCCCTGTGCGAGGATGTGGCGCCTAACGACCCCGCATAAGCTGCGCCCCGAGGCGCGCTCGCGCAAGCGAGCGGGCCGACGGCGGGCCGACTTTGGACGGCCGCCAACCGATGGCCGAGGACGTCAGCTTCATGCGGTGGTTAGCCTGCCGTAGGGTGGCTGGTCGGGATGAGAGTAGCCGTGGCGGAGCGCCAGCGACAGAACGTCTACTGGAGCCAGCCGGGCAGGGCGGCCGCCTGCCGGATCCAGGCGGCCAAGGCAGGATCATCGACCGGGTCGCCTTCATAGAGATCGAGGTAGCGAGTGTCCTTGCTCTTTGACCTGCCCGGCGGAACCGGCCGGAGAGCGGTCCCGCGGAAGAACGCGACCTTGAGGTACTTGGTGAACGCGTGGAAGCTGAGGAACCACCCCTGCCCGGGAAGTCCATAGAAGGGACTATTCCACTTGATGGCCTTGCGAACCCCCGGGACGGCGCGGGCAATGATCTGGTCGAGTTGGCGCCCTGCGCCTTGCTTCCAGCCTGGCAGGGCGGCGATGTATGCCTGAACCGGGGCGTCTCCCTCGGCTTTGGCCATCTGGGGATTGCCGCCCGCGAGGAGCCTGACCTTGGTTTTCCGGGGCCTTGTAGGCTTCTCGGCCTTTGGGGTTGTGCTCCGGGGCTTCTTAGGTGGCATGCGGTGCACCGAAGCGAGTGTAGCGGATCACGGAGGCTCCAGAGAAAGGCGAGGGCAACTCAGGCAGGCTAACGACCCCGCATAAGCTGCAGGCCGAGGCGCGCTCGCGCAAGCGAGCGGGTCGATGGCCGGTAGTCTGTGAATCTAGAAAACCGACGGCCGCAGGCGTGTCAGCTTCATGCGGTAGTTAGACAGCACGTTCACCGGCACTAATCCCGAACGAGGCTGTCTACTTCCAATATCTCGATCGGATCGCGATTAAGGAGGCGCAACCAAGGGCGCGCCACTGTGGTGAGCCGAGTACCCATACAATCGTTGGTCCATTGCTCGTCGACCAAATCCCTGTAGTGGATCGTGTCGTTTCCCGACACTAGTGTGCTGCTGCCGCTGGCGAAGACCAAGTATTCAGTATTGGGCGTAAGCAACAGCGGGAAACGACCTACCTTGGCTGTGTACGCGGAGTCCATCGGATCTGTTCGCAGTTGGATCGTGTCCTTGATCCGTCCGAGCCACTGGCGAACCACCTTGAAGGTCACTTTGCGCGCTGGGGAATACCAGGGTCTGGGCGCGCCAAAGCTCATGTATATGGAGTCCTTGGTCACCTCCAGCACTCGGCCAACGAAGACGTAGTCGGACATGCGGATGGCGCTGGAGATGCTGGCTGGGGGCGGGCACGTTTGGGCCGCAAGGCTGGGGATGGTCGCGAGTGCAAGAGCCAGCGATGTTGCAAGGTGGCGCATGTAAGTCTGCAGAGAAGTGGTGCTGTCTAACGACCCCGCATAAGCTGCGGATCGAGGCGCG
>DASZPT010000079.1:0-12781 GCA_035549935.1 Gemmatimonadales bacterium
ACCTCCGACCTCCCGGCCCGGGCGGCGGCGCTGGGCGCCCGCGGGTTCCTGCACAAGCCGGTCGACCTGGCGCGGCTGGTCGATTCCATCAAGCCCCACCTGTCGAGTCCTTCCGCCTGAAACTCCCGCCGGTCATCTTGCCAGCGCGTCCTACAACTCAGCAGCAGGGGGATCGGTGGCTTCAGGAGAGACTCTGAGCGCCGGCGAGGCGGCGGCGCTCCTCAAACTGAATGTGAAGCGGGTGCAGGCGCTGGCCCGCGAGGGACGGCTGCCCGCCAGGCGGGTGGGCCGGAAGTGGCTCTTCTCCCGATCCCGCCTCGAGTCGATGGTGGGAGTGTCGACGGTGAGTCCCCCGGGGTCGGCGGCGGTGGAGCTCAGCGCCCGGAATCAGTTGCGGGGCAAGGTGGTCTCGGTCGCGGTGGACGGGATCATGGCGGAGGTGCGGCTCGACATCGGGGGGCAGGAGCTGGTGTCGATCATCACCCGTTCGTCACTGGAACGCCTGAAGGTCAGGGTGGGGCAGGAGGTACTGGCGATCATCAAATCGACGGAGGTGATGATCGGAAAGTAGTGGACTTCCTCATATGGGTATATAAGGTATCTTAGTAGCCCGAGAATAGTCATATAGGGTCACACTAAGATGCCACACCGCAGCCGCGCACGCCGGCTCCCCGGCCTCCTCGCCGCCTTCCTCCTCGCCCTCGCCCCCGCGCTCCGGGCCCAGCAGACGGTCACCGTCTTCGCCGCCGCCTCCCTCACCGAAGCGTTCACCACCCTCGGCAAGGTGTTCGAGCAGCAGCATCCCGGTGTCACCGTCAGCTTCAATTTCGCCGGCAGCCAGGTGCTCGCCACCCAGATCCAGCAGGGGGCCCGCGCCGACGTCTTCGCCTCCGCCGACGAGCGCTGGATGCGGTACGCCGGCGACAAGAACCTCCTCGATGGCACTCCGGCGATCTTCGCGCGAAACCGGCTCGTCCTCATCACGCCCCGCACCAATCCGGGCGGCATCGAGAAGCTCGAGGACCTCGCGCGGTCGGGGCTCAAGCTGGTCCTCGCCGGGCGCCAGGTCCCGGTCGGGGCGTACAGCCGGGAGGCACTCACCCGCTTGGCCGCGGTACCCGGCTTTCCGAGGAACTACGACCGGCTGGTGCTCGCGAACCTGGTCTCGGAAGAGGAAAATGTCCGCGCGGTCGCGGCCAAGGTGCAGCTCCGCGAGGCCGACGCCGGCATTGTCTACCGAACCGACGTGACCGACGCGGTGCGCCCGCAGCTTCGGCTGCTCGAAATTCCCGACCCCTACAACCCGATCGCCGCGTACCCCATCGCCCCGGTGAAGGGCGGCAACGCCCTTGCCCGCGACTTCGTGGCATTCGTGCTCACCGCCGAGGGCCAGGGCATCCTCGCGCGCCGGGGGTTCCTGCCGCCGGCACCCGCCTCATGAGTCCCCTGCCGATGCGGGGCACGCCGCTGATCGAGAGCGCCGGCCGGGCCGTGGGGCTTCTGTTCGCGGCGCTCCTCGGCGCGCTGCTCGCCCTGCCACTCGCGGGCATCGTCTTCCGGGTGACGCCGGGCGCGTTGCTGGCGCAGCTGGGGGCGCCGGGCGTGCGCCAGGCGCTCGGGCTCAGCCTGGTCACGAGTCTCGCCGCGACCGTGATCTCGCTGGTGCTCGGGCTCCCGATGGCGGCCCTGCTCGCCACGCGCGAGTTTCCGGGCAAGCGGGTACTCGAAGTCCTGATGGACCTGCCGATGGTGATCCCGCCGACGGTGGCGGGGTTCGCGCTCCTCATGGCCTTCGGGCGTGCTGGCCTCCTCGGCGGAACGCTCTCCGCGTTCGGGATCACGCTCCCCTTCACGACCGCGGGCGTGGTGGTCGCCCAGGTGTTCATGTCGGTGCCGTTCCTGGTGGGGGCGGCGCGGGCGGGCTTCGCGGCGGTGGAGCCACGCTATCTCGATGCCGCCCAGACGCTCCGGGCGGGCGAGGTCTACGCCTTCCTCACGGTGCGGCTGCCGCTCGCCCTGCCGAGCGTGGTGGCGGGGCTCGGCATGTGCTGGGCCCGCGCCCTCGGGGAGTTCGGGGCGACGATCACCTTCGCCGGCAACCTGGCGGGCACCACCCGCACCGTGCCGCTCGACGTCTACCTCCTCCTGCAGGAAAATCTCGACGCCGCGGCCACGCTGTCGCTCATCCTGATCGTGATGGCCGCGGTGCTGCTGGCCGGCATGCGGCAGGCCGGCCTCGGACTCTTCGCCCCTCCCCGTGCTCCGCGCTTCGCTCCGACACCGACTCGGTGAGTTCACCCTCGACTGCGACCTGGCCGCGGCGGAGCGCAGCACGCTCGTCGTCGTCGGGGAGAGCGGATCGGGGAAGACCTCGCTGCTCCGCTACCTCGCGGGGCTCCTCCGGCCCGACCAGGGGCGGCTCGAGTTGAACGGGGAGCTCTGGTGCCACACGCCGGAGGGGGTATGGGTCCCGCCCTTCCGGCGGGCGGTCGGCTACGTGCCGCAGGACTATGCCCTTTTCCCGCACCTCACGGCTGCCGATAACATCGCCTTCGGCCTCCGGGCGGCCGGGCTCGGACGGGGGGAGGTCCGGACCCGTACCGGGGCGATGCTCGAGCGCTTCGGGTTGGCCGAGCTGGCTGGGCGCCGGCCAGCCCGGCTCTCGGGGGGGCAGCAGCAGCGGGTGGCCCTGGCCCGGGCGCTGGCGCTCGAGCCGGAGCTGCTGCTGCTCGACGAGCCGCTCTCGGCGCTGGACGTGGAGACCCGTCACGCGGTCCGCACGGAACTCAAGCGGGTGCTGACGGGGTTGTCCTGTGTCACCGTGTTCGTGACTCACGCCCCGATGGAGGCGCTCCTCTTCGGCGACCGGATCGCGGTGATGGAGCGGGGCCGGGTGGTCCAGGCGGGGGACCGGCTCTCGCTCCTCAAGGAGCCGCGGTCGCGCTACGTCGCGACGCTGCTCGGGCTCAACCTGCTGGCCGGCCGGGTGGTGGAGCGGGGCCCCGGGGAGGAGCTGGCGGTCGAGACCCCACGGGGTGTCGTGCATGCCGTCTCGAGTCTCCGGGACGACGGGCTCTTCGTGGTGGTGAGTCCCGAGCAGGTCACGCTCTCGCTGGAGCCGCCCGGGGGGAGCGCCAGGAATGTGTTCACGGGGACGGTTGCCGAGCTGCTGCCGGAGCCGCCCTACGGGGAGCGGGTCCGGGTGGTGCTGGGGCCGGCTCCGGTGTTCGTCGCGGAAATCACGGCCCAGGCCGCGGCCCAGATGGGGCTCGAGCCGGGCCGCACGGTGCACGCCGCGTTCAAGGCCACGAGTGTCACCGTTCACTCACAGGGGGGGTCCTGATGTTCGGTTGCAGGAGGATGTCGCGTTCCATGTTTCGCATTGCGCGTTCCGTCTTGATCGCGCTGCTGGTTCCGACGGCGGTGCCGCTCGCAGGACAGCAGGCCGCCACGCCGGCCCCGTCGACGCCCGCCAGGCTCGGCGGCTACCTCCAGACCCGAGTCACCTACCAGGACAAGGTGGGGATGACGGCGACGATCAACCGCGCCCGGCTCCAGGCCACGGGGACGATCGCCACCGGCTTCTCCTACAAGGTCCAGGGCGAGTTCCGGACGGGGAATACGGGGCGGAACGCCTCGGTCTCTCTGACAGACGCCTACATCCGCTACTCGCACCAGGCGATCGGCGTGCAGGTGGGCCAGTTCAAGACACCGTTCACGATCGAGTACATCACCTCCATCGCCGACGTCGAGTCGCTCGACCGCTCCACGGTGGTGGACTCGCTGGCCCCGAAGCGGGACATCGGCATCATGGGCGATTACCAGGCGGGGAAGTACGTCCTCCTGAGCGCCGGTGTGTTCAACGGTGAAGGGGTCAATGTCACGGCGAATCGCGACTCGACGGTGCTCGGCGTGGCACGGCTAGGCGTCAAGCCGATTCCGCAGGTCACGATCGGCCTCAACGCCGCCCGCTGGTTCGGGGACAGCACCCGCTACGGCGTCGACGCGACCTACCAGGACACCCGCCTCGTGGCGAAGGGCGAGTATGTCGCCGGCGCGCGCGACTCGCTCGGCGGGAAGGACGACTGGGGGTGGTACGCCCTCGCCGGCTTCAAGCCGGTACCGGCGGTGCAGGTGGTGGCGAAGTACGAGGACTTCCGGCGCGAGGCGATCGGGCCGCAGTTCAGGAACCGCGCCTGGTCGATCGGCCTCAACGGCTTCCCGGTGATCCCGACGGTCCGGCTCTCGGCCTTCTACGTGAGCCGCAAGGTGGGTGATCCCGGAACCCGGAAGGGGCAGTTGCAGACGCAGCTCCAGGTCAGGTTCTGAACCGGTATCGTCGCGACAGGAATCCTTGCCATCCCGCGAGCGGGTCCGCTAATCTCCCCGCTCCTTCATACTCGCGGACCCGCCATGAGCAGCAGCATCGTCCCTCCCCGACCGATCAATGAGCCCGTGCTCGGCTACGCGCCGGGCTCGCCGGAGCGGGCCACCCTCAAGGCGGCGCTGGCGCGCACCACCGGGGAGACGATCGAGATCCCGGTGATCGTGGGCGGGCAGGAGATCCGGACGGGGCAGCTGGTCGACGTCGTGAGTCCGCACGACCACCGGCGAGTGCTGGCCCGGGCCCACCAGGCGGACGCTGCTACGATCCAGAAGGCGATCGAGGCCTCCCGGGAGGCGTGGCGGGCCTGGTCGGGGACCCGGTTCGAGGACCGGGCCGCGATCTTCCTCAAGGCGGCGGACCTCCTCGCCGGTCCCTGGCGGGCGACGGTCAACGCCGCCACGATGGCGGGCCAGTCGAAGACGGCGTTCCAGGCCGAAATCGACAGCGCCTGCGAGCTGATCGATTTCTGGCGTTTCAACGTGCAGTTCGCCGAGCGGCTCTACCGGGAACAGCCGGAGTCGATGCCGGGGGTGTGGAACCGGATGGAGCACCGGCCGCTCGAGGGCTTCGTCTACGCCATCACGCCGTTCAATTTCACGGCCATCGGCGGCAACCTCCCCACCGCTCCCGCGCTCATGGGAAACGTGGCGATCTGGAAGCCGGCCAACACCGCGCTCCTCAGCAACTACTACGTGATGAAGCTGCTGGAGGCGGCGGGGCTCCCTCCCGGGGTGATCAACTTCCTCCCCGGCGACCCGGTGCAGGTGAGCAACGCGCTCCTCGCCGACCGGTACATGGCGGGGATCCACTTCACCGGTTCGACCGCGGTCTTCCAGACGCTGCAGCGGCAGGTGGCGGATCACCTGTCGGCCTACGTCTCCTATCCGCGCATCGTGGGTGAGACCGGCGGCAAGGACTTCGTGCTCGCGCATCCCAGCGCCGATGTCGACGCGCTGGCGGTGGCGCTCGTCCGCGGGGCGTTCGAGTACCAGGGGCAGAAGTGCTCCGCGGCCTCGCGGGCCTACCTCCCCGAGAGTCTCTGGCCCCGGGTGAAGGAGCGGACGCTCGCGATGATCGCCGAGATCCGGATGGGCGATGTCGCCGACTTCCGGAACTTCATGGGCGCGGTGATCGACCGCCGGGCCTGGGACCGCCTCACGGGGTATCTCGCCCGGGCAAAGCAGGACGCCGGCGTGACGATCCTGGCCGGCGGCGGGGCGAACGCCGAACGCGGGTTCTTCGTGGAGCCGACGCTGATCCAGGTCGAGGACCCCCGCTATCGCACGATGTGCGAGGAGATGTTCGGCCCGGTGCTTACCGCCTACGTCTATCCCGACCAGCGCTGGGCCGAGACCGTGACGCTGGTGGACCAGACCGGTCCCTATGCGCTCACCGGCGCGGTCTTCGCCCAGGATCGCCTGGCGCTGGCCGAGGCCGAGCGGGCGCTCCGTTTCTCGGCGGGGAACTTCTACGTCAACGACAAGCCCACCGGCGCGGTGGTGGGGCAGCAGCCCTTCGGTGGTGCGCGGGCGAGCGGGACGAACGACAAGGCGGGCTCGATCCTCAACCTGATGCGGTGGACCTCGCCCCGGAGCATCAAGGAGACCTTCGTGCCGCCGAAGGACTTCCGCTACCCGTTCATGGCGGCCGAATAGCGCGGGCAATCGCCAGCGCCGGGAAGGGATGGGAATGACGATGCCATCACGCAGCCTGCTGGTCCTCGCGCTGATCGCCTGCGCGGGCGCCTCGCCGCTCCTGGCGCAGGAGCCGGTGGCCTCGGGCGCGGTCGTCGCCGGGACGCTCAGCTTCGACGGGCATGCGACGGTGGGGGACTTCGTCGGGACCACCAGCACGGTGAGCGGCGAACTGGTCGGAGCGCCGAGCCTCGCCCGCGTCCATGGCTGGGTCGAGGCCCCGGTGAAGACGATCGTCACCGGCAAGGGGAAGCGGGACGCCGACCTCAACAAGTCGATGGAGTCGGACCAGTATCCCGTGATCCGCTACGAGCTCGACAGCATCACGCCGGGTGCCACCACGGCCGACACGATCGCGGTGACGCTGTATGGCCGGTTCGTCATTCATGGCGTGACCCGGCCGATGGACCTCGCCGGGAAGGTGCAGCTCGGGGCCCGGCAGTCGCGGGTGTGGGCCAACACGCCGATGAACCTCAAGGACTACCGGATCGGCGGCCTCAGCAAGGCGCTCGGCCTCCTCAAGATGCACGAGAACATCGAGGTGCATGTCGACGTGACCTTCGGCCACGCGACCGCTCCCCCGTCGCCCTGATGGGTGACGCGGCCCGGCGTGTCCGCCGGGCCGCGTCCGGAGCGGGGTCAGTCGACGTACATGAAGTTCGTGGGGATCACCGCCGGCGCCAGCTCCAGCAGCGTCGTGAGCCACGATTCATCCACCCACTTCGCGGTCCCGAGGCCGACCGGCTCCGGGTCGTGAATGTAGAGCTGGTTCCCCTTCACGCCCACGATCACCATCACGTGGCCGTACGCCTGGCCCGCGGCGTTCACCTTCTTGCCGGCGGCCCAGATCGGCCCATGCTCCCGGATCCACTGCTCCACCAGCGGCAGCGTCGGGGTCATGGGCGCCACGGTCTGGAGACCCAGCGACTTGGCGAAGGTGATCATGCTGTCGAGCGAGAGCCCGTTGTTGGCCGCATAGCGGGCGATCTCGCTCGGCAGGTCCGACGGGTCCGGGTGGGCCAGCTCGGAGCTCTGGGTCGACTCCTGCCGCCAGCGGATGAGCATCTGGGCGGAGGCGTACCAGCAGGCCATCGTGAGCTGCTGGGGGATCAGCGGGACGTTCGGTTCGGTGTAGGCCATCGACAGATTCTCCGGTTGTGAGGAGCCGGCCGGCGGGGGACACCGGCTCCTCGGCACGCACCGGAGTCACTGCCCTGCCGGTGCCTTGTAGACTGTCCCGCCCTTCATGACGAAGGCGACGCGCTGGAGCTCGGTGATGTCGGCGAGCGGATCGCCGGTGGTGGCGATGAGGTCCGCGAAATGCCCGGGGCTCACCGCGCCCACGTTCGCCTGCTGGTCGAGCAGACGCGCCGCGGTGGTCGTGGCGCTCTGGATCGCCTGCATCGGCGTCATCCCGTACTTCACCATATACGCCAGCTCCTGGGCCTGATTCTCAGTCCAGGCGTAGCCCCCCGCGTCCGTGCCATAGGAGATCCACGGGAGCAGGCCCCGCTTCAACGCCTCGCCGAAGGCCGCCCGCTCGATGTCGACCATCCTGGGCCAGATGCCGCCGCGTCCCTCCGCGACGTACGCGCCGACGAAGATCGTGGGGCACCAGTAGACCCGCTGCCGCACCATCCGCTCGATCAGGTCGGGGGTGAGCCCGTCCCCGTGCTCGATGGTGTTGAAGCCGGCCCGGAGGGCGGCGTCGATCCCGTCCCAGCCGATCGCGTGGCCCGCGATCTTCCGGCCCAGCCGGTGGGCCTCGTCGGCGAAGGCCTTGAGCTCCTCATCGGTGAAGTTGACCCACGAATGCAGCCGGCCGTCGGGGCCGATGTAGTAGCGGCGGTCGACATAGACCTTGATCCAGTCGGCGCCGTACTTCACCTGTTCCCGCACCGCCTTCCGGATCGCGTCGACCCCGTCCACGATCTGCACGCCGTCCGGCACCTTGAGCTCCCAGGAGTATCCCGAGAGGGGATACATCCCCGTGGCGCTGAAGGCGCGGGTCGCGACGAACAGCCGCGGTCCGGGGATGATGCCGCGGTTGATGGCGTTGCGCACGTCGACGTCGGCATACATGGCGCCCTCGGTCTCGAGATCGCGCATGGTGGTGAAGCCGTTCAGCAGGGCAGTGCGCGCCGCCACGGTGGCGCGGATGGTCCGGTAGGGGATCGATTCCTTGAGCAGCTGGTCGTCGTAGTCCTGCGCGGTGATGTCGCCCTGGAGCAGGATGTGGGTGTGGTTGTCGATGAGGCCGGGGAGGACCGTCATGCTCCCCAGGTCGAGCACCCGGGCGTCACCCGCCGCGGCCTTCACCTCGCTCCACGCGCCGACGCGCGTGATCCGGTCGCCCTCGACCAGGATGCCCTGGTCGGCGCGGGGCCGGTCCGATTCGCCGTCGACGAGTCGCCCCGCGTGGATCAGGACGCGGGGGGGCGGGCTGGCAGGGGTGGTCGTCTGGGCCGGGGCGGTTGCCGCGGCCAGGAGCAGGGCAGCCACGAGCAGGTGACACCGGGGCGGGTGGCAGGGCATTTTGCCGGAACCTCTGATGGAAGGGAACGTGCGACGGATGCGTGGAACGCCGGAGAGAGATGCGGTCCCGCGGCGGGAAAGGCAAGCGGGGGCCGCGGGCCTGTGCCTGCTGGTCGCCTCGGTGGCGCCGGCGCTGGCCGCGCAGACGGCGCCGCGCTACCAGCCCCTGATGCTCGACTGCGCCCGGTACCGGGTGGAAGTCGAGTCCCAGGTGACCGTGCAGTCGGGACGGCAGCGCTCCCGCGAGACCGTAGGCCGGGACGGGATCATCGTCCTGCGGGCCGCGGCGGCCGACACCCTGATCCGGCTCGAGGCGTGGTTCGACACGCTGGCGCTCTGGCGGGAGGGCTCCGGAGAGCGGCTCACGCCCGATACCGACGGCCTGGTCGGCGGCCGCTATCGGGGGCTCCTCGACTCCCTCGGCGGGTTCACCCCGACCGATACCCCGTTCATCCCGGACGAAGTGGCGGAGGTGGCGGACCTGAGCGGCGCGCTGGGACAGCTGCTGCCGCCCCTCGCCCCGGTGCCGCTCCGCCTCGGGGCTGCGTGGCGGGACGACTTCGGGACGGTGATCAGCCGGACGGAGGACGGCATGGTGAATGGCCAGCGGGTCGAGCGGTACCGGCTCACCCGGCGGGCCACCCGGGAGGAGTCACGCACCCTGCCCGACTCCACCACCGTGCATGCGACCCGGAACGAGACCGAGTCCGGTACCTACAGCTGGACCTCGGCGCTCGGCGTGGTGCGTTGGGAGCGGGATCTCTCCGACCAGGTGCGGGTCCCGGCCGGCGGCCTGGTCAAGCAGCCGTTCACCACCGGCATCGAGCAGCAGGTGACGATCACCCGGGTGGGTGGGGGGTGCGACCGCTGATTCGTCAGGCGTGAGAAGAAGGAACGCCTGGCGACGTACCATCCTTGTGCCGGCCAGGCACCCCCGGGGCATCAGGGTCCGGAGGGCCATACCGGGTCGGCCGCGAGGAGGCACCATGACGATCCATGGCCCGCGCACCCTGGCCGCGATAGGCGTGGTCCTGGCCGTCATCGCCGGCTGCTCCGGCGAGAACGGCTCGAACCCTCCCGAGGGAACGCCCCGGCTGCTGATCCTCCCCCCCGACACGACGATCCCGGTCTTCGGGGCCGCCGCGTACGAGGCCTGGTCGGTCAGCGCCTCGGGCGACACCCTGCCGGCGTCCTCGGTCACCTGGTCCTCGTCCGACACCGCGATCGCCGCCATCGACAGCACCGGGCTCGCGGTGGGCAAGTCACCGGGGACCACCCACATCACCGTGACGGACGGCACCCTCACCAGCGATCCGGCGACGCTCCGGGTCGCGGCCGGGATCGGGCCCTGCTACGGGATCGCCACCCAACCGACCTTCGAGGGCGCGATGGCGTGGGGCTACCTGGCGATCGACCTGCCCACCGAGGGCGGCTTCCTCATCTCGGCCGACGACAACGGCAGCCTGCACGCCACGATGACCCAGATGGCCCCCTCACCGTTCCTGGTCGCCTGGACCGGCGAGGCGGGGGGCTCGGCCTCGGCCACCCAGAAGAAGAAGGACGAAAACGGCAATACGCTCGAGACCTACAACAGCACCACCGGTATCCTGCTGCCCCAGCCGGTAAACGGCATGCCGGGGATGACGCTGCTGGTCGACCTCCAGCAGTGCACCTGGCGGCTGGTGTCCGCGGCGAGCGTCGCGACTGTCACGAAAGACCAGTTCGGCAACCTCATCAACTCGGTCGACATCATCGCCCAGATCCAGTTCGCCGGGGTGGTGCCTCCCGACTGGCGCACCGCGGGGCTGGGGCGGGCCAACGGGCTGATGCCGGCGCACTCGGTATTCTGGAACGGGATGCACATGAACGAGGACGCGCTGGCGCCGCTCGGGTTCGCGGCCCAGCTCTTCCAGGGTGCGCCGGATGAGCCGGCGGTCGGTCAGGCGTCGGGGGGTTTCACGGTGACCGCCGCGCCCTGAGGCCTCAGGCGGTCACCGCGCGATAGATGTAGTCGGGGATCGTGGCGGGGGCGGCCTGCGCCTGGACGATGAGGTCGTGCCGCGGGGAGAGGGAGCAGACCGGGTCGGTGTTGGCGGCGTCGCCGGTGAGGGCGAAGGCCTGGCAGCGACACCCGCCGAAGTCCTGCGTCTTCCGGGCGCAGCTCCGGCAGGGTTCCCGCATCCAGCTGTCGCCCCGGAAGGCGTTGAAGATCGGCGACTGCTCCCAGATCCAGCGGAGCGGATGCTGGTTCACGTGCACCATCTCCAGGGTCGGGATCTGGGTCGCCCCGTGGCAGGGCAGGGCCCGTCCGTCGGGCGTCACCAGGACATAGACGCTGCCCCAGCCGCCGTAGCAGGGCTTGGGATACTGCTCGTAGTAGTCCGGCAGCACGTAGATGATCTGCATCTTCCCCTTGTACTTCCGCAGGGCCGCCTCGGCGATGGGGCGCGAGCGCTCGACCTGGTCGCGGGTGGGCATCAGCGCGTCGCGGTTCTTGAGCGCCCAGCCATAGTACTGGGTATTGGCCAGCTCCACCCGGTCGGCGCCGAGGTTCGCGGCGAGGTCGATGATCTCGCCCAGGTGGTCGAGATTGGCCCGGTGGAGCACCACGTTCACCGAGAAGGCGAGCCCCAGCTCCTTCACCAGGGCCGCGGCCTCGTATTTCTGCCGGCCCAGTTTGATGCCGGCGATCCGGTCGGCGATCGCCGGGTCGATATCCTGGAACGAGATCTGGACGTGGTCGACGCCGGCGTCGCGGAGCCGCTCGGCCCGGGCGCGGGTCAGGCCGAGTCCCGAGGTCACGAGGGTGCTGTAGAGCCCGATCTCGCGGGCGTGCGCCACCAGCTCCTCGAGATCCTTGCGGATGAGCGGCTCGCCGCCGGAGAGGCCCAGCTGCATCACGCCCAGGTCGCGGGCCTCGCTCAAGACCCGCTTCCAGTCCTCGGTGGACAGCTCCGCCGCCGCGCGGCTCATCTCGATCGGGTTGGAGCAGTAGGGGCAGTGCAGCGGGCAGCGATAGGTCAGCTCGGCGAGCAGCGTGGTCGGAGTGCGGAGCTGGGCGAGGGCGCGTGCCGCCGCGGGGGCCACGGTGGGGCCGATGCCGCCGGTGACCCGGGCGGCACCCGTGGCAGCGCCGCCGTTGGTGCCGGCCCAGGCCACGAGGTCGTGCCGCGCCATCAGCGTCAGGTACTCCTCGACGTCGGCCCGCACGTCGGTGTGATAGCGCTGGCTCAGGATCGCGCTGATCTCCTCCATCGAGCGGGTCCCGTCGCAGAGCTCGAGGATCGCCTTGCCGCTCTCGTTGAGGAACATCGCGCCCTCCGGATAGAGCAGCACCGGGCGCTGCCGCACCCGGTCGAACCCGATGCGGGCGAGGCGCCAGAGGCGGGGATGGGCGGGAGCGTCGGGCGTCACGGGCTATGGCTCCAGGTACGCGTGATGGATCGTGTCGATCATGGACCAGAGCATCTCGAGCTTGAAGGCCAGCGCCTCGAACGCCTGCCGCTGGGTCTCGACCGTGGTACAGTGCGTCTGCACGATCGAGAGCCCGTGACGCACGTCGCGCGGCGCCTGGACCAGCCGGCTCCGGAAGTAATCCAGCCCTTCGGCGGGGATCCACGGATAGTGCCGCGGAAAGGCCTCGATCCGCTGCGCGTGGATCTTCGGCGCGAACAGCTCGGTGAGCGACGACGCGCAGGCCTGGACCCAGGGCTTCGACTTGCAGAACCAGACGTAGGATTCGCAGATGAGCCGGACCGCGGGGAGGACGTGCCGCTCGTCCTCCATCTCCTCGCGGGGCACGCCGAGCGCGATGCCGAGGCGGATCCAGAGCTCGATGCCGCCCTCGCCGTCGCGGGTCCCGTCGTGGTCGACGATCCGCTGGATCCACTCGCGCCGTACCGCCGGATCGGGACAGTTGGAGAGGATCGCCCCATCCTTCCGCGGCACCACCCGCTGATAGGCCAGCCGGTTGGTCACCCATCCCTGGAACTGCCGCCGGGTGAGCTTCCCCTCGTACATCAGCCGGTGGAAGGGATGCTCGACGTAGTAGAGGCCGTGGAAGGAGCGGAGGGCGGCCTCGAGCTCGTCCGGGGAGAGGACCCGGTCGTAGCTCGGGATCTCGATGCGATAGTGCCGAGCTCCAAGCTCTGAGGACGTTGTTTCT
>DASZPT010000080.1:0-13118 GCA_035549935.1 Gemmatimonadales bacterium
CCACCAGCGGATGCCTGGCGTACTGAGCCGCCCGGCCGTTGAAGACGACGTAGTCGGGCGACTGGTCCAGCACCTTGTCCCACGCGAGCACGCGCGGATGCCCGGCGCTGTCTCTCGGCGTGAGGTAGAACTCGCTCTGCACCAGGACGAACTCCGCCGCCGCCGGACGGGGCGCCGGGGGATCCACGATGAACGCCCCGTACATGCCGTTGGCGATGTGTGCGGCGACCGGCGCCGTGCCGCAGTGATACATGAACACCCCGGGCACCCGCGCCACGAACCGGTAGTGGATCGAGTCCCCCGGCATCACGTTGACGTAGTATGTGCTCGGCGCGATCTCCGCCGCATGGAAGTCCATGCTGTGCGGCATGATCGCCCTGTTGACGAGGGTGAAGTCGACCGTGTCGCCGACCCGCGCCCGCAGCACCGGCCCCGGCACCCGGCCGCCGAAGGTCCAGGCTTCGTACGGCACCCCCGAATCCACGCTGATCACGGTGTGGCTGATCTCGAGCCGGATCCGCTGTACCCGCTCCCGCGACGGCGTGGGCGCACGCGCCTCGATCGGCGCGGGTTCCGCGGTGGTGCCGATCGGCGCTTCACCGTGCGAGATGTCGGCCGGGACGGCGGAGGGGGGAGCGGATTGCGGTTTCCTGGGTGGAGTCTTCTGCGGCGTGCAGGCAGCGAGGCAAACGAGGGGGACGAGATACTGCAACGAGGACTGCGGTCGTCGAGCGATTGTCATTCATCCCTCGGGGAAAGCCCGGGTCAGTGCGTGGTGTCCTGCTGGAGGCGGTAGAGGAATTCTCCCTTCCGGATCATCCCGAACTCCTCGCGCGCGATCTGCTCCATCAGGCGGCGGTCGGTCTCCACCGCCCTGGCGTAGCGCTTGAGGCTGTCGACCTCCACGGTGAGGTCGGCGATGGCGCGGGCCTCGTCCCGCTCCTGGCGGCGGAGTTCCAGCCAGTCGAGGGTGCCGTACTCTCCGCCCGCCACGGCGAAGACCAGGGCACCCACCAGCACGATCAGTCCGAGCAGCGTGCTCCGTTTCACAGGGCGTAGAGATCCCGCCCGGGATAGTGGCCGATGTCCCCCAGCTCCTCCGAGATCCTGAGCAGCTGGTTGTACTTCGCCACCCGGTCGGTCCGGCTGGCGCTGCCGGTCTTGATCTGGCCCACGCCCACCGCGACCGCGAGGTCGGCGATGAAGGTGTCCTCGGTCTCGCCCGAGCGGTGCGAGATGATCGAGCCGTAGCCTGCCGTCTTGGCCATCTCGATGCACTCGAGCGTCTCGGTGAGGCTGCCGATCTGATTCACCTTGACCAGGATGGCGTTCCCGACCCCCTGCTCGATGCCGCGGGAGAGCCGGTCGACGTTGGTGCAGAAGAGGTCGTCGCCGACGATCTGGCAGCGCTCACCCAGCCGGTCGGTGAGGAGCTTCCAGCCGTCCCAGTCGTCCTCCGCCAGCCCGTCCTCGATCGAGACGATCGGGTAGCGGTCGACCCAGCCGGCGTAGAGGTCCACCATCCCGGACGCGGGGCGCCGGCTCCCGTCGCCCTTCTTGAAGACGTATTCCCCGTCCTGGTAGAGCTCGGAGGCCGCCACGTCGAGCGCGATCGCGATGTCGCGCCCCGGCTCGTACCCCGCCGCCTGGATCGCCTCCATCACCGAATCGAGCGCGGCCTCGTTGGACGGCAGCATCGGGGCAAAGCCGCCTTCGTCGCCCACCGCGGTCGAGAGCTTCTGCCGGGTGAGCACCTTCTTGAGGGCGTGGAAGACCTCGACGCCCATGCGAAGCGCCTCGGGGAAGGTGTCCGCCCCGATCGGCACCACCATGAACTCCTGGGCATCCACGTTGTTCGACGCGTGGGCCCCGCCGTTCAGGATGTTCATCATCGGCACCGGCAGCACCCGGGCCAGCGGTCCGCCGAGGTAGCGGTAGAGCGGCAAGCCGGCATCCTGCGCGGCAGCGCGCGCCACCGCGAGCGATACGGCCAGGATCGCGTTCGCGCCGAGGTTGCTCTTGTTCGGGGTCCCGTCGAGATCCAGCATCTCCTGGTCGATCGCCACCTGGTCCTCGGCCGCCATCCCTTCGAGCCGGGGCCCGATCACCTCGTTCACGTTGCGCACGGCCTCGAGGGTCCCCTTGCCGACATAGCGCTTCGGGTTCCCGTCGCGCAGCTCGACCGCCTCGTGCTCGCCGGTCGACGCGCCGCTCGGCACCGCCGCGCGGCCGGTCGCGCCGCTGCTCAGCACGATTTCGGCCTCCACGGTCGGGTTGCCGCGGCTATCGAGGATCTCGCGTCCGTGCACTTCGATGATGGTGGACATGTCGTCGGAGGTAAGGGTGAGTCCCGGGAACGGCCAAACGTACCAACTTCATGGGGACCGGGTCTAGGGGCGCGCCAAAGATCACGCGAAATGATCGTAACCCGAGAGCGTCACCTCCTTGCCCTCGTGGCGGAAGGCCACGCCCCTGCCCTCCTCGACGGTGCCGATGCGCGTGAGTGGTACCCCGGTCTCCGTCGCGATCCTCACCCGGGTCTCCTCCGAAAAACCCGGCGGCAGGGTCGCGAGGAGTTCGTAGTCCTCGCCGCCCTGCGCCGCGAACACCGCGCCGCGCGCCGCGGCGTCGGGATGGAGGGGCAGCCGGGCGAGATCGATCGCCATCCGGCAGGCCGACGCGGCCGCCAGGTGTCCCGCATCGCCGCCGAGGCCATCGCTCAGGTCCATCATCGCGGTGGCACCGCTCTCGGCGAGGCGCTGGCCCAGGAGGATGCGCGGCACCGGGTTCGCGAAGGCCCGGCGGGCGCCCTCGGCGGGCGGCGTGCCGGCGAGCCAGCTGGTGAGCGCCGCCCGCGCCCCGCCCAGGGTCCCCGACACCCAGATCCCGTCACCGGGCCGTGCCCCGGCGCGCCGCATCGGGCGGATGGCGCGCCCCACGACCGTCACGTTGATCACCCACGTCTGCGCGCGCGAGAGATCGCCCCCGAGCACGACCCCGCCGACCGACACGGTCACGTCACCCACCCCGCGCATCAGGTCCACCGAGGCCTCCGGCGGCGCCGCGGCCGGCGCACCGAGGCTCACCAGCACGCCGACGGTCGAGGCCCCGGCCGCGGCCAGATCACTGAGCGCCCCACCCGCCGCGCGCCACCCGATCTCCCGCCAGCTCAACCAGTCGGTCCGGAAGTGCACGCCTTCGATGGAGAGGTCGGTGCTGAGCACCAGGGAGCCGGTCCCTTCGGGGAGGATGACGCAATCGTCGCCGACCGCGCCGGCCCGCTCGCCGAGGGCGGCGACGATCCGGCGGATCCGGTCGAACTCCGCCCCGCCGCCGAGCGCCGAGCGCGCCGGCGGTGTCATCGACCCACCACGTCGAGTCGGAAGCGCACCAGGCCCTTGAGGGTGGTGATCCAGAGGTAGGTCTCGTCGACGGCGAGCCCCGTGACCTCACCCGGCAGATCGCCCGGGCTCGTGAAGACCCGGCTCACCGGCGTCCGGAGAGTCGCCACCCCGGCGCCGCGGTCCCCGGCGATGTAGAGGGCGTCGCGCCCGCTCACGATCGTGTGAAGCCGGCCAAGGGCACTGCCGAGGAGCGGCCCGAGGGTGAAGCGCCCGGTGCCGGGGTCCCGCCAGAGGATCCGGTCGGGCGTGAGCGCGACCAGCGTATCACCGCGCCAGGCGAGGTCGACCACCGAGGCCTGCAGCGAGAGCGCCCCGGCGAGCGCATCGGGCTGGAGCAGGTCCGCCTGATCGGGGAGCGCGGCGAAGAGACCGATCCGGGTCCCCACCCAGGTCGTGTCTCCCGAGATCTCGACCGCCTGCGCCACGTCGTTGAACTCCGGCGCGACCCGGCGGAAGGTCCCCGAGTCGGAGAACTCGGCGAGGCCATGCGCGGTGGCGGCCACCAGGCGCCCGCGCCGCTGGGCGATGTCGTAGACCCGCGAATCCGGCAGCCCGCGCCCGAGGTCGAACCGGTCGACGGTTTCGTCCTTGGGCGTGATGCGGACGACACCGGCGTCGGTCGCGAGCCAGAGCGCCGAGTTGAGCCCCACCACGCGCCGCGCCTGCGTGAACGGCAGCCCCTGCGCCTTGCCGCCCTGGTACCAGCGGAAATCGGAGAAGTCCCCGGCGACGAAACTGAGCCCCGGCTCGGCCGAGGCGGTTCGCTCGTTCACGACCCACACCCCGCCGGTGCCGGCAAAGACTGCGTCGACCGCTTCCCCCGGCAGCCCGAACGTCATCGGCTGGGGCCGGCCCGACGCGTCGGCGAAATAGACCAGCCCCGCGCCCGTGGTGCCGAGATACCACCCCTGGCCCAGCAGCCCTCCCCCGCGCACCGCCGAGGTGTAGCGGATGTTCCGGAACCGGGTGCTGAAGAGGAGCCCGGCGATGTTCGCCTGGATCGCCGGGTTGCTGCGAATGGCGTCGTCGACCGTGCTGATCCGGATCGGTCGGCGGGGCGGGACCGATGGGGTTGCCGCGCCGCCGCGGAGCGCGGTGAACCAGCCGGCCGAGGTGCGCAGGAAGAGGCCGCCGGCGGGGCTCGCCTGGTCGAGGGTCGCGTCGATGACCGTGCCGGGGATGAAGCCCTGTTCCCAGAAGCGGATCGTGGGGTCGAAGCGAAGCCAGCCGTTGCGGCGCACCAGCCAGAGACTGTTGTCGAGCGGATCGGCGATGGCGGCGAAGACCTGGGTGAGGTCGCCGGGATCGCGTGGCGTGTACGGCCCGTCCCATTTCCGCGCGAGCGGATCCCAGGCGAGCACGGCGTCGGGGGTGATGCTGTAGACCTTCTGGAGCGTCGCGGCGACGGCATTCACCCGGGTGAAGTCCCCCAGGACGGCGCGTTCATCGGGCGACCAGTCCCGCGACTGGGCCCGGGCCGCCGCGGTGACGCACACGGCGAGGAACAGCACGGGAAGCGCGGGACGAAGGCGGGGGAGGCTCACGGGTTTCGGCGCATCGGACGGGTGGGCGGTGGCAGAGCGGACGCCTAGACGGTCTCTGGCCGGTCGAGCTCCGTCAGGATGGGTGGGCGACGCACGGCTCCGACCGCGAGCAGGCTGGTCCAGGTACGCCACAGATCGGGGAACGCGGCGATCACATCCATCGGGCGGAGACCCCGCGCCGTGACCCGGCGGGCCGCGAGGTCGGCGGCGCGGCCCAGGATCTGGGCGGCCGTCGCGGCGGCCGGGCCGGGTTCGAGCCCCTGCGCCAGCATGGTCCCGGCCACACCACTAAGGATATCGCCGCTCCCCCCCGTGGCCAGCCCGGGATTCCCCGCCGCGATGGTGAGCGCCGGGCCCCCCGGCTCAGCGATGACGCTCGGCACGCCCTTGAGGAGCACAGTCGAGCCCGAGGCGGCCGCCGCGTCGCTCGCCGCCTGCCAGGGATCGACCTCGAGGTTCTCGCCTTCCCGCGGGAACAGCCGCCGGAACTCGGCGGGGTGTGGCGTGAGCAACAGGACGCGGTCCCGCGCCAGCGCGGCCAGCGCGGCCGGCTCCCCCTGGAAGGCGTTGAGCGCATCGGCATCGAGCACCACCCGCCGGGCCGGCGCGGCCAGCCGCTCCACCAGGTCCCGCCGATTCGGGCCGCGGCCGAGCCCCGGCCCGATGACGACCGCGTCGGCCCGGTCGATGAGTTCGAGATGGCGCCGCTCCGGGCCGGTCTCGAGCGCGAGCGCGAGGGTCTGCAGGTCGGGTTCGGCGGCGGTGAGCGCCGCGATGGTGCCCGCCGGCGCGAGGGCGTGGACCAGCCCCGCCGCGGCCGCGAAGCTCGCCCGCCCCGCGAGGCGGATGGCCCCGCTCATTCCCTCGTCGCCCCCGATCACCACCACCCGGCCACGCGACCCCTTGTGGTCGCTCACGCCGAGCGGCCGGAGCCAGCCCGCGGCGTCGGCATCGGTGACGAGGCGGGGCCAGCGCGCGTCGGGTGGCGGATGCCCGACGTCCACTACCACGATGTCCCCGCACTCCTCCCGGCCGAGAAGGTGGCCGCGGCGGAGCCCGCCAAAGGTGATCGTCAGGTCGGCCTTGAGCGCGGGATGGTGGGTGACGCCGGTGCCGAGGTCCATGCCGGTCGGCCCGTCGATCGCGACCACGGGCAGCGCGAGGTCGGCAAGCCGCTCGACCAGGGTAGCAATACCGGCGCGGAGGGGCCCCCGCGCGCCGGTCCCGAGGAGCGCGTCGACGATGAGGCCGATCGCGGGCCAGGGACCCTCCGGCTCCACCGCCCGGACCCCCTCGCCGCGGGCGAGGTCCGCCATCCGGCGATTGAGGGGCGAGGGGTCACTCGTGGTCGGGGCGACGAAGACGGGGACGTCGAGACGATGGAGCGCCCGCGCGACGACCCATCCGTCGCCGCCATTGTTGCCCGGGCCCGCGGCGACCAGCACGCCGGCGCGGAGCCGGTCGGGAAACCGGGCGGCGGTGACGTGCGCCGCGGCGCGTCCCGCGGCATCCATCAGCGTGGCGAGCGCGATGCCGGCCGGCTCGGCGCGGCGATCCCACTCGGCCGATTGCGTCGGGGAGAGAACCGGAAGGAGCATGGCCGGCGCCGACCAGCGGCCTAGCGACCGGTGAGCGAGCTCGGGCCGGCGGCGAGCGCGGCCACCCCTTCCCACCGGTACGGTTCGCCGAACGCCTCGGCGAACGCGTACACGCCCGCGAAGTCGCTCTCGCGGTCACCGGGCTGGGTGCTGAGCAGGCCCACACTCACCAGGTTGTAGACGATGCGGCCGAAGTCCTCGGTGCGGCGGATGCCCCAGTAGCCGAGCACCGGCTCGGCCAGCAGCCCGAACTGGCGAACGGCGAAGTCGCGGCAGGCCCAGGAGAGTTCGCTCCCGGTGACATGCCGGCGGACTTCGTACTGGGTCTGGAGGTACTCGATGGCGGCCAGCATGAACAGGTAGGCCCGTTCGTGGTAGCCGTCGCCCTGCGCGCGAATGCGATTCAGGACGTCGACGGAGAATTGCAGCTCATGCATGGCCGCAACTCGCCGGGAGGGACTTCACAGGGGGACTCCGGCTCGGGTCATAGCCAGCGAAGCTAGGACCCGAGCCCGTGAGAATCAAGCGCGGCGGCGGGTGTAGAGCGGGAACGACTTGGTCAGCGCGCCGACCTCGCCCTTGACGCGCTGAACCGTGGCCTCGTCCGGCGTGGTGAGCACGGTGTCGATCAGCTGGGCCACCCGCTTCATCTCCGCCTTTCCCATCCCGCGGGTGGTGAGGGCCGGGGTCCCGAGGCGGATGCCGCTGGTGACGAAGGGCGACTGGGGATCGTCGGGAATGGTGTTCTTGTTCACCGTGATCCCCGCCTGGTCGAGAATCTTCTCTGCCGCCTTGCCGGTGAGGTTCTTGGGCCGGAGGTCGACCAGCATGAGGTGCGTGTCGGTCCCGCCCGAGACGATGGCGAAGCCACGCTCCACCAGCGCCTCCGCCAGCGCCTTGGCGTTCTCGACCACCCGCTTCGCATACTGTTTGAACTCGGGCTGCAGCGCCTCGCCGAACGCGACGGCCTTCGCCGCGATGACGTGCTCGAGCGGCCCGCCCTGGGTGCCCGGGAAGACCGACTTGTTGATCGCGGGACCGAGCTCGGCGGTGGAGAGAATCAGGCCGGCGCGCGGGCCGCGGAGCGTCTTGTGGGTGGTGCTGGTCACCACCTGGGCGTGCGGCACCGGCGAGGGATACACCCCGCCCGCCACCAGGCCCGCGAAGTGGGCCATGTCGACGAGGAGCGAGGCGCCGACCTCGTCGGCGATCGAGCGGAAGGCGGCGAAGTCGATGATCCGGGCGTAGGCGCTGCCGCCGGCGATGATCAGCTTCGGCTGCTCCCGCTTCGCCTGCTCGCGGAGCTGATCGTAGTCGATCCGGCCGGTGGCGGGATCGACCCCGTAGTGCACCGCCTTCCAGATGGTGCCGCTGTGATTGACCGCGGCGCCGTGGGAGAGGTGCCCGCCGTGCGGCAGCGACATCCCCATGATCGTCTCGCCCGGCTTGGCCAGGACCATGAAGGCGGCGAAGTTGGCCTGCGCGCCCGAATGGGGCTGCACGTTGGCGGCCTCGGCGCCGAAGAGCTGCTTGAGCCGGTCGATGGCGAGCTGCTCCACCTTGTCGACCACCTCGCACCCGCCGTAGTAGCGCTTCCCCGGGTACCCCTCGGCGTACTTGTTGGTGAGCGGGGTCCCCATCGCGTCGATCACCGCGCGGCTCGCGAAGTTCTCGCTGGCGATGAGCTCCAGGCCGTGCTGCTGGCGGTGGAGCTCCTCGTCGATCAGGGCGGCGATCGCGGGATCGGCCTGGCGCAGCGAGGCGTTGTGATCGAGCGGCATGTCACTCTCCCTTGGGTTCGATCTTCTCGACCCGGCGCTCGTGCCGCCCTCCTTCGAACGGCGTCGTGAGCCAGGCCCTGAGGATGTCGAGCCCCTCCTGCTCGGTCACGAACCGGGCGGGAAGGACCAGGATGTTCGCGTCGTTGTGGGCCCGCGCCAGCTGGGCGATCTCCGGCGTCCAGGCCACCGCCGCGCGCACTCCGTGGTGGCGATTGGCGGCGTAGGCCATTCCCAGCCCCGTGCCGCAGAGCAGCACCCCGCGGCGCACTTCTCCCCGCTCCACCTTGCCGGCAACCGGGTGGGCGTAGTCGGGGTAGTCCGTGGAGTCGGCCGAATTGGTGCCGAGGTCGAGCGGCTGGTAGCCCAGCTTTTCCAGCTCCTGCTTGAGCCGCTCCTTGAGGGCGAAGCCGGCGTGGTCCGCGCCGATGGGAATGACTTCAGCCATGGGAGAAGGTAACTCCGGGTGGTATAAAAATGCAGGGGAGGTTGTAGAGGGTTTCGTGCACGCGCCTGGATGTTCCGAGTTCCGGGTTCCGAGTTCCAGGTGTGATAGACGTCGCCTTTGGTGCCATAAGCCGTGCCTTCCGCCAGGCAAATCGGAACTCGGAACGCGGAACGCGGCACTGCCGGTCTTACACCCGAATGCCCCCGAGGGCTCCCACCGCGCGGATCCGCTCCTCGCCCACATGGTCGGCGGCGCGGAACGACGGAATCTTCTGGGCCTTTGCGGTCGCGAAAATCCGAAGCAGCGTGTCGTAGATCTCCGCGGCCTTCCGCTTGGCGCGATCCATGTCCCAGCCCATCAACTCGCCGTAGACGTTGATCACGCCGCCGGCGTTGATCACGTAGTCCGGGGCGTAGATCAGCCCCTGCTTCTCCAGGGCCTCCCCGTGGCGCTCCTCGGCCAGCTGGTTGTTGGCCCCGCCGGCGATGACCTCGACCTTGAGCCGCTTCAGGGTGTCGTCGTTGATGGTCGCGCCGAGGGCGTTGGGAGAATAGATGTCGGCCGGGACGTCGTAGATCTTGTCCGGATCGACCGCTTCGGCCCCGGTCGCCTGCACCACCGCCTTCACCTTCTCCGGGGCGATGTCGGTGACCACCAGCTTCGCCCCTTCCTTTGCGAGATGCTCGCAGAGCGAGTAGGCGACGTGGCCGCACCCCTGCACCAGGATCTTCTTTCCCGCCAGGCTGTCCGAGCCCCAGCGCACCTTCGCCGTCGCCTTCATGCCGACGTAGACCCCGTAGGCCGTCACCGGCGACGGGTCCCCCGACCGGCCATGAAGACCGGCCACGCTGTCGGTCTCCATCCGGACATACTCCATGTCCGCGGGACTCGTCCCCACGTCCTCGGCGGTGATGTACCGCCCCTTGAGCGACTCGACGAACTTGCCGTGGGCCCGGAAGAGCGCCTCCCGGTCGGTCCGCCGGTTGTCGCCCACGATCACCGACTTCCCGCCGCCCAGGTTGAGCCCCGCGACGGCGGACTTGTAGCTCATCCCCCGCGCGAGCCGGAGGGCATCGACCAGCGCCTCCTCGGTCGAGGCGTACTGCCAGAAGCGGGTCCCGCCCAGCGCCGGGCCCAGGGTGGTGTCGTGGATGGCGATGATGCCGTAGTAGCCGCACGATGGCTCGTGGCAGAGCACGAGCTGCTCGTGGGCATAGGTGGACATGGCGTTGAAGAGATCGATGCTCATCAGTTCCGAGTTCCGAGTTCCGAGTTCCGAGTGAACCGCGCTTGCCTTCGCTGTGAGTGCCGTCTCCGGGTCCGCAGGTGCTCCGAGAACCTCGGAACCCGGAACTCGGAACTCCCTTAGTAGCTGTAAAACCCCTTCCCCGTCTTCCGGCCCAGCTGCCCCGCCGCGACCATCCGCCTGAGGAGCGGGCAGGGCCGGTACTTGTCGTCGCCCAGGCCCCGGTGCAGCACCTCGAGAATCGCGAGGCAGGTGTCGAGCCCGATGAGGTCCGCCAGCATGAGCGGCCCCATCGGGTGCGCCATGCCCAGCTTCATGACGGTATCGATCGCCTCGGGCTTCGCGACCCCCTCCATGACGCAGAAGACCGCCTCGTTGATCATCGGCATGAGGACCCGGTTGGACACGAAGCCGGGATAGTCGTTCACTTCCACCGGCGTCTTACCGAGCGCGCTCGACAGCTCCATGATCCGCCGGGTGGTCTCGTCGCTCGTGGCCTGGCCGCGGATGATCTCCACCAGCTGCATCACCGGCACCGGGTTCATGAAGTGCATCCCGATCACCAGCGAGGGGCGGCTCGTCTTCGCGGCGATTTCGGTGATGGAGATCGAGCTGGTGTTGCTGGCGAGGATGACCTCCGGGCCGACCAGCCGGTCCAGCTCCTCGAAGATCTTGAACTTGAGCCCCGGGTTCTCGGTGGCCGCCTCGACCACCAGCTCCGCGGTCCGCGCCTGGTCCAGTGTCGTGGCCACCGCGACGAGGCCGAGGGCCTGGTCGGCGGCCTCCTGCGTCAGGGTCCCCTTCTTCACCAGGCGGGCGAGGCTGCCGCGGATCGTCTCCCGCCCCTTCTCCAGCGCCGCCGCCGAGACGTCGATCATCCGGACCGAGTGCCCATGCATGGCGAACACCTGGGCGATCCCGTTGCCCATGGTGCCCGCGCCGATCACTGCCACCTGTGTCACGCCGTCTCCTTGCGGGTCCAGTTCCACACTGCCGCGGTCATGAGGACGAGCGCGAAGGAGGCGAGGATGCCCCCCTCGGGCCCGAAGGTTCCGCCCGTGAGCCAGGCCGGCCCGCCGGGCTGGTAGTCGATCAATGGGATACGAAACGGCAGCCCGCTCACCGGCGCGTCGAGGGCCGCGAGCGTGGCGTTCCATCCGAAGTGGGCGCCCCACGCGGTCCAGATGCCGCCGGGCGCGTAGAACACGATCCCGAGGTAGATGCCCGCGGCGGCGATGTTGAGGAGGCCGAGCGCGGTCGGATTGGGATTGAGGATGTGGGCCAGCGCGAAGAGGAGCGAGAGCGCGACCAGCGCCGGCAGCCGGCCGAAGGCCCGGGCCAGTACCACCTGCCCTACGCCGCGGAAGATGATCTCCTCGACCAGCGCCGCCGGCGCCAGCACCAGGGCGGTGCGCCCGATGGTCCCGAGGTACTCCGCCGTCCCCCCGCTGTCCCGCGTGAAGGCGGCATGCCCGAGCGGGACCGACAGGCCGAGGGCCACCAGCGCCGGCAGGATCCCCAGGACCAGCCCGATCGCGAGCCCGCGCGGTGCGCCCGCCAGGGGCGCCCAGCGGAGGTCGGCCGCCGACAGGTGAAGCACGCGGACACCGAGGACCAGGGTGGCGATGCCGAACCCGAAGAGGGCGGCGACGGTCTGGAGGTTGAGATCGCGCGCGGTGGGAGAGCCGGGCGACGGGATCGTGCCGCTCAGGGCCACGAACCCCGTCGCGAACGCGATCGTGAGGACCGTCCCGGTGACGAAAAAGAGAACGGTCCATCCCACCGCCGCGAGCGGGCGGATCGGGGGATGGACCGTCGGAGGGGTCACGTGTTCGGGTGGAACGCGTGCTGGGCCCGCCAGAGCACCACCGCGCCGAGCAGGACCTTGAGCGAGTCCTGGACCACGAAGGGCGCCACCCCCACCGTCGCCGCCTGCGCGCCGCCGAGACCGGCGGCGAGCCAGGCCCAGCCGCCGAGGTGGATCACCACCATGGCGAGGAGCGAGGCCCCGAGGGAGCGCAGCAGGTTGCCCCGCTCACCCAGCTTCCCCGCAACCAGCGCCGCCACCGGGAAGGCGAGCAGGTAGCCGCCCGTGGGCCCGAGGAGGCGCACCAGGCCGGAACTCCCCATGGAGAACACCGGTGCGCCCAGGACACCTGCCACGAGGTAGAGCACCAGGGCCCCGGTCCCCGCGGCGGCTCCGAACAGTCCGCCGACGGCGATCACGGCGAGGCCCTGCAGCGTCATCGGCACCGGCGAGAACGGCACCGGGAGCGCCACCTGCGCCGAGACGGCGACGATCAGGGCGCCCAGCACCAGCGAGAGCGGCCAGGCGAAGGCCCGCGTGCCGGCGGGCAGGGTACCATCGGGCGAGGCCCAGCGGGTCCAGAACGAGGGTCGGCTCATCCGTCAGATCCTTTCCACCGAGAGTGCCACCGCGTTCCCGCCCCCGAGACAGAGGGTGGCGAGACCGGTGCGCTTGTTGCGATCGGCCAGCGCGTAGAGCAGCGTCGTCAACACCCGGGCGCCGCTCGCGCCGATCGGGTGGCCCAGCGCCACGGCACCGCCGTGGATGTTCACGCGATCCCAGTCCCAGCCGAGCGCGCGTCCGTCGGCGATGGCCTGCACTGCGAACGCCTCGTTGGCTTCGATCAGGTCGAAGTCGTTGATGCTGGTCCCGGCCTTCTTCATCAGGTTCTGCACCGCCAGAATCGGGGCGAAGAACAGGTCCTTCGGCTCGCCCCCGCCGGTGGCGTAGGCGGTGATCTTCGCCAGCGGCTTGAGCCCGTGAGCCTTGGCGAACGCCAGGGACGTCACCACCAGGGCACTGGCACCGTCGTTGAGGCCGGGCGCGTTGCCGGCCGTCACCGATCCATCCTTCTTGAAGGCCGGCTTGAGCTTCGCGAGCGACTCGAGGCTGGTATCGCGCCGGGGTGCTTCATCGGCCGCGACCTTGGTGACACCGCCCTTCCCCGGAATCTCCACCGTGACAATTTCGCCGGCGAACTTCCCGCCGTCCATGGCGGCCAGCGCTTTCTTGTGGCTGTTGACCGAGAATTCGTCCTGCTCGGCCCGCGTCACCCCCGCCTTCTGCGCGGTA
>DASZPT010000081.1:0-3142 GCA_035549935.1 Gemmatimonadales bacterium
TGCCTTGTGACTCCAGCCTCCGGCCTCCCGCCTCACCCCGGCCCTAGTGCATCCCGCTCCCGCCCGACAAGGCCTTCACCAGCTCGCCGATGACGTTCTTGGCGTCGCCGAAGAGCATCCAGGTCCGGTCCGAGAAGTACAGCTCGTTGTCGATGCCGGCGAAACCGGGGTTCTTGCTCCGCTTGATCGCGAAGATGGTCCGGGCCTTGTCCGCGTCGATGATCGGCATGCCGTAGATCGGGCTCGACTTGTCGGAGCGCGCGGCGGGATTCACCACGTCGTTCGCGCCGACCACCAGCGCCACGTCGCATTGGGGCATGTCGGGGTTGATCTCGTCCATCTCCACCAGGTCGGTGTACGGGATGTCGGCCTCGGCGAGGAGCACGTTCATGTGGCCCGGCATCCGGCCCGCGACCGGGTGGATGGCGAACTTGACCGTGATCCCCCGCTTCTTGAGCTGGTCGTAGAGTTCGCGGACCTTGTGCTGGGCCTGGGCGACGGCCATCCCGTAGCCCGGGATGATGACCACCAGGCTGGCCTGCTCCAGCACCTGGGCCGCGCCCTCGAAGGTCTCCGCCTTGTACTGCTTCTGCTCGCCGCCCTTGCCCGCCTGCTGGACCTGCCCGAAGGCGCCGAAGAGGACGTTGGTGAACGAGCGGTTCATCGCCTTGCACATGATGATGGCGAGGATGAGGCCGCTCGAGCCGTCCAGCGCGCCGGCGGTGATCAGGAGCTTGTTGTCGAGCACGAAGCCCATCGCCACCGCGGAGAGGCCGGCGTAGGCATTGAGGATCGCGATGACCGTCGGCATGTCGGCGCCGCCGATCGGGATGATCAGCAGGACCCCGAAGATCAGCGACAGCGCCGCCACGCCCAGGAAGGCCATCGGGGCCCAGGGGGCCGTGGGGTGCATCGCCAGCGACACGCCCAGGCCGATGGCCACGACGAAGAGGGCGAGATTGACGATGTTCTGGCCGGGGTAGGTCACCGGACGCTGGGGGATCCACTTCACCTCCTGCAGCTTCCCGGCGGCCATGAGGCTGCCGGTGAAGGTGAGGAAGCCGAGCAGGATCTCCAGCATGATCGCCGACATGCGGAAGGCCGTGAGGTTCTCCGGACCCTCGGAGAGCCAGAGGTAGTACTTGGCAGTGCCGACGAGCCCTGCGGCGAGACCGCCGAAGGCGTGGCTCAGGGCGGTCCGCTGCGGCACCGCGGTGAGCGGCACGTTCGCCAGGGGCACGCCCACGGCCGTCCCGGCGATCAGCGCGACGACGATCCAGAGATGGTGCACCACCGTGGGCTGGGCCCAGGTCACGAGGATCGCGATCGTCATCCCGGCGACGCCGGCGTAGACACCCTTCCGCGCCGTGGTCGGCGTGTTCATCCAGTGCAGCGCGAAGATGAACAGCGCCGTGGCGACGATGTACGCCAGGGGCGCGACGGCCTGGGCGGCGGTCATGCGTGTCCTCCCCCGCCACCGCGCTTCTCCTCCTTGAACATCTTGAGCATGCGGTTGGTGATGAGGAACCCGCTCACGATGTTGGTCATCGAGGCGAAGAGCGCGACCGCCCCCAGGATCCGGATATGGTCCGGATAGTCGCCGCCGGTCACGATGATCGAGCCGACCACCGCGATCGCGGAGATCGCGTTGGTGAGCGACATCAGGGGCGTGTGGAGGAGGCGCGAGACCCGGCGGATGACGCCGAGCCCGATGAACGAGGCCAGCACGAAGACGAACAGGAGCGACCAGAAGTCCACCGCCGGCGGCGCGTGGGCGGTCGCGGCCGAGTCGGCCTGCGCGGCGAGGATGGTGATCAGGCTCATGCGGTCCCCTTCTGCACGGCATCGCGGGTGCGGGCATGCTTGATCTCGCCCGCGTGCGTGATGATGGCGCCCTGCTGGATGTCGTCGTTGAAATCGAGCTGGAAGGCCTTGTCCTTCGTGAAGGCCTGGAGGAAGGCCACCAGGTTGCGGGAGAAGAGGAGGCTCCCGTGGTAGGGCAGCGTGGCCGGGAGGTTGAGCGGGGCCATGATCGTCACCCCGTGCACCACCGTGGTCTCTCCCAGCGCCGACAACTCGCAGTTGCCGCCACCGTCGGCCCCGAGATCGACGATGACCGATCCGGGCTTCATCCCCTTCACCGTGTCGGCGCTGAGGAGCTTCGGGGCGAAGACCCCGCCGATCAGCGCGGTGGTGATCACGACATCCGACTGGGCGCACTGGTCCACCAGCATCTGCCGCTGGCGGGCCTGGTCTTCCGCGGAGAGTTCCTTCGCGTACCCGCCGCCGGCCGCGGCGTCCTGCTTGAGCTCGATGCCCACGTACTTGGCGCCCACCGACTCGATCTGTTCCTTCACTTCCGGCCGTACGTCGGTGGCGAGCACGTTGGCGCCGAGGCGCCGCGCGGTGGCGATGGCCTGGAGGCCGGCCACGCCGGCGCCGATCACGAACACCTTGGCCGGGAAGACCATCCCCGCCGCGGTGGTGAGCATCGGGAAGTAGCGGTTGAGCTCCGCCGCCGCGAGCAGCACGCCCTTGTACCCGGCGATGTTGGCCTGGGAGGAGAGGGTGTCCATCGCCTGCGCACGGGTGGTGCGGGGAATCGCGTCGGTGGAGAACGCGGTGACCTTCCGGGCCGCGAGCGCCGAGACGGTGCCGAGATTGCGGAGCGGCATCAGCGACCCGAGGTAGATGGCGCCCTCCCGCAGCCACCCGACCTCGTTCCGTCCCGCGTCGGTCGCGGGTGGTCCCACCTTGAGCAGGAGATCGGCGCCCGCGACCAGGGCGGCCGCGTCCCCCTCCAGCGTGGCGCCGGCATCCCGATAGGCCTGGTCGTCGAACCCGGCCGCGGTCCCGGCCCCGGCCTCGACCGCGACGTCGTACCCCGCCTGGACCAGCTTCTTCACCGACTCGGGCACCAGCGCCACGCGGCGCTCGCGCGGAGCGGTTTCCCTCGGCACGACAATGCGCATGCGGACTCCCAGCGTCAGCGGAAGGGTCGGGCCAATCTACCGGGTTTGGGGAGGAGCGCGAGGGGGCGCGCGGTGTTCCGGGTTCCGCGTGAACCAGCACGGCGTGCCGACTCGGAACCCGGAACTCTGAACTCGGAACTCGGAACCCCGCGGATCATCGAATCAGCAGG
>DASZPT010000082.1:0-4083 GCA_035549935.1 Gemmatimonadales bacterium
TCCCTCTTCCTCGATCACGTCCAGCACCGCGAGGCCGGCCGCCATGCTCACCGGGTTTCCGCCGAAGGTGTTGAAGTGGGTCCGCTGGGTGAGCTTCTCGGCGATCTCGCGGCGGGTGGTGACGGCGGCGAGCGGGGCGCCATTGCCGATCCCCTTCGCCATGGTGACGATGTCCGGGACGACGCCGTAGTTCTGGAATCCCCAGAAGTGCTCGCCGGTGCGGCCGAAGCCGGTCTGCACTTCGTCGGCGATGCAGAGCCCGCCGAACTCACGGGCGACCGCGTACGCCTGCCTGAGGTAGCCCGGGGCGCCCATCGTCACGCCGCCCACCCCCTGGATCGGTTCCGCCATGAACGCCGCGATGCGGCCCGGGGTCGAGTAGCGGATCAGCTCGCGGATGTCGTTGGCGCTCTGGGTCGCGATCTCCTCGGGGGTTCCCTTGAACGGGCTCCGGTAGGGATCGGGGCTGATGGCGTGATGAATGCCCGAGTTGAGCTGCTGGGGGAACTTCCAGGTGTGATGCGAGGTGGCCGCCATCGTGGAGGGCGAGCCGCCGTGATAGCTGTTGCGCACCGCGATGACGTCGTTGTTGCCGGTGTAGGCCCGGGCCAGCAGGATCGCGAGATCGTTCGCCTCGCTCCCGCTGTTGGTGAAGTAGGTCACGTCGAGGCCGGGCGGCATCTTCGACGCGAGCTTCTTCGCCATCATCGCGAAGTTGGGATGCAGGTAGATCGTGGTGGTGTGCACCAGGGTCTCGATCTGCTCCCGCATCGCGCGGGTGACCTTCGGGTGGCAGTGCCCCACCGACACCGTCACGATCCCGGCGAAGAGGTCGAGGTACCGCCGGCCGGTCTCGTCGTAGAGGTACTGCATGTGTCCCTCGACGATCATCAGCGGCTCGCTGTAGAGCGTGAAGATCGCGGGGTTGGTGAACTGCTTCCGCGCCGCCAGCACCTCGGCCTTGCTCGGGCCGGTGTACTTCCGCGGGGTGTGATCGACCGGGGGCAGCGTGGGCGTGGGGCGGGCGATGGTGGTCATGGCAGAAGTTCCGAGTTCCGGGTTCCGAGTTCCGAGTGACGACAATGAGTGCCACGGGCTCCGGAACCCGGTCCCACGATGACTCGGAACCCGGAACTCGGAACCCGGAACTCTACTTGGACATCCAGTTCGTGCCTGCGTCGCGATTCCACTTCGTGGTGATCTTCTTCGTCCTGGTCCAGAAGCCGATGCTGTCCCGGCCGGTGATGTCGCCCACGCCGAAGCGCGAGTCGTTCCACCCGCCGAAGCCGAACGGCTCCCGCGGCACCGGCACGCCGACGTTGACGCCGACCATGCCCGCGCTGGCGCGTTCCATCGCCGAGCGTGCCGCGCCCCCGCTCTCGGTGAAGATCGACGCGGCGTTGCCGTAGGGCGACGCATTCTCCACCGCGATCGCTTCATCGAGGTTCGCGGTCCGCACGATGGCGAGCACCGGGCCGAAGACTTCCTCCTGCGCGATCTTCATGTCGGGGCGCACCCCGTCGATCACGGTGGGTCCGACGTACCAGCCGGCCTCCCTCCCCGGGACGGTGGCGCCGCGGCCGTCGACCAGCACCCGGGCGCCGCCCTGCTCCGCCTCGGCGATGTACCGCTCGATCCGCTCCTTCGCCTGCCGCGAGATCACCGGGCCCACATCCCGGCCCACGACCATCGCCCGGGCCTGCGCCGCGAGCCGCTCCACCACATGATCGGTGCGGGCGACCGCCACCATCACCGACGCCGCCATGCACCGCTGGCCGGTGCATCCCGACATCGCCGCCAGCACGCCGCCGGCCGCCATCTCGGGGTCGGCATCCGGCATCACGATCACGTGGTTCTTGGCGCCGCCCAGGCAGAGCGCCCGCTTGAGCGCGGCCGTGGCACGGCGGTACACCGCCTTCGCCACCGCGGTCGACCCGACGAAGGTGACGGCCTCGATCCCCGGATGGTCGCACAGCGCCTCGGCGACGGCTCGGTCGCCGTGGACCACGTTGAACACACCCGCCGGCAGGCCGGCCTCCGCCAGCAGCTCGGCGATCCGACCCGCCGAGAGCGGCACCAGCTCTGACGGCTTCATCACGAAGCAGTTTCCCAGGGCGATCGCATTGGGGATCGTCCAGTGCGGCACCATCGACGGGAAGTTGAACGGGTTGATCGCGGCCACCACGCCGAGGGGGTGGCGTTCCACCCTGCACTCGACGCCCCGGCTCACCTCCAGCACCTCGCCGGTGGCGAGCTGCGGCATGGAGCAGGCGAACTCGGTCAGCTCGATCGCCTTGAGGATCTCCGCCTCGGCCTCGCCGGGGAGCTTGCCGTGCTCCTCGGTGATCAGCGCGCCCAGCTCCTTGAGATGCCGCTCGAGCAGCGTCTTGTAGCGGAAGAAGACCTGGACCCGCTCCTTGATCGGGGTCGCCGCCCAGGCCGGGTGTGCCTGACGAGCGGCGGCGACGGCCGCCTCCACCGTGGCCGCGTCGCCCAGGGGCACCCGGCTGATCGTTGTGCCATCGGCCGGGTCATGAACGTCCAGCAGACGGGGCCCACCCGCGACGAAGCGCCCGCCGATATAGTGGCGGACGTCGGGGTACTTGAGACGGGGAGTGTCGAGAACCGCGGAGTGCGACGTCACGATGCTTCCTTCCGATGGGCCGGTGCCGGGGTGAGGCTCGGGGAGGATGCCCCGGTCATCCGGGCTTGTCAATCTGGCTCGGCACCCATTGAATTAAGGTGTAATCCACCGACAAACTGGCGGTATTCGGCGCGGAGCTTGCTGCTTCCCGGCAGGCGGTAGCTTGCTCAGGCCTCGGTTTCTTCCTCTAAGTATAGGCTCTGCACATGGATAGGACGCAAGATCGGCCCGCGGCTTCGGCCCGCGCCCGGTGGACGCACGCCGTGCGGTCATGGCAATTCCCCGTGCTCGCGGTGGTCGCTGCGGGAGTGGTTGCGGCCTGCGGCAGCGGCTCGAAGCCGACCGATCCCCTGCCGGCCGTCGGCCTGCAGCTGGCGGTGGCGCCGCCTGCCACCTTCGCGGCCCGGTCGGTCTTCACGCCGGCTCCGGAAGTGCAGCTGATCGATGCCAACAGCGACGCGGTGGCGCAGGGCGGGGTGAGCATCACCGCCGTCCTGTCAGGCGGGGCCGGCGCCCTCCAGGGGGTGGTCAGCGCGACGACCGATGCGTCAGGCAAGGCGACCTTCAGTAACCTGAGCATCTCCGGCGGGGTGGGCACGAAGCTCATCACCTTCACGGCCGCGGGCCTCAACTCGGTGACGACCACCGCCCTCACGATGACCGCCGGGCCGGCGGCGTCGGTGACGGCGGCGAGCACCACCGCGCAGACCGCACTCACCAGCAGCGCCGTGCCGGTGCTGCCCTCGGTGACGGTGACCGACCAGGACCAGAACCCGGTGCAGGGCGTCGATGTGACGTTCGCCATCACCGCCGGCGGCGGCCAGGTGACCGGCGCGACGCAGACGACCAATGCCCAGGGTGTGGCGACCGTCGGTGGGTGGACCACCGGCGCCGCCACGGGCGTGAATACCATGACCGCGACCGCCCCGGCGCTGACGCCGGTCGCCTTCAACGTCACGGCGGCCCCGGCGGGCGTGGCCGCGAAGCTCGCCATCCAGACGGCGCCGCCGGCCACGGTGGCCGCGCGGGCCACGCTCGCCGCCACGGTGATCCAGCTGCAGGACGCGGTGGGCACCCCGGTGAACACCGCCGGCATCGGCGTGACGGTGGCGCTCAACGGCGGCGGCACCCTGGGCGGGACCACGACCGTCAACACCGACGCGGCGGGCCAGGCCTCGTTCGCCGACCTCAGCATCGCGGCGACGGTGGGTACCAAGACCCTTGCCTTCTCCTCGGCGGGCCTCGTCGGCGTGACCTCGGGGAACATCGCGCTCACCGCCGGCTCCGCCAGCGCCATCGCGGCCAACAGCGCGACGACGCAGGCCGGCATCACCGGCGGACAGCCGGCGGCGCTGCCCTCGGTGAAGGTGACCGACCTCGACGGGAACGCCGTGGCCGGGGTGGCGGTGCTCTTCACGCTGACGGGCGGCGGCGGCAGC
>DASZPT010000083.1:0-45637 GCA_035549935.1 Gemmatimonadales bacterium
CGCAGGAGGAAGTTGACCACGCCCCACGCCGCCGAGGTGTTCTCCCCCCGCGTGGTGCGGAGGGGGCGGGTGATCAGCGCGAAGAAGGCGCGATAGATGAGGGCATAGCCGTCGATGAGGAACAGGCGCGGCGGGTCATGATGCGGCATGGCCCGGAAGATAGCCCGTCACTCGCCCCGGCGGCTCAGCTGTGCGACGACCCGTTCGAGCTCGGAGCGCGAGCCGGGCGAGAGGCGGTAGCGCCCGAACCCGGTTTCATCGATGAAGTAGAGCACGAGCTGCCACTGGGTGTAGCCCCAGCGGATCAGGCGCCCTTCGCTCTGCGGGCTCGCGTCGAAGATCTCGTCCGGCTCGCCCAGGCGGACGAAGACTTCGCCCCGGTCGGTGCGCCACCCGGGGATGCCCTCGTCCCGGAAGCGGAGGTTGGCCAGCGCCACCCGGCGGACGTACTGGTCGAGCGCCTCGTTGTTGCCGGTGGCGGGGTTCGGATCGCTCGCCTTCCAGAAGGCGCGCCAGGCCTGGGCCCGTTCGGTGGGTGCCGCCTTGCGGAGCGAGTCGAGCGCGGGCGAGGGCGGGAAGTAGCGGAGCAGGCTCAGGAGGTCGTCGAAGTTGGTGACGACCCAGCTCGAGGAGAACGAGACCAGCGCCGCGCTGGCGGTGGTATCGGGCGCGTCACCGACGACCAGGTGCAGTTCCCCCAGGGGGAAGCTGTCGGCGGTGAAGCGCAGGACGGCGCTCTCCACCTCCTGGCCGCCGGCGAAGTGGAGCGAGTCCACCCGGACCACGCTGTCCCGGCCGGTGATGAGGCGGATCGGCATGACGCGCGGGCCGGGAAGGGCGTAGGCCTCGACGAAGGCGATCGCGGTATCGGCGCCGTAGGCCACGGTGCCCCGCGGGTTGAGGATGACGGAGATGGGGGCGTTGCGCCGGGCGCGCGGCCGCACCTGGTAGGCGAGGACCGGCTGGCTGAAGGTCCCGTTGGCAAAGCGCGGCACGGCGTACTGGGCCGAGGCCTTGCTGACCTTGCCGGGCAGGGCGTCGGTGACGCTCACCGAGATGGTCCAGCTGCCGGGCGCGAGGGTCATTCCTTCCTGGAACAGCACGCTCTCCTCGCTCCGCTGCGTCTCCTGGAAGGTGCCGACCCGCACCGACTGGTCACGGCCTAACGAGACCGCCTTGCCCCCGCCGACAGGCTCCGCCTGCAGCTGGACCCGGTAGTGGGCCACGAAGGCGTCGCCCTCGCGCTGGAAGGCGAGGTTCTGGTTCTCGAGGGAGACCCCGATGACGGCGACGGTGGAGTCGCCCGGTCCGCCGAGGAAGGCGACGTCGGCGATGAAGGGCGTCGGCCCCTGTCCCGCCATCCGGCCGATCCGGCGGTAGGCGGCCCCGAGATCGAGCGCCTGGACCAGGGTCTCGCCGCTCTGCGGGGAGGCACTGCCGGGCCGGCCCCAGCTGCCGCAGCCGACGAGGGAGAGGGCCAGCGCCGCCGCGCCGGAGGCCACCGCGATCACAGTCGTTGAGCGTGTCATGACCTAGCTTAGTGACGCGTCAGAAAGACCTCAAGCACGCGCTTGCTCGGGGTACAGGGGCGGAGTAGCTTGGAGCTTCCCATGAGCCAAGACAGCCTCATCGGCAGGACCGTGGCCGGGTATCGCCTGCTGCAGCACGTGGGCGAAGGGGGAACGGCCACGGTGTACCGTGCCGAGCACCCGGAGCGCGGCGCCGTCGCACTCAAAGTTCTGCGCACCCGCCTGGCCCAGGACCCGGTGGCGGTGAAGCGCTTCCTCCGGGAGGCGGAGTTCGGCACGCGGGTGAATCACCCGAACATCGTGAAGACCTACGATTACGGCCAGACCGAGGACCTGTATTACCTGGCGATGGAATGGGTCGACGGCGAGGCGCTGGAGAAGTTCGCCGCCCGCTCGGGCCGGCTCGCCCCGCCGCTGGTCGCCACCATCATCGAACAGATCGGGGCGGCGCTCTCGGCGGCGCACGCGCAGGGGATCATCCACCGGGACCTCAAGCCCGCGAACATCATGTACACCCCCGAGACCCAGCGCGCGGTGCTGCTGGACTTCGGGATCGCCCGGGACGCCGACCTCAAGCCCGAGGAGCGGCTCACCCGGACCGGGTTCTTCGTCGGCACCCTGCAGTACGTGGCCCCCGAGGCCCTCTCGGGTGAGCTGGTGACGGCCCAGGCCGACGTCTACAGCCTCGCCACCATCGCCTACTACCTCCTCACCAGCACGCTGCCGTACACCGGGCGTTCGCCCCGGGAACTCTTCCAGCAGCTCCTGACCCAGCCACCCATCCCGCTCAACCAGGCGGTGAAGGGGCTCCGGTTCTCCGATGCCGTGGAAGAGACCCTCATGGCCGGGCTCGAGCGGGACCTGAGCAAGCGCAGCAAGACTGTGGACGAGTTCACCACCAGCCTTTGCACCGCGCTCCGGCAGACCAGCGAGCGAAAGAGCTTCCTGAAGAGTCTCTTCGGCAAATGAACCAGGCTGACCTTGCCGCGCTCGACCGCCTCCTGCTGGAGCGGTCCGTGAAGCGCGGCCATTTTGTCCTCGCCTCCGGCCGCACCTCCAGCTTCTACGTCGACTGTCGGCTGACGACGATGTCCGCCGAGGGGCTGGTGCTCATCGGCCGGCTGGGACTCGCGGCCATCCGTGAAGCGGGCTGGGCGCCGAAGGGGGTCGGGGGGCTCACGATGGGCGCCGACCCGGTGGCCTACGCGGTCGCGGCCCAGAGCGTCGCCGCACCGCCGATCGTGGACGGGTTCAGCGTCCGCAAGGAGGCCAAGGCCCACGGCACCGGGCGGCGGGTGGAAGGCAACTTCGCCTCTGGCGATCCGGTGGTGGTGGTCGAGGACGTGATCACCACCGGCGGCTCGGCCCTCAAGGCGATCGAGGCGGTGCGGGAGGAGGGCGGCACGGTGCTCGGCATTCTCGCGGTGGTGGACCGCGAGGAGGGGGGCCGGGCGACGCTGGAAGCTGCCGGCCACCGGGTAGTAGCCCTGACCACCGCCACGCGACTGGGCCTCAGGTAGCTACTCCCGCCTCAGCAACGGCCGGAACCCCGGCCAGATTTCCCGATACGGCTCGATCATCACCTCGATGAACCGCGCCACCGCCAGCTCGAAGGGGAAGCGGCGGCGGAGTTCCGAGCTGGTAATGCCCAGCAGGGTCCGCACGTGACGGCCGAAGCTCTGGGGCGAGGAGTAGTCGAGCCGGTAGGCGACGTCCGCGACAGTGTAGCCCGGCAGCTCGAAGTAGAGCGACGCGTGGACCAGGCGCATGGCGGCCAGGTAGCTCTTGGGCGACGGGAGTCCCGCGCGCCCGAAGCGTGACATGAGGGTGGTGCAGCGGACACCCACCCGGTCCGCCAGCTGGCGCGCGGTCGGCACGTCGGGCGCCAGCCGGATGAGGGCCTCGAAGAAGAGCCTGGTATCGGGCGGCACCTCGCCCAGCGCCACGAGGACCGGCTGCTGGATGCGGGCAACGTCCCGGGTCACCGGCTGGCCCAGGACCTGGCGGAGCCGGTGCCACCCCTCGGGGCCGGTGACGTCCACCACCTGGCGGACCCCGGTGGCGCCGAGGTGGAGGAGCGCCTCCGAGCCTTCGGGATCGTGGCGACTGACGAGGGCGACGGTGGGGATCCCGGGAAAGCCGCGGACCAGGTGGCCGAGGGCGTCGAGCTCCGCCCCGCAGCGGTGGACCGAGAGGAGGACCGCATCGACCGGGCGCTCCCGGACCGAGCGGATGGCGTCCGGGATCGTTTCGCCATGAAGCAGGGAGAACCAGCCGGTGCCGGCGGCCTCGACGCGGGAGCGCTCCTCCGGGCGGAGCACGGCCGCGACGAGCGGGGGCCGGGGCGGAGCAACGACCGCGGTGGTGGACACGAGACGCTCCGGTGAGGTCGCCCCGAACCTAGGTCGCGATGTTCAACATCCGGTCAAGCCACCCCTGGCGCACCCTGCAACCATCCCCCGGCCAAAAGCGTCCTATTGGGGTCCAATCCGTCCATTCCACACGGGGGAGACTCGTCCCCTGAGGCGGCGGCCCTATCTTTCAGTAGTCACCCCTCCGGGCCACCCCGGACTTAACGACCAGAGATCGATCGTGACGGCGCCTTCGGAGCTCTTTGCCCGGTTGCAGGCGGCGCTTGGGTCGCAGTACCGACTCGAGCGGGAGCTTGGGCACGGCGGCATGGGCGTCGTGTTCCTGGCGCGGGACACCACGCTCGACCGTCCGGTCGCGGTGAAGGTGGTCCACCCCGATCTCGCGGTGCACGCCAGCATCACCCAGCGGTTCCTCGCCGAGGCGCGCATGATCGCGCGGCTCCGGCACCCGAGCATCGTCTCCATTCACACCGCGGGCGAGACCACCGGCGTTTTCTACTACGTGATGGACTACGTGCCGGGGGAGAGTCTCCGGCAGCGGCTGACCCGCGAGGGCCGGCTGCCGGTGGAGGACGTGCTCCGGATCGTGGCCGACCTGGCCGACGCGCTCCACGAGGCGGGGAAGGCCGGACTGGTCCACCGCGACGTGAAGCCGGAGAACATCCTGCTCGACCAGGCGAGCGGCCGCGCGATGCTGGCGGACTTCGGGATCGCGCGGGCGATGGCGACCGACGCGGACGGGGTCCGCACCGGGCAGGGGGTGGCGGTCGGGACGCCGACCTACATGAGCCCGGAGCAGGCGGCGGGCGACACCGTGGACACCCGCAGCGATCTCTACGCGCTCGGCGTGGTCGCGTACGAGATGCTGGCGGGGCGCCCGCCCTTCCGGGGCCAGACCGCCGCCGCGGTGGCGACGATGCACCTCGCGGAGCGGCCCCAGGCGGTGAACTCGCTCCGGAGCGGGGTGCCGGCGAGCCTGAGTGAAGCGATCATGCGGGCCCTCGCCAAGGACCCCAAGGACCGGTGGCAGACCGGCGCGGAGTTCCGCGAGGCGCTTCTGTCGGAACGCGCCACGGTGGCGCGGGCCTCGCGCCGGGTTTCGCGGCGGTGGGTCTACGCCCTCACCGGCGCCGGAGCGGCGGTGGCCCTGATGGTGGCGCTGGCCTTCCGGCCGTCGGGGCCGCCCCGGGGCGTGAACCCGCGGCACTCGATCCTGGTCCTCCCCTTCGACAACCTGCGCCAGGACCCCACGGTCGACTGGCTGCGCGACGGCAGCGTCAACATGCTGGCGCTCAACCTGTCGCAGTGGACCGACCTGACGGTGGTGGACCACGAGCGGCTGCACGACCTGTTCGAGCGCCGCAAGCTCGACAGCCGACAGCCGGTGGGGCTCGAGATGGCGCGGCGCCTGGCCCGCGACGCCGGGGTCTGGACGGTGGCGCTCGGGGACTTCACCAAGGCCGGCGATTCGCTGCAGCTGGTGGCGCGGCTCTTCGACGTCTCGACCGGCAACCGGCTCGACGTGGCCCGGGTCGAGGGCCGCACCGGCGACGACGTGCGGCCCCTCTTCGACCGGCTCGCCGCCCAGTTGCTGCACCTCTCGGGCGCGCCCGCGGGGGTCCGCACCGATGTCGCCCGCGCGACGACCCAGTCGCTGGAGGCCTACCGCGCCTATCTGCAGGGCCTCGAGGAGCTGAACGGCTGGAACCTCGGCGCCGCCGAGCGGGGCTTCCGCCGTGCGGTGGAACTCGACTCGTCGTTCGGCCTGGCGTACTACAAGCTCTCGCTCACCCGCGGCTGGCTCGCGGGCCAGGCCGACTCGGTCGGCATGGACGCGATCCGGCGGGCGACGCTGCTCTCCGACCGGCTGCCGGAGCATGACCGCCAGATGGTCACCGCCTACCGCTACTTCCTCGAGGGGAGTTACGACCAGGGGGAAGCCGCCTACCGGGCGCTGCTGGCGCACGACTCGACCGACGCGGACGCGTGGTACGGGCTGGGCGACGTGACCTTCCATGCGACCGAGCAGGCCCGCCTCGCGGAGCGGTACACCAAGTCGATCCGGGCCTTCCGCCGGGCCATCGCGCTCGATCCGAACTACTACCTCGCGTACGAGCACCTCACCGCGATCTACCGGACCGCGGGGCAGGAGCGGCCCTATCTCGCGCTGCTCCCGGGCGACTCGATCATCGTGGCCGACGCAGCGGGGAAGGCGCCGAAGCTCGACTCCCTCCGGCTGGCGCAGGCGGTGCAGCGGGCCCGGAGCGACGGCATCGCCGCGGCGCGCGAATGGCTCACCCACCAGCCCGACAACGCCCACGCGCAGAATGCGCTGATCTACGGCTACGCGGTGGCGAAACAGTACGACGCGGCGCTGGCCGAGGTCGACCGTCTGGCGCGGGCGCCGGAAGGCGCGGGCCGGGCCGACCTCGATTTTATCCGCACCCAGCTGGTGGCCCAGCAGGGCGACCTCAAGGAGGCGACCCGGCTCGCGGCGAAGGCGCTCGACAGCGCCCGCGCCGACCGGTTCGACGCAGGGCGGCTCCCGGCGTTCGAGACGCTGGGTGAGGTGAGCAACGGCGCCAACCTGCTGGCGTATTCGGGCAAGGTTGCCCTCGCGAGCCGGACCCTCGATCTCGCGGCCCAGATTCACGATCGCTGGTATCCCGACCTGCCGGGCTCGGAGCAGGTGGGCGACCGTTCGCTCTACGGCCACATGCTCCAGAGTCACCTGTACACCGCGCTCGGTGCCCCCGCGGCCAAGCTGCGGCCGATCTGGGACCGGATCGCGGACAGCGCCCGCCGGGCGCCGAAGGCGCGGCGGGGCAGCATCGCCGAGTACGGGTGGGCGGCCGCGGTGGGGCTGTACCTGCAGGACACCACCGACCCCACGCCGCTCAACGAGCTCTCCGCCCTGGGCGGCGGGGCGCCTGCACCCGAGCTCAAGGCGCTGGTGGCACTCGAGCGGGGCGACTCCAGTGAAGCGCGCCGGCTGCTGCAGCAGTCGGACAGCGCCATGGGGAAGGAGTTCATGGGGCGGGCGCAGTGGTACGGCTACCGGCAGATGATCGCGGCGCATGCCTGGACCGAGCTGGGCGACGACCAGCGCGCGCTCAAGGCGCTCGAGATCTTCGAGCCGGCGAAGCTCAGCACGGGCGGGCTCGACATCCGCTGGCTGCTGCTGGGCCAGGCTCGGGTACTCCGGGGCGAGATCTACGAGCGGCTGGGGCGGCCGGCGGAAGCCAGGGACCAGTACAAGCTGGCGCTCGCGCAGTGGGCCGATGCCGACCCGGTGCTGGAGGAGATGGTGAGCCGGGTCCGGGCGCGGCTGGACCGGCTGACGGGGCAGGGGTGACCTGAGGGGTCGGGGGTCAGGCGTCAGGGGTTCGTCGCCCCCGACTCCCGACCCCAAGCCTTCTTCCCTTCCACCGGCTATCTTTGAGCGGCAGGTCGGATGCGATGGTCGCGGGCCGGGCAACCGGCTCGAGGAAAGTCCGAGCTCCAACGGGTAGACTGCCAGGTAACGCCTGGGCGCCGGAAGGCGACGGATCGGGCCACAGAGAACAGACCGCCTCGGCCGGGTAACCGGACGGGGTAAGGGTGAAACGGTGGGGTAAGAGCCCACCGCGGCGCTGGCAACAGCGGCGGCACGGTAACCCCCAGTCGGAGCAAGGCCAAATAAGCGGCGAGGCGTGACCCACGCCGCGGTGTCGCAAGGCACCACAACCGCGGGTAGGCTGCTTGAGGCGGCTGGCGACAGCCGTCCCAGACAGATGACCATCTCCCGGGCCTCGGTCCGGGAAACAGAACTCGGCTTACGGTCCGGCCTGGCCGGGGCGGGGAGGCGCAGGGGCGCCTCCCCGCCCTCCCCTTTGTGACCCCCGCCCTCCCGCCCTGGGCGCGGGGGCGGTAGCTTTTTCCTCCCGGTACCCAGCAGGCAGAGGCATGGCCCGTCCGTCGCAGCAGGAACGCAAGCCGTATCCGGACACCTGGGAACAGGTGGCGGACCTGCGTGTGTTCCGGACCACCGCTTCGGACTGGGACCGGCTGATCAGCTGGCGCACCGACATGCGCAAGCGCGGCTGGAAACTCCTCCGGGTCACCAGCGACGACAGTGAGCTGGTGGCCGTCTTCGGCAAGACCAAATCGGACCTGCGCCAGGCAGGGTCCTGATCGTTGCTCGTCGGTCCCCCTTCTTCCCAGAGGCAGTCATGACGTTCCGTCCGTGGGCAGTGGCGGCGCTCAGTCTTGGTACGCTGGTCGCGTGGACACCGCGCCCGCCCGCGCCCCTCAAGTACAAGCTCGACCTCAAGACCACCCAGGTGGTGAACCTGGCGGCGCTGGGGCAGGGCGAGCAGCGCGTCGAACTCAGCGGCAGCGGGTTCGTCTCGGTGACCGCGGTGGACAGCGCGGGTGGCCAGGCGGTGACGGTCGTGCTCGACTCGGTGACGCTGGCCGAGGGCTCGCCGATCCCCCCCGACGCGGTGAAGGCCGCCGCGGGCACCGTGTGGCACGCCTTCCGGGCGCCCAACGGACGGGTGGGCGAGTTCACGACCGAGACCCAGAACCCGGTCTCGAGCACGGTCGAGGGCGTGCTGCAGCAGATCTTCCCGCCGCTCAAGCGGGGCACCGGACCGGGATCCTCGTGGACCGACACGACCGAGACGGTGCGCAACGGCAGCATCGCGGTCCGGACCGTCACGAACTTCCAGACCTCCGCCGACAACGTCGGCGGGCAGAAGGTGACCCGGCTCGCGGGTGCCTCGGCGAGCTCCATTTCCGGGAGCCAGGAGGGTCCGCAGGGTACGGTGCAGATCGCCGGCACCGGCACCGGCAGCAGCTCGTGGGTGGTGGGGGCGGACGGGACCTGCGTGAGCGGGACTTACAGCGGCACCCAGTCGCTGCAGGTGACCATCTCGATGTCACCCGAGCCGCTGCCGCTCACGGTGACCATCGAGGGTAACGCCGCGCTCCTCAAGTAATGCGACGGCTTGCCGCGGGTGCGGTCGCCGCTGGCATCCTTCTGGGATGCGGCTCCGGCGCCCGCACCGCTCCCCCGGGGCAGCCGGCCCCGACCCCCGCGTCTCCCGCCATGCCCGGGGCCGAGCCGACCCGTCCCGAGCCGGGGCGGGAGGTCACGGTTCGCTATCCGAGGAGCGGCGCGGGGATGCTCCGCTACGCCTTCGCACGGCGGGACTCGGTGGCGGCGACGATGCCGAGCGGGGAGGCCCAGGTGCAGCTGCTGGCCTGCACCGCCTACCTGACCATCTCGTGGATCGCGGCGGATAGCGGAACGAAGATCACCGGCACGGTCGACAGCCTGGTCGCCGACAGCGGGCAGGTCCTCCCGTTCGCGGTGATCGACAGCGCCCGCGGCACTCGCTGGACCGCGCTCCGGCCGCCCGGTGGTGGACTGACGGGGCTCACCGCGACGCGCACCTCGCTCCTGGGCGACCAGATCCGGGACCAGCTGATGCTGCTCTTCCCCCACCTCCCCGCCGAGGGGGCGAGGTCCGGGAGCCACTGGGAGGACAGCACCGACGCGCCGTCCCGGGTGAGCGCCTTCGAGGCGAACCAGAGCTTCCATTTCGCGGGCGACGCCGCGGCTGCCGAGGCCGGGGGCGTCCTGCCGATGCAGGTGGTCGTGTCCCGTAGCGCCACCGGGGAGGCGACCCAGTTCGGCCAGCCGATCACGCTCAAAGCCACCGGGAGCGACACGCTCGCCTACCGCCTCGGAAGTGACGGCCGGGTGCTTGAGGCGGGGGGCCGGCGCTGGACCTCACTGGTGGTCGAACTCTCCTCCATCGGGCAGACGGTGCCGGTCACCGAGGTCTCCAGCATCAGGATGACCCTGCTCCCTTAGGCGTTCCCTGCTCAAGCGCATCCTCCTCGGCCTCGGTCTCCTCGCCGGCGGGTTCATCCTCTGGCTCCTGGCGGTGTGGCCCCCGCCGCTCTGGTACCGCACCCACTGGCCCCGCGAAACCGCCTTCATGGCCCGGCCGATTCACCGGACCGCGCCGGGCAAGAAGGGCCCGCCACCGCCCGCGCCGCCCCGGCGATATCGCCCCGTCCCACTCGATTCCATCGCCCCCGCGTTCGCGGACGCGGTGATCATCGGTGAGGACAACAACTTCTACACCCACCACGGGATCGATTACCTGGCCCTGGCCCATGCGATCGGGTACCGGCGCGCCACCTTCGACTGGCACAACCCGCGTGACCGGAAGGAACTCGAGGCGGTGCTTCCGCAGGTCTGGGCCAGGCGGGACCGGCTCCGCGGGGCGAGCACCATTTCGCAGCAGCTGGCGAAGAACCTCTACCTCTCCCCCACCCGGAATCCGCTCCGCAAGCTCAAGGAGGCGGTGATCACCTGGCGTCTCGAGGCGGCGCTCGGGAAGCGGCGGATCATGGAGCTGTACCTCAACGTCGTGGAGCTGGGAGACGGGGTGTTCGGGGCGGAAGCCGCGAGCCGGCTGTACTTCAACCGGAGCGCGAAGCAGCTCACGCGGGAGCAGGCGGCGGCGCTGGCGGGTTCGCTGCCCTTCCCGCTCCGGTCCAATCCCGGGTACCGCCCCGGCCGGATGAAGTGGCGGCAGAACCTCATCCTCCGGCGGATGCGGGGCGAGGAGGTCGAAGTCCCGACCGTGGAGGAAGAGGACCAGCAGCCGGCTCCGGCCGACTCCGCGGCCGCACCCGACACCAACGCCGCGGGCGAGTACCAGGACGGGCTCCTGCCGTCGATGCGCGAGTCACTCCCCGCGCCGCCCGTGGATTCCGTTCTGCCCCCGCCACCGCCGGCCCCGGAACCGTAGGTATCGCGGTGAGCCAGGGTCTCGCGCTCATGGCGGTGCGCGCCACCTTCGGGACCGTCGGGCGGATCGCGCCGGCCCTCGCCGCCCGCTGGGCGGAGACCCTCTTCTTCCGCCCCAGCCGGGCCGAGGCGCGTCCGCACGAGGACGCGTTCCTGGCGGGCGGAGAGCGCTTCTCCTTCACCACCAGCCGGGGGGTGCTCGCGGCCTGGGCCTGGGGGAGCGGCCCGACGGTGCTCCTGGTGCACGGGTGGAGCAGCCGCACCGCGCGCTTCCGGGTGATCGGGCCGGCGCTGGTGGAGGCGGGGTTCCGGGTGATCGGCTATGACCACCCCGCGCACGGCGACTCTCCGGGGACCCGTACCAGCCTGGTCGAGGTCGCCGCCACGCTGCTCGAGGTTACCCGGCAGACCGGCCCCCTCTACGCCGCGGTGGGGCACTCCCTGGGCGGCGCGGCAGTCGCGGTCGCCCTGGCGCGCGGCCTCGCCCTCGAACGCGCGGTACTGATCGCGCCGTTCTCCGCCTCGCCCGACTTCGTCGCCCGCTTCGCCGCGATCGTGAACCTCCCGCCTGCCGCGCGCGACCTGATGATCCGCAACATCGAGCGGCGGTTCCAGATGAAGTTCGAGGATCTCTACATCCCCTCGCTGGTCACCCGCTTCGCCATCCCCGCCATGATCATCCACGACCGCGAGGACCTCGACATTCCGTTCTCCGAAGGCGAGGCGATCGCGCAGGCGTGGCCCGGCGCCCGGCTGGTGGAGGCCGAGGGGGTCGGGCATCACGGGATCATGCGGGACGAGGAGATCGCGGCGCGGATCGCGGACTTTCTCCGCGCCCCGCCGGGTCAGGCCTGAGGCGTCCCCTGGGCCCGGCTGTTGATCTGCCGGACGATTTCCTCGGGAGTGAGCGTGAGACGCGGGGCGAAGAGCAGGACCGGCGGGAGCTTCATCTCGGGCGCGAGCAGCCGGAGCTTCCGGAGGGAATCGGGCGCCCGGGCCTCCCATTCCGCCGGATTGACCACCTCCACCGAGACCAGCGGCGTCTTCCCCACCAGCATCACCTCGGCCCGGACGATGTCGGCCCACGGAATCGGGCCGAGTTTCGTCGCGAGATCGGTGAGGCCGTTGTCGTCCAGCACGATCCGCTCCCGGCTCTGGTAGGCGGGCCCGGCGGTGAGGACCATGAGCCCGCCGCCGGTGACGAGCAGGATCCAGCCGGGCACCGCAACGCCACGGGCGACGAGGAGCAACCCGCCCGCCATGAGCAGGCTTGCCGCGACCAGCCAGGGCAGGCGATGGAAGGGGAGGTGACTCGCGACGACGCGCATCGGCGCGCTAGAGGATCTTCTTGCCGAACGCCGATTCGATGAGCTCGAGCGCGAACTCGGCCGAGCGGTTGCGCTCGTCCAGAATCGGATTGACCTCCACCATCTCGAGCGAGGTCACCACGCCGGCGTCGGCCAGCGATTCCATGATCAGCTGCGCCTCGCGGTAGTCGAGCCCGCCCTTGACCGGGGTGCCGACGCCGGGCGCGAGACTCGGGTCGACCGAGTCGAGGTCGAAGCTCACGTGTACCAGGCCGGTGTCCTCCGTGACGTTCTCGATCGCCTTCTCCATCACGATGTGGATCCCGTGGCGATCGATGTCGGCCATGGTGTAGACGTGCACGCCCAGCTTCCGCAGGTGGGTCCGCTCGCCTTCGTCGACACTCCGGATCCCGACCAGGGCCACGTTCTCGGGGAGGATCTTCCGGAAGCGCCCCCCGATCCCGGTGAGGGCCGACGGCCCGAGACCGAGCAGCGCGGCGAGCGGCATTCCGTGGACGTTCCCGCTGGGGGACGTGGCGGGGGTATTGATGTCGCTGTGGGCATCGACCCAGAGGACGCCGACCCGCTTCCCCTTCGCCTTCCCGTAGGCCGCGACCCCGGAGACGGTGCCGACCGCGATCGAGTGATCTCCCCCCAGCACCAGCGGGAAGTGGCCCCGCTGCATCACCCGCTGGACCGCCGCCGCGAGCTGCCGGTTGGCCCGGGAGATCTCGCCCAGGTAGCGGGCCCGGAGGTTCCCGACCTTGAGCTCCTCCATGTTGTGAATGTCGAGGTCGCCCTCGTCGACAACCGTGTGTCCCAGGTCGGCGAGGCGCTGGTGCAGGCCGGCGATCCGGATGGCCGACGGCCCCATGTCCACGCCTCGGCGGCCGGAGCCGAGGTCCATGGGGACGCCGATGACGCGGATGGTTCTGGGTTTGAGGGGCGGCATGAAGGTCCGAGTTCCGGGTTCCGAGTTCCGGGTTCCGAGTGGGGTTCAACGCATTTCGACTCGGAACTCGGAACGCCGAACTCGGAACCGTTGCTAGTCTACCAGCCTCAGCGGCATCACCAGGGTCATGTACGCCGCCGGGTCGTTCCAGCCGACCGGCTCGCAGGTGGCGGCGCGTTCGGGCCCCTTGAACGTCATGCGGACCTCGTCGGTCGGCATGAACTTCATGATCTCGAGCAGGTACGAGGCGTTGAAGCCGATCTCGAGGGAATCGCCGTCGTAGCCGACCGACAGCTCTTCCTGGGCCTCGCCCAGGTCGGGGGTCTGGACCGAGAGCTTGCAGGAGCCGCTCGCCAGGCCCATCCGGATCCGGTGGGTCTGGTCGCTCGCGACGATGCTCATGCGCCGGAGCGCCGCGGTCAGGGCCGCCTTGTCGGCGGTCATCGACTTGTCGTTCTCCCGCGGAATCACCTGCTCGTAGTTGGGATACGGCCCTTCGATGAGCCGGGTGAAGACCTGCGTCGTGGCGGACCGGAAGCCGAGGTGGTTCTCGCTCCGGGCGATCTCCAGCTCGTCGGCCTCGCCGAAGAGCCGGCGGATCTGTTCCAGCGCCTTGGGCGGGATGATGAGGTCGGCCTGGCCGCGCCCGATGCCGGCGGTGACGGGGACATCCATCCGCGCGAGCCGATGGCCGTTGGTGGCCACCATCCGCATCCGCTCCGGGCGCAGCTCCCAGAGGACGCCATTCAGGATCGGCCGGCTCTCCTCGGTGCTGGCGGCGAAGGCCACGTGGGAGACCAGCTTCTGGACATCACCCGCCTTGGAGCGCCAGCCCCCGTCGAACTTCACGGCCGGGAAGGCGGGGAATTCCTCGCGCGGCAGACCGAGGAGCCGGAACTTGGCCCGGCCGCACTCGATCGTGGCCCGCTGTTCCCCCGAGCTGGTGAGCCGGATCGCGGCACTGGGCAGCTCCCGGACGATGTCCGAGAGTTTCTTGGCCGGAAGGGTGATCGCGCCTTCCTGGTCGACCGAGGCGGGAACGGTGGTGCTCACCGCGATGTCGAGGTCGGTGCCCGAGAGCCGGAGACCGTCGCCGGTGGCCTCGAGCAGCACGTTCGACAGGACAGGGAGCGTCGTCTTGGTGGGGATGGAGGCGGCGACCGCCTGCAGGCCCTCCTGGAACTGCTCCCGCGTGATGGTGAACTTCATCCTGCTCCTCGGGGGTGCAAGAAAGACTACTAGCTTCCCAAGATAAGTAACCTAGTCGTAGCAGTAGAGCGTCTGGAGATGTGGAAGAGCGGGCCAAGTGCTGCACCGACTGCGTGCTGGCTCATTCGTCCCTGTGGACCCGGTGTGGACGGGCGTTGACCCGTTCTGAACAATCGCCGGGTCGCCCACGGGTTCCCACATTCCCCACATGCCGCGTGGACAGCTACTGTGTACTCAGTTCCGCCCGCGCGCTTTCGATCCGTTCCCGGAAACTCCGGTCCCGCGACATCTGCCGCTGCACCTTGTCCACGCTGTGGATCACGGTGGAGTGGTCCCGCCCGCCGAAGGCCTGGCCGATCTCGATCAGCTGCATCTGGAGGATGTCCCGGGCCAGGTACATCGCGATCTGGCGGGGGACGACGAGGGTCTTGATCCGGGCCTTGGAGCGCAGCTGCTCGGCGGTGACGCCCCAGCGTCGCGCCACCACGTCCTGGATCCGGTCGATGCTCGGCAGGCTCCGGGGGGAGCCGGGGAGGTCGTCGCCGGGGCGGATCTTGTCGGCGAGGGCCTCGCGGGCCAGCTCGATCGACACCTCGCGGTGCTTGAGCGAGGCGTAGAGCAGGAGCTTGATGATGCACCCCTCGAGCTCGCGGACGTTGGAGCGGACATGCTCGGCGATGAAGCGCAGCACGTCGTCCGGGATCGTCATCTCCAGGTGGTCCTGCTCCTGCTTCTTGCGGAGAATGGCGATCCGGTGTTCCAGGTCCGGCTGGCCGATGTCGGCCACCATGCCCCATTCGAAGCGGCTCACCAGGCGGGCCTCGAGGCCGGGGATCTCCTTGGGGGGCCGGTCGGAGGTCAGGACGATCTGCTTCCCGCCCTCGTAGAGGGCGTTGAACGTATGGAAGAACTCTTCCTGGGTGGCTTCCTTGCCTTCGAGGAAGTGGACGTCGTCCACCAGGAAGAGGTCGATATCGGTGCGGTAGCGCTTGCGGAACTCCGGCATGGTGCGCCGGCTGATCCCCTCGATGACCTCGTTGATGAACTGCTCGGCGCTCACGTAGAGCACCCGGGTCTCGGGCCGGCGCCGGAGCATCGCGTGGGCGATGGCCTGCATCAGGTGGGTCTTGCCCAGCCCGGTGGCGCCGTAGATGAAGAGGGGGTTGTAGGTCTTGCCCGGGGCCTCGACCGCGGCGTGGGCCGCCGCCGCCGCCAGCTGGTTGGACTTGCCGATGACGAACGTCTCGAAGGTGTAGCGTTCGTTGAGCGGCTGGTTGCTGGGATTGGCCTGCGTCACCGTCGGCTGGCCCGCGGGCGGACTCACGAAGAAGTCCATCTGGGGCCGCCGCTGCCGGTCCTCCTGGACACGAAACGTCACGGCGGTGGGCTTGCCCATCACCGTTTCCGCCAGCTTGGAGAGCAGGGCGCCGTGGTTGGTCTCGTTCCACTTGGCCGCAAACTCATCGGGCGCGGCCACGACCAGACGGTCGCCCTCCAGCGCCATGGCCTCGGTTGGTTCGAGCCATGCACGGACGACTTTATCTGGAAGCTGCCGACTGGCTTCGTCGAGGATGAGCTTCCAGACCTCTTTGGGGGACTGCGGCATGCTGCTCAGGACGGGTAGGGCGTTCGCAAGGGCCGACGATTGTACGGCCCCATTGTGGAAAAGTCAACCTTGACCGGAACCCCGCTTCGTAGGTAGGTTTGCGGGCTCATTTTCGGGGATTTTGAGATGCAGCCGACGTACCGTCCGCGCAACAAGAAGCGGATCGCCAAGCACGGGTTCCGGGCCCGGATGGAAACCCGGTGGGGCCGTGAGACGCTGTCGCGCCGGCGCAAGAAGGGCCGCAAGCAGCTGACCGTGTCGACCGGTTCGAAGCACGGGAGTCGCTGACCACGAGCGAACGACTGCCCCGGCCGCGGCGCCTGGTAAGCCAGGCGGAGCGGAGCCGGTGCCTGTCGGGAGGTCGGCGGCGGCGCGGCCGAGCGCTCGAGTTCTGCTGGATGGACAACACGACGGGCCACCCGCGGATGGGACTGATCGTTCCGAAGTTCCAGTCCACGGCGGTGGCCCGCAATCGTTTGCGGCGGCGACTCCTGGAGATCTGGCGGCGACAGCTGATGCCGCGCCAGGGGCCGCGGGACCTGCTGATCCGGGCGCGGCGCGAGGCCTATGGGGCGACGTTCGCGGACCTGCAGGGCGAGTTGCTGCAGTTCGCGGATAACGTCTTCGGGCGGATACCGGCGTGAAAGTTCCGAGTTCCGAGTTCCGGGTTCCGGGTGACGCAGGTGAAGATTCACCGGGCGGGAGCACGCCCTCGACCGCTCGACTCGGAACCCGGAACTCGGAACCCGGAACGCTGTTCCCTCGTCCCCGTACCCTCTGGCAGGCCCTCCAGGCGCCGTTCACCTGGACCGCGATCGCCCTGGTTCGGCTGTACCAGCTCGGCATCTCGCCCGGGCTGCCTTCCAGCTGCCGGTTCGCCCCGAGCTGCTCGCAGTACATGCTCGAGGCACTCCAGCGGCACCACGCCCTCAAGGGCATCCTGCTCGGTACCTGGCGCCTGCTCCGTTGCCATCCGTGGCATCCTGGCGGCTACGACCCGGTGCCCTGAACTCGACTCGCGACAATGGATCGACGCGTAATCTGGGCCATCGCGCTGATGATGCTGATCGCGCTCGCGCCCACGTTCTTCATGAAGCCGGCGAAGAAGCCGGCCGGCCGGCCGGCCGCGAGGCCGGACACGGTTTCCGTGACCGCACCGGCACCCGCGCCCGGGGCCGCGCCCGCGGCCCCGCTTCCGGTCGGGCCCCAGTCCACCACGGCGCCCGCCGAGACCCTCACCGTCTCGTCCCCGCTCTACACCTACAGCATCTCCAGCCGGGGTGGCATGATCACCCAGGCCACGCCGAAGTCGTACCGGAGCCTGTATCACCTCGAGAAGGGCGAGCCGGTGCGACTGTTGCCCGACTCCGGCGGGATCAACACCCTGGCGCTCCTCGTCGGGCGGGACACGCTCAAGCTGAGTGACTGGACCTTCACTCCGTCGGCGAAGACGCTGTCGGTGACGCGGCGGGACAGCCTGGTCCTCACCGCCACGCAGGGCCAGGTGGCGGTGCGACTGGTCTACCGGTTCCACCCGGACGACTACCAGATCGAGGTGGCCGGCACCGTCACCGGGCTGGGCCCCGTGGGCGGGACGCTGCTCATCGGCATGGGCCACGGGATGCGGCAGACCGAGGCGGACACCAACGCCAACCTGTACGACTACGGCGTGGTGACCAAGACCGACGAGTCGAAGCTCCTCAAGTTCTCGAGCCTCGATCACGGCGAGGTGCGAACCATCAACGGGCCGTTCGAGTGGGCCGCGGTCAAGTCGAAGTACTTCGTCACCGCCATCCTCGCGATCGACAGCGCCGCCGCGAAGATCACCGGGGCCACGGTGCACGCCGCGGGCGGCACCGGCCGGGTCCATCAGGCGGAGGTGACCTTCGGGGTGCCGGTGGAGGCGAAGGGCGATTTCCAGTACCGCATCTACGCCGGCCCGATGGAGTATCCCCGCCTCCGCGCCATCGGCCACGACTTCTACGACATCAATCCCTACGGCTGGCCCGGCTTCCGGACCCTGATCCGCCCCATCGCGGTCGGCGCCCGGTGGCTCCTGGTGTGGATGCACCAGCATCTCAACCTCGCCTACGGCGTGGTGCTGGTGCTCTTCGGGGTGATGATCCGGGTCCTGCTCTGGCCACTCAACCAGCGGGGCATGCGGGCCAGCATGCGGATGCAGGCGATCCAGCCGGAAATGCAGCGGCTCCAGGAGCAGTACAAGAACGACCCCCAGAAGCTCCAGGCCGAGGTGATGGGGCTCTACAAGCGCGAGGGAGTGAACCCCTTCAGCGGCTGCTGGCCGATGCTCCTGCCCTGGCCGGTGCTCCTCGCCCTCTTCTTCGTGCTGGCGAACACGATCGAGCTCCGGGGCCAGTCGTTCCTCTGGCTCCCCGATCTCTCGCTCAAGGACCCGCTCTTCATCCTGCCGGTGCTGATGGGGGCCTCGATGTTCGGGCTCAACAAGATCGGCATGGCGGGCATGCCGCCCAATCCGCAGACGAAGATGATGCTCTACTTCCTGCCGATCATGATGACGGTGATGTTCCTGAACTTCGCGTCGGGGCTCAACCTGTACTACTTCGTGCAGAACCTGGCGAGCATTCCGCAGCAGTGGCTCCTCGCGAAGGAGCGGCGGAAGGCGCAGGCCCAGCCGGTGGTGGGGACGAAGAAGGCGGAGGGGAAGAAGAAGTAGGCCTCCGGTCCCATGCTCACCGACCCCATTGTCGCGCTCGCCACCCCGCCGGGCCGCTCCGCGGTCGCGGTGATCCGGCTCTCGGGACGGGGCGTGTTCGAGATCGCCGCGCGGGTCATCCCCTCCTTCCGTCCCGATCCCCCGCGTGAAGCCCGGCTGGCCGCCTTCCGAGACGCGGACGGGGCCCTGATCGACCGGGGCCTCTACCTCGTCTTCCCCGCCCCGCGGAGCGAGACCGGCGAGGACATGGTGGAGCTCCACAGTCATGGCGGGCTGGCGGTGCCGGCCCGCCTGGTGGCCGTGCTCGAGACCGCTGGGGCGCGGCCGGCCCACCCGGGAGAGTTTACCCGCCGCGCGGTGCAGCATGGCAAGCTCGACCTGATTCAGGCCGAGGCGGTGGGCGACCTGGTGGATGCGGAGGTGCCGGCCCAGGCACGGGCCGCGCTGAGCCAGCTGGAAGGGGGTCTCTCCCGGCGGATCGGCGAGCTCCGGGACGCGCTGGTCGAGCTGCTGGCCCTCCTCGCCTACGATGTCGACTTCCCCGAGGAAGACGATGGCGTGATCCCGCGCGCGCGGATCGAGACCGCCCGGGCGGACGTGGCCCGCCGGATCGACCAGCTCCTCGCCACCGCGCCGCTGGCCGAGCGGGTGCGCCGGGGCGCGCTGGTGGTGCTCGCCGGCCCGCCCAACGCGGGCAAGTCATCCCTCTTCAACGCGCTCCTGGGAACCCAGCGCGCGCTGGTGACCGAGGTCCCCGGCACCACCCGCGATGCCATCGAAGCCCACGCCGACTTCCTGGGATGGCCCGTGCGGCTGGTCGATACCGCCGGGCTCGGTGAGACCAGCGACCGGATCGACGCGATGGGCCAGGAGGTCTCGCAGCGCTACGCGGCGGCGGCGGACCTCGTCCTGCTCTGCGGCGACGAGCCGGCCGCTCCCGCGCCGGTGGCCCCGGAGAAGACCCTCCGGGTGCGGACCAAGGCGGATCTCGGCGGCGCGGGCGGCGACGTGGCGGTCTCGGCCGTCACCGGGGAGGGCCTGGACCGCCTGCGGCGGCTGGTGGCGGAACGGCTCTTTGCCGGCGGGGTCGCGCTGGCCGACCTGGAGCCGGTGCTCACCCGCGAGCGCCATCGTGTCGCGCTCGCCCGGGCCGCGGCGGCGCTGGCGGCGGCGCGGCCCGAGATCGCGCCCGGAGGAGACGCGGTGCTCGCCTCGCATCATGTGCAGGAGGCGGTGCGGGCGCTCGACTCGCTGATCGGGGTGGTGGATGTCGAGGAAGTGCTGGACCGGGTGTTCGCGAGCTTCTGCGTGGGGAAGTGATCAGCCCCACCCCTCACGCCGGACTATCTTCTCCCGATGCATCTCTCGTCCCTCCACATCTACCCCATCAAGTCGTGCGGCGGGATCGAGGTCGACGCGTGGGAGGTCGATACCTTCGGCCTGCGCTACGACCGGCGCTGGATGGTCACGACCCCGCGGGGCGAGTTCCTCACCCAGCGCGAGATCCCGGCACTGGCCCTGGTGCGGCCCGCGATCGTGGGATCACACCTCCGGATCACCGCCCCCGACATGCCCGAGCTGGTGACGCCACTGGAGCCCCAGGGGGGCCGGCCGGTCGCGACGAGGATCTGGGCGGATCAGGTCTCGGTGATCGCGCCGGATCACCGGGCGGATGAATGGTTCTCGCGGATCGTGGGGCAGGAGGTGGTGCTGGCCTGGATGCCGGAGGGCGTGGTGCGCGAGGTCGACCGGACCTGGGCGCCGCGGGGCGGGCGCGCCAGTTTCGCCGACGGGTTCCCCTTTCTCCTCATCGGCGAGGCCTCGCTCGCCGACCTCAACCGCCGGCTCGCGGCGCCGCTCCCGATGAACCGCTTCCGGCCGAACCTGGTCGTGGCGGGGAGCGAACCGTTCGCGGAAGACGGCTGGCGCGGGCTCACGGTGGGCGGGCTCCCCATGGAGGTGGTGAAGCCCTGCGCCCGCTGCGTCATGACGACCACCGACCAGGCGCGGGGGCAGCGGGATGGGGACGAGCCCCTCCGCACCCTGGCGACGTTCCGCCGCCAGGATGGGAAAGTGATGTTCGGGCAGAACGTGGTGCACTACGCCACGGGCAGCCTCCGCCGCGGCGATGCGGTGGCCCTCACTGGCGGCACTGCTGGGTCGGATCCTTCGTCCCATGGTCCGCGACCAGGCGGTGGTCCAGGTTCCCCAGCGTCACCGTCAGGTCCGTGAGGAGCCGCCCGATCCGCGCCATCTGGTCGTAGTTGATGTACTGCGGCTCGTCGCTCACCTGGTGATAGTCGATGTGGTAGCCGGTCATGGGCGACACCGTGGGGATGGCGTACCGGTTGTAGTTCCAGTTGTCGCTCCGGCAGTACCCCTGCTCCGGGTGCCCGTCGACATCCATGTGATAGTCGAGGATGAACGGCTGGGCGCTGGCCGCATTCACGCGGTCGACGATGTCGCCCATCTCGCTCGAGACCCGGCGCGACCCGAACACCACCAGCAGGTTCGCCCCGTTCTTCTGGGCCATCGTTTCGCCCCGGCCCACCATGTCGACATCGACCTGCGCGACAATGGAGTCGAGCGGCACCGTGGGGTGATCGGTGAACCACTGGGAGCCGAAGAGTCCTTCCTCCTCGCCGGTATGCCAGATGAAGAGGGTCGAGCGCCGCGGCCGGGTCTTCTCGTGCTGCATCTGCTCGGCCATCTCGAGCAGGGTGACCGAGCCGGAGCCGTCGTCGTCCGCCCCGTTGTAGATCGTGTCCTGCCGTACCGGGTTGACCTTCCGGAGGCGGGCCAGTTCCGCCGCGATGCGCCTGGCCTCGTACGCGGTGGGCTCCCGGGGCGCGTTGTCCGCACCCAGGGGCCGGATGACGGTGTTGTACGCGCGGACCGAGTCGTGGTCCTGGGCGAAGGCAGAGGTCCCCACGTGATCGCTGTGGGCGCCGACGGCGATGTAGGTGCCCTTGAGTGACGGGTCCGAGCCGGGGATGATCCCGATGACGTTACGGGAGGGCCGGGGCACCTCCCGAATACGGACCTGACCGGTGAGGGCCTTCCCGGCCGCGCCGGCGCGGGCCTGGCGGAGCGGCGCGCCCAGGAGGCTCGTCGCGACCGCGTCGGTGACGTAGAGGAGCCCGGGCGTGGTGGCCGCGCCGTCCTGCGGCAGCTGGATCCCGGGGTCCTTCCAGAACGCAATCGCCCCGGCCGGCGCCGAATCGAGGAGGGCGACGGCGATCGCCGCTGCGCCGGGGTAATGTTGGGTGACTTCGAATCGATTGAAGCGGTTGAAGAGCGGTCCCGACGGATCCGAGGCCACCCCCAGGAGCACCACCTTGCCGGTGACCTGCGCCGCCGGGAGGAGCGACGCCGAGTCGCCCCAGAAGCCCCCGAAGACGACCGGGAGACCGTCGTAGGTGAGGGAGACCGGCCCCTGGTCGCGGGCGACGTAGTCGGTCCAGAGTGTCAGGGCCCGGCCATCGGCCGCGAGTGAGCTCGCCGGATCGATGCCGCGGCTGACGAAGGGGACCGTCTGGAAGTACGTGCCGTTCTCGCCGCCCGGGGCGAGCCCGATCCGGCGCAGCTCGCGCTCGAGGTAGGCCACTGCCCGCTCGTGCCCCGGCGTGCCGGTGTTGCGGCCCATCATCGAGTCGTCGGCGAAGATGAAGAGCCGGGTGCGGAGGTCTTCCGCGGTGATGGCAGGGACGGTGGGCCGGGGGGCATGCGTCACCTGGGCGAGCCCGGGCGAGGCGAGCGCCGAGACGGCGGCGAGGGCGAGCAGGGAGGACGGGGTATAGTTCATCGAGATCATGGTCCGGAGGCAGGTTGGGCCGGACCTACGCGCCGCCGTGGCCGAATGGTTTCGGGGGACGCATTGGAATGTTCGTGCACTCCTACGAATGCGATGCCGCATGTCTCGATCGCCAACGCTGCTCGGTGTCCCCTGGGACGGCAACTCCTCCTGGCAGCGGGGCGCGGCGGGCGGACCCGCCGCGATCCGGGCCGCGCTCGCGAGCGAGTCGAGCAACGCCTGGAACGAGGAGCTGCAGGACGTCTCGACCCTCCTTCAGGACGCGGGTGACCTGGCCCTCGAGGGCCGCGCGGATGCCCATGCTGTCATCGAAGCGAAGGCGGCGGCCCTCGTCTCCCGCGGCGTGACGCCGATCTTCCTCGGCGGTGATCACTCGATCAGCTGGGGCCTCGTACGTGGGGTCCGGCCGGCCTTCAAGCGACTCACGGTGCTCCATATCGACGCCCACCCCGACCTTTACGATTCCTTCGACAACGATCCCCATTCCCATGCCTCGCCCTTCGCGCGGGTCATGGAGGAGAAGTCGGCGGACTACCTGGTGCAGCTCGGGATCCGCACGCTGAACCAGCACCAGCGTGACCAGGCGCACCGGTTCGGCGTGGAGATGGTGCAGATGCGTGCTGGCATCGAGGCGATGCGGTCGGCGGCGCGGCGGCTGGCCGGACCGGTCTACCTGTCCCTCGACCTGGATGCGCTCGATCCCGCCTTCGCTCCCGGAATCAGTCACCCCGAGCCGGGTGGGCTCACGACCCGCGAGCTCCTCTCCATCATCCAGTCGATTCCGCGCGGCTGCCTGGTGGCGGCGGACGTGGTGGAGCTCAACCCGGCGAATGACCTGCGGGACCTGACGGCACGGGTGGCGGCGAAGATCGTGAAAGAGATCGTGGGGAGGCTTTGAGGCGCGGGGAGATGGGTGAGGCGGATGGGGGGAACTTCCCGAAGGGCAGTTCCCCCGCGCCCTCACCCATCTCCCCGCTTGTGGCTCCCGTCACAGAACGGCTTGTTGGCCGACTTGCCGCAGCCGCAGAACTTCACCACGCCCGGCTGCTTGAAGGTCGGGATCGGCACGATGTTCCCGTCTTCGTCCCGGACCACGACCGGGGCTTCGACGTAGATGGTGCCCTTCTTCTTGAAGGAGACGGGGATGGGGGGCTGGTCCATGGGAAGCGTTCCTCTTCGATCGGCGCCGGCCTTCCGGTCTGCCGCCGCCTACGCCGTCTGGATCCCACGCGCCTGATCTTCCGACGCCTGGAAGTCCTGGGCGCTCGCGCGAAGCGCCGCCGCGATGCCCCGCTCCTGCACCAGGGCTTCGGTCATGCGGTGGCCGAGGTAGTAGCCCGACCGTTCCGGCAGCACGCGCCCGCCGACGAGCCGTGACGACGGGCTCATCCCCCCTGACAGGTAGCGAAGCCGGAGACCGATCCCGCGCCCTTCCAGCTCCGGGTCGACCACCCGTCGGAGAAACGCCTCCAGTTCACGAAGGCGACGATACTGGCGGCGGGGATAGCCGAAGTAGTTGGCCGGATCGAGCCCGGGAGACACCGCCTCCGCGGCGTGCACGGCCAGGCCCTCGTTGACGAGCAGCTCGCGGAGCGAGGCCCGGCTGCCGGTGACCCAGTAGTCGTAATAGCCGCCCTGGTCGCCGACGATGCGGCGGAGCTCGCTCTGGCTGGTGGGCGAGGTGTAGCGGACGCAGTGCGCCAGCTCGTGCGCCACCCACAGCGGAATCAGCTCCGGCGGCAGCCCCATGCCGTAGGTCTCGGGGTTGGCCCGACCGGTGAAGTGCTCGAGACAGATGAACGCCACGCCGCGCCCGCCCACCACCAGCTCGCCGGCATTGGCGCCGCCCATGCCGACCATCAGGTAGACATCGGTGGGGCGATCGATCTGCAGCAGGTCCTCCGCCTGCGCGATGGCATCCTCGACGATGCCCTCGACGTCGGTGCTCTCGAGCAGTTCGTGGAGATCGGCCCGGTCGGCGTTGAGCGCGTGGGCGATCACCGCCGGCGCCTGCGGGCTCTCCAGGTCCAGCACGTAGTTGTGCCAGTAGGCGGAGAGGACGGCGCGATGTGCGGAGAGATACTGCTCGAACGCCGCTGCACGATCCGCGGCACGGAGAACGGCGAGGAACTCCGGGACAAGATTGATCAGCACGTGCGAGAATATCGAAACTTCTTCGGGAGGCGCAAGAGGGATTGACACACACGCACGACCATGTTTCCGCACGCGCCTCCATCGATCTGACGCGCCGCTGACGACGCGAACGCCGCGACCAACTCACTGTCCCGACAACGCCGCGATGCGGAGCTTCGCACGTTCGACGCGGGGCCCGAATTGCGGGTCGGCCTGGGCCCAATTCGACGCAACCTGCCGATATCGCAGGAGCGCACTGTCGCGAACACCCGCCGCGTCCCACGCCGCCGCCGCCAGCTCGGCCAGCTCGGTCTGGGTTGCATAGGTGCCCGTCGATTCGAACGAGCCCCGGAGCGCCGACTCGGCGAGCGCCGCGGCCTCGCGCGGCCGGCCCAGCCGGAGGAGCACCCGCCCCATGTCGAGATTGGTGCGGGTGTACCCGGCGGTCGGCGAGAAGATCGCCTGACGGAACTGGTCGACGGCGCCCGCCAGGTCGCCCCGGGCCTCGAGCAGCAGCCCGCGTACATGGTGATGCAGCTTACGGTCCCGGCCGTAGCTGCTCTCCCGCCCCCACCGTTCGATACTGTCGGCCAGCGCCGCGAGGAGGACGGTGTCCCCCGCGGCGGCAAGGGAGGTGGCCCGGAGGGTCTGGGTCCAGACCAGGTTGCGGGCGATCTGCGGGGCGATCGACGCATAGAGCGGCGCCCGGCTGATCGAGTCGAACACGGCGGCGGCGCGGCGCGGGTTGCCCTGGTCGAACCAGACCTGGGCCTCGAAGAGGCCGGTGTAGGGGACCGCGTCGCGGCGGGGGGGCTTCATGGTCGCCCGGAGCTTCTCTGCCGGCTCCAGCGCCTCGCGCACCCGGCCCTGGGTCCGGAGACTGATGCTCAGCCACTTGAATCCCTCGCCGGCGGACGCGGGATTCTCTCCCATGAGCCGGAAGAGGCTGTCGGCCCGCGCGTACTTCCCGGCCCGCCAGCCGACGTGGGTCAGGAACCACTCCTGGGAAGACCCCGGATTGAGCGCGCTCACCGTGCGCGACGCGCCCACCGCGTCCTCGAAACGGTTCGCGAAGACGTACATCTGGGCCAGGTTGCCCCAGGCGCTCACACTCCGGGGCGACTTGCGGATCCAGCTCTTGAGTTCGCGCTCCGCCGCCCCCAGCGAGTCCATCATGTGGTACACCCCCGCCAGCTCCACCGAGGCCTCGCAGGCGAGGCAGCGGACCGGGGCGTTGGGCGCCTGGGGGTCGATCGCGAGGCTGGCCGAGTCGATCGCGATCACCCGCTTGAGCGACGCGACGGCGGCGGGAAAGTCCCCGACCCATTTCTGCGCATGACCCAGCCACATGTACCCCTCGGGCTCGGAGGGATACCGGGTCGTGAGACTCTCGGCCGACGCGAGGCGCGACGGATCGTCGGTCATGTCGGCCCACCCGGCCCGGATGAGGAGCCGCTCCCGGTCGGAGACCCGGTCGCTCAGCCGGACCGCCTGCTCCATGAGCGTCACGTCCCCGTTGCGGATCTTGGCGAGCCAGTAGGCGGCCATCGCGAACGTCGAATCCTCCGCCAGCGCCTGGGAGAGGAGCCGCTGGGACGCATCGCCCTGGCCGGCGAAGAAAGCCCGGAGCCCTTCCTCATATAGGCGGTAGGCCACCAGCGACCGGGTCGTCACGTCGGCGAACGACGAGCTCGGGCCCTTCACCCCGAGCGAGCCCACCAGCCGGGCCGTCCCGGCCTCGACCAGGGCGAAGAGATCCTTGCCCGACACGCGGTAGGCGCCGCCGAGACTGCCGGTCGAGATCCGGGTACGGCGGAGGTCGAGCTGGTAGGTCCCCGCGCTGTCGATGAGAGAGCCGTCGAGCAGGTCGGTGGCTCCAGCCGACCTCGCCGCGCCCATCACCGCCGCCATCGAGTCCGTGGTGCTGGCCTGCTGGGCGAGCAGCTCGTACATCCGGGCGGTACTCACCACCTGGATCCCCTGGGCCCGCGCGAGGTTGGTCGCGAGCATGTCGGCCAGCGGGCGCGTGAGGCCTTCCTTCGCGCGGGTATAGTCGCGGATGAGTCCTACCGCCACCACCGGCACCGCTTCGACCGGGGCCTCGCGCCGCCAGATCCGGATCCGTGCGATTCCCATGACCAGGAGGCCAAGCCCGAAACCGAGGAGAATGCCGTAGCGAGTGCTGGCGCGCCTGAAGAACGGCTTGCGGATGGGTGGGGCGGCGGCTGCGCCGCCGGGGTCGAAGGACGGCTGCGGCGCTTGGCCCTGAGGACGCGGCCGCGCGTACTCGTCGGTCTTTCCCGAGATCCCGATCCGCTCGTGGAAAGGCTGGGATCGCAGCGAGGGCACCGACGGCGCCGGGGTCGACGCGGCGCGAACCGCGGCCGGTGTACCCGGCACCGTCGTCATGCCGACGGTCGGCGGGGGCGGCGGTGACTCGGCCGGTGCGGCCCCGGTCTCGACCAGCGGGCTCCCGGAGGCACGGCGCAACGACTCGGCCAGCTCGACGAGCGCGCGGTCGGGCGCGAGGTCCAGCTCCTGGCGCAGGAGCATCTCGTAGACCCGGAAATACTGCAGCGCGCCGGCCCGGTCCCCGGCGGCGCGGAGCGCCTGCATCAGGCCCAGGGCCACCTTGCTGTTGAGGGGATCGGCGTTGGCGAGCTTGCGCCACCAGCCGACGGCGGCGCGCAATTCACTCCGCTTGTCGGCGTCCCGGGCGAGCTGCTCCAGCAGCACCACGTAATCGTGCGCGAGGTTCCCCCGCTCCGACTCGGCCCAGCGCTCGAACTCGGGGGCCTCGTCGATGTTGACGCCGTCGAGGAAGGGCCCCTCGTACAGGCCGACCGCCTTCTCCGGCTGGCCGGCCTGCATCGCCTCGCGGAACTCGGCCAGGTCACTCGTGAACCCCTCCCAGCCGAGCCGCACCTCCGTCACCCCGACGATCAGTTCCTCGGATCCGAGCTCCCGGCGCAGCGCATAGACCGCCTGGGCCAGGCTCTTCCGCGCCCGTTCCGGGTCGCTCTCCGGCCACAACAGCGCCAGCACCCGTTCACGCGGGAGGCCACGTTCCCCCGCCGCCGCCAGGAGGGCGAGCAGGGCAAGACGCCTCCGCTGCGCGCCCGCGCCTTCGACCGGGGTCCCGTCCCGGGTCAGGGCCAGCCCACCGAAAGTCTTGAGGCGCAGCACGTTAGGGTGAGTTGATCGGGAGTTGATCGGGAGATATCCGGGTCTTCATCGGGAGGTGAACGCCGGGCCTATTGTACCCGCCGTCCGACGGGCGAGCAAGCGCCCGATCCAACCAAGACCCGAACGAAACGGAGCATGCATATGAAGGCAGCGAAGTGGATGGTCCTGGCGGCGGCGGGAATGCTGGCGGCGTGCGGCGGGGATGACAACGGCACCACCGGTCCGGGGAACGGCGGCTCGAGGACCTTCAGCGCCGAGGTGACCGGCGACCTCGAGACCTCGGTGAAGGGCGCGGCCCTCTTCGGCACCAAGACCGACGAGGCGCAGGGCACCCTCTTCGGGCTGGAGATGGCCGAGACCGGCGACGGCGAGTCGGTGATCCAGATCATCCGTCTCGGAGGGGAGATCCCCGCGCCGGGCACCTACGAGATCAAGGACGCGATCAACACCAACCCCGGCAGCGGGGACTTCGTCGCGATGGCGTTCGACAGCGACAACGGTGAGCCGACCGCGATCTTCGTCGCGACCGGCGGCACGCTCACCGTCACCTCCAGCACGGCGACCTCGTTCAAGGGGACGTTCACCTTCGATGCCGAGGGCGGCCTGTTCAGCGATCCCGAGACGACGCTTCGCATCAACGTGGCCGGCACCTTCCACGCGGCGCACGCCACGGCGGATCTCCATCTCAACGCGATCCGGAGCCGCTGATCATGCGCATCCACCGGGTGGTGCGCGCGACGCTCGGGCTCCTGCTGGCAGGCTGCCGGCCGGCGCACGTGCCCCCGGCGGAGGTGGCGCTCACGCTGGTCGGCGGCTCGAACCCCGGGCGCTATGAAGCCCGCGCCGAGCAGCCGTCCTGCACCCGCGACCTGGTCGGCCGGGGCAGCTGGGGCGTGCAGCTCACCGACTGGAAGGGCCCCAAGGCCGGGCTCCGGAGCCTGCAGCTCGTGGTGCCGGCCGATACGGTGAAGGACCAGTTCTACCTCGGTCTCGTGTTCGGTGACTTCTTCACCGGCATCGCGCGCGAGATCGAGACCCGGGCGGATTCGCCCAGGCCGAAGGGCCACGGACAGGTGAAGGTCGATGTCTCTCCCGCGGGTGCGACGTTCCGCGTCCGCGGGGTCACTCAGGACAGTGTCGCCATCCAGGCGACGATTGCCTGCCACATGGAGCAGGCGGCAAAGGACGGTACCCGATGAGTGCGTCTCTCTCCCCCACCCGCTATCTCGCGTCGGTCGTGATCGGCGCCGGCGCGGTCACTTCGCTCCTTGGCACCGCCGGTCCCCGGAAGCCGGTGGCGATCCCGACGATGCGGATCGTCGCCGAGGACTATCGCTACGAGCTGCCGGCGGAGGTTCCGTCGGGGGTCACCCGCCTGACCCTGGTCAACCGGGGCCACGAACTGCACCACGCGCAACTGGTCCGCCTGGAGCAGGGGAAGACCGTGGCCGACATGGCCCAGCTCCGTCCCGACGCCCCGCCGCCTGCGTGGGTGGTCCCGGTCGGCGGCCCGAACGCCGTGGGCCCGGGCGACAGCTCCAGTGTGGTGCAGAGCCTCGCGCCCGGGAACTACGCGCTCTTCTGCTTCATCCCGAGCCTGAGCGATCACAAGGAGCATCGCTTCAAGGGGATGGTGGCGGCGTTCCGGGTCACCGAGAATCGCGGCCCGCAGGCGCGCCTTCCGCAGGCCGATCTCACCGTCCGGACTCTCGACTTCGGGTTTGCGCCGAGCGCGCCGATCACCGCCGGGCACCGCACCATCCGGGTGGTGAACGATGGGCCGCAGCTGCACGAACTGGTGCTCGCGCTGCTGCCGCCGGGGAAGACCGCGGCGGACCTCCTGGCCTGGAATCCGGAGACGGCGACCGAGCCGCCGCCGGCGCGCTACCTGGGTGGCGTGGTGGGACTGGTGCCGGGCGGGGAGGCGCTGGTCGAGGCGGACCTGGCGCCGGGGAACTATGTCCTCATCTGCTATATCCCCGATGCGAAGGATGGCAAGCCGCACCTGGCGCACGGGATGGTGCTGCCCATCACCGTGAAGGCCCCGGGCGCGTGAGACACCCGGCCCGCCCCGGCCGTTGAACGGCGAGCGGTTTACGGCAACGCACTTCTTCCGGAGACGGTCGTCCATGAAGGCTCTGAGGCTGGCAGCGCTGGTGGGTGCCCTCGGTCTGGCGGGGGCCTGCGGGGGTGGTGGGTCGGACGAAGGCGGCGGCGGAGGCGGGGGTGGGGGTGGGGGCACACGGGAATGGACCGTGATGGTGTACATGGCCGCGGACAACTCCCTCGCGGTCCAGGGCGTCCTCGATCTGGACGAGATGGAGGACGCCGGCATCAGCGACAAGATCCAGACCGTGGTCCAGGCCGAGTTCAGCCCCACGGTGCTTGCGCAGTACAACTGTGGCGCGGCCTGCTTCAACCGGCCCAGCTTCAACACCTTCCGCTACGCCATCGACCAGGCGGGGGGCTCGGCGAAGAACGGTCCCGATCGCGGGACGGTCAGCGAGATCAACGGCGGGACCAACGTCGACATGACGAACCCGCAGACGCTCAAGGACTTCGTCGCCTGGGCCAAGGCCAACTACCCGGCCAATCACTACCTGCTGGTGCTCTGGAACCATGGCGGCGGGTACACCGGGCTGATCCAGGACGAGACCAGCGGCGGCAGCGGGCTCATGTCGCTCGATGGCGTGAAGACCGCGCTCACCGGCAGCGGCGGGATCGACGTCATCGACTTCGACATGTGTCTCATGGCCGGGTACGAGACCCTGGCCAAGATCGAGGGTCTGGCGAACTTCGCGGTCTTCTCGGAAGAAGTGGTGCCGGGCGAGGGAAATCCCTACACCTCCATCCTCGACGGGATGCAGGCGAGCCCCACCCAGGACGGGCGCGCGCTCGCGAGCATGATCGTCGACCGCTTCAATGCCTCCTTTCAGGGCAACAAGGCGAGCACCACCCTGTCGGCGTACGACATGGCGGGGTTCACGGCGTTCGAGACCGCGCTGAACGACCTGGCCGGAAGCCTGCAGACCGGGCTCGCGGGCGGGCTCGGGCCCACGATCGCCTCGGCGTCCGCGGCGAGCCAGAAGTACACCATCACCGAGCTCACCGACCTGGTGAACTTCCTCGACACCCTGAACGCGAAGGTGACGGGACAGGCCGCGCTCCAGGCCAAGATCGCCGCCGTGAAGACCGCCGCGACCGCGGCGGCGTTCCGGATCAACAACCGGGCGCGGACCGGGAACGGCGAGACCCAGGGCGGAGGCGTGGCGGACGTGTCGCGCTCCACCGGCCTCAACATCGTCCTGCCAAGCGGCGCCAACGGCGATGTCATGCCGGGCAGCGGAGCGGGCAGCCTCAACTCGTACGCCGCGCTCCTGCCGGGGAAGGCGTGGACGGCCTTCCTGAATCAGTACGCCGGCGGCCAGGCGACAACCGACATGAAGGACCAGGGGAACAACCGGCTGGAGACCTACCTCGTCTGGGAGTCGGGTGCGGTGGCGGCGGGGGCGGACGTGGACCTCTGGGTGCTCGAGCCCGACGGAAACATCTATCTTCCCGCCTTCGGCAGCGTGACCCCGAACGGCACGATGTCGAACGACTCCTGGAACGACCAGGTGAACTTCGAGGGCTACCTCACCAACCGGTACATCGAGAAGGGCGACTACTACTTCTTCGCCAATCTCTGGCGCGACCCGGCGAACTTCCAGCCGGCGTACGACCTGGCCTACCGGTTCGATCAGACCACCGACTTCTCCTGGTATTTCCAGGGGAACGGCCAGCAGCCCAGGGTCCTCTCGCTCCAGACCTCGTGGCTGGATGATCCGACTCCGACTCTGAACGAAGTCGCGAGCGGGGCGTACACCGATCTCCAGCTGGTGACCAGCGCGACCATCGCCGCCCCGCCCGCGCCGACGCTGCGCGCCAATCCGGCGCCCGGCGCGATGACCGCGAGCTTCCGGCAGAGTGCCGCCCGGGTCACCCCGGCGCAGCTCGCCACGGTCCGGCGCCTCGCTACCATGGAGCGCCTGGGCATGGAGGCCCGTGCGCCGCGGTTCGCCGGCCTCTGGCACCATCCTTTCCCCGCGAGGTGACCCGGTGAAGCGACTCAGGATCGCGATGGTGACCGCGGCGGTGGCCGCCGGATGTCACCCCGCCAACAGCGGTTCGACCCCGACGCCTGCCAAGGTCTCGGTGCACGAGGTCCTCACCACGCCCTCGCTGGTCGGGAAATCGGTGGAAGTGACCGGCCGCTGCCTCGGCTATTCGGTGCCCACGGTCGCGAAGGGGTCGCCCCCGGTGTCGCGGAGCGACTGGCAGCTCGAGGACCAGGGGGAAGCGGTGTGGGTGAACGGTCCGCTCCCCACCGGCTGCACCGCCACCACGCCGGCGGAGAGCGCGGGGACGATCACCGCGAGGGTGGCGCAGGACACCACGGCGGGGCTCGGCGGGCAGCCGGCGATGATCCGCCAGTATCTGGTCCGCCACTAGATCTCCGCGGGACGCGCGGACGGCCCTCTCTGCGTTGCAGGGAGGGCCGTTTCGCGTTCGGGCTACAGCTTCGCGCGGAGCTCCTTCGCCATCTGGAGATGGCCCACGAAGGCCGGCGCGACCTTCTCCTCCAGCGCCTTGAGATCGGCGTTTTTCGTGGCGGGGAGCAGGGTCTTCGTGACCGCGTCGATCACCGCCTGGTGGAAAGCGATCTCGTGGTCGAGCCAGGCCTTGTCGAACTCGGCGCCCTTGAGCTTCCCGAGGCGCTGCATCGCCGCCTCGTGCTGGGCCCGGCTCTGGTCTCCGGCGGGAGGGACCGGCGTGACACTGAGGCGGTGAGCCAGGTCGCGGCCCTGCTGCCGCACCGCGGTGTGGGCATCGACGAAGGACTGGCCGAGGTCGCGCACCCGGGGGTCGGCTCCCCGCTTCGCGGCGAGACCGCCGGTCTCGATGTCGGCGGTGTTGGCGGCGTCGAAGATGGCGACGATGTTCGCGTCGTTCACCGACTGGGCCCGGACTGGGGCGGGGAGGAGCAGGGCGGCGGCGAGGAGGCCGACCGGAAGGGCGGGGCGCATGACGACTCCGGGGTTGTGGCCGGGGGAATCCCGACGCCGCCAATGCTACATAAATTATATAATAAGTCAAGTATTTCCTGTGTTTATTGCTTTTGCCATCCCCGCCCGGTAGCTTCTCCCAATGACCAGTACCTTCACCGACCGGTTCCGCGAGGGATCGCAGGGCCGGATCCTCGTGCACCTGCAGGGCGGCGGCGCCACCGTGGACGACCTCGCCCGGCTCCTCGACCTCACCCCCAACGGCGTGCGCGCCCACCTCGCCGGCCTCGAGCGGGAAGGCCTGGTGCTGGTGGAGGGGAAACGCCCCGGGCTCCGGAAGCCGTCGATCGTCTACGGCCTGACCGCCAGGGCCCGCGAACTCCTGTCGCGAGCCTACCTGCCGCTCCTCCAGCAGCTCCTCTCCACTCTCAGGGACCGTCTCGCTCCGGCGGAGCGGATCGCGGTGCTCAGGGAGGTGGGGCGTCGCCTCGCCGAAGCGGCGCCGCGGGTGAGCGGATCACGGCGGGAGCGCGTGGCGGTGGCCGGCCGAGTGCTGGAGGACCTGGGCGGGAGCGTCACGATCGAGGCGCGGGGCCGTGCCCTGGCGCTCGTGGGCCGGGCGTGCCCGCTGGCGGAGCTGGTGCGGGAGAGCCCGGAGGTGTGCCGGGCGGTGGAGGCGCTGGTGGCGGAAGTGACCGGGCTTCCGGCCCGGGAGGAGTGCGACCGCGGGTCGCACCCCCACTGCACCTTCGTGGTCGGCGGGTCCTAGCGCGCCGACGGGAAGCAGGCGGCGGCGATCGAGACCGGCTCGGTCAGCGGTACGGCGGTCGCCCGGTGTTCCCCCGGCTCCACCACCACCAGCCGGCCACCCGGCTGCGGCAGGATCACGAAGCGCTCGTCGGATGTCGAACAGGTGTCCTCGCGCAGCTCGAACCTCCCTGCCAGCTCGGGCGCGGTCACCATGCCGAGGGGCTTCCCCGTCGCGGCGTCGTAGAACAACAGTCGTCCGGTCCGCCGCAGGGTGGTGTAGGAAGCCCGTTTCGGCCCGACGTGCTCCTCCACCATCACGGTGCGTCCCGCCCCGAGCAGTGAAGCCTTTCCCCACGGAGCGGTCCAGGAGGCCTTCACCTCACCCGAGCCCTCCCGGCTGGTTTCGAGGCGCTGAATGGGCGGGCCGCTGTCGCTGGTCGAGCTCCAGAGGGCGACCCCGCCTCTGGCGTCGACCGGCCAGCCGAGGAGGATCCGGTCCCGGGGGCCGGCCTCGAGGAGCGCACGCATCTGCTCCCGCCGTTCACTCGTGTTCGGCGGACCCGGTGGCCGTCGCGCGAAGAAGCTGTCGCCGGCGATGAATACGTCGCCCTGCGCATGCAGCAACCGGGTGCTGTCGGCGCCGACCTCCATGCCCGCCTTGAGCGTCTGGTTCGCGACGTGGTGAAAGAAGGGGTACATGACATCGTCGCCGGCCCGGGGAACGAAGGCCCGCCAGCGACGGACCTCGCGAAGATCGGGAAGCGCCAGCGCCGCCATCCGAACGGTCAAGCCGGTCCTGTCGCCGCCGGCGGCGTCGCCCCACTTCACCAGCACCCGGCGCCGCACCGGATCACCGAGGATCTCGACGTTCTCCACGCTATTCGGCAGGTCGAAGCGGGCTACCGGGGCGAGGGTGGGGAGCGAGAGGTACCTGACCTGGAAGTGCCGCGGCTGGTCCTCATCCTGGACGCCACTCCCGACCAGGAGCACCACGCCGGGTCCCGCCCGGTCGAATGCCGCGCCCTCGACCGAGGGTGGGTATTCGGGCGCGACCGTGGATTCCGGGGCGAAGATGCTGTCGGGGAGCTGCAGGCGCTGGATGACCCGCGCCTTCGCCAAGTCGACCTTGAGCACCACCCCGCCCAAGTCCACGAACCAGGCATAGGGTTCCGCCGGCGGGGCGGACTGGGCCCGGGTGATCCGCGGGGTGGCGAACAGGCCCAGGGCCATCGCGAAGGCGAGGCGTGTGAGCATGGATCCTGATTGTCGATCGGGAGATCGGCCGGACGGATGCGGCGGGCTAGTTGGTTTCGCGCTTCTTCCGCTTGGAGACTTCGTCGAGGAAGCGGCGCTCGTCGGGGGTGAGGCTCTCGATCCCGGTCGCGCTGATCTTGTCGAGCACCCGATCGACCTCCGCCGCCACCGGGTCGTTGCCGGGGCGGAGCGGGGCCGAGCGGATGGGCGCATTCGAGCGCGGTTCCGCCTCCCGGCTCGCCGTCTGCTGGACCATCACGACCCGTTCGGCGTTCTGGCGCGGGGGACGCGCGGGACGCTGCCGGCTCAGGCTCTGCACCTTGAAGAAGAGCCACCCGGCCAGCATCCCGCCGATGTGCGCTTCGTGCGCGGTCCCGCCGGGGAAGAAGCGCGCCGCCACGACGTCCATGACGGCGAGGCCGATCACCAGGATCCGGGCCTTGATCGGCACCGGGATCGGGAAGACGATGATCTCGGCATCCGGCCAGTACATGGCGAAGGCGACCGCGACACCCAGCACCGCCCCCGAGGCACCGACGAACGGCGTCTGGGGGATGAAGAGGTTGAGAAGGAGGGAGAAGAGCGCCGCCCCAACCCCGCAGTACAGGTAGTAGAGGAGAAACGACCGCGACCCCATCCGGTTCTCCACCGCCGTGCCGAACAGGTACAGCGCCAGCATGTTGGTGGCGAGATGGAGGATGCCGGAGTGTACGAAGAGATAGGTGAAGACTCCCCAGGGATGGGAGGCGAGGCCCTGGGGGTCCATGCTGAGGGCGCCCCGGATCCCGGGCGAAACGAAGATCGTCTCCAGCAGCAGCTGCGCGATGGCGGTGACCGCGATGAGGCGGCCAAGCCATGGCGTCAGGCGAGGTAGCGACGGGCTGCCGAAGGACATTGCTCGCTCAGGAAAGCACCTGAAGTATCAAACCCGAACAGAACCCGGTTGTTCCCGGGGGGCCCCGCCCCGCCGGGCAGACCGGCAGATCCGGTCACACAATGGAGCAAACTCGATGCCCACCGCCCGCGCCGACTGCGGAAGGAGGCTGGTGGCGGTCATGCCGGGGAGGGTGTTCACCTCTAAACAGAACAATCCGCCCTGGGGAGTCAAGCGAAAGTCGACCCGCGAATACCCGCCCAGCTTGAGGCTCTGGTGGGCCAGCAGCCCGAGCCGCTGGCACTCTGCCGTGACCCCACCCGGGAGGTCCGCCGGGAAGATCTCTTCCGACATCCCGGGGGTGTACTTGCACTCGTAGTCGAAGATCTCGTGCTTCGGAATGATCTCCCCCACCGCGAGCGCCTGGCCGTCCAGGATTCCGACGGTCAGTTCCCGGCCGGGAACGTAGCGTTCGGCCATCACTTCGTCGTCAAATTCCTCCGCATACCACACCGCACCATCGAAGGCGTCCGCTTCCTTCACTACTGTGAGGCCGACCGTGGATCCCTGCTTCGAGGGCTTCACGACGATCGGCCAGCCGAGGTGTTTCCCGGCCTCGGCGGCGGTGACCGGGGCCATCAGCCAGTCGGCGGTGGGCACGCCATGGTCCCGGAAGAGGCGCTTGGAGACGTCCTTGTCCATGGCGATGGCACTGCCCAGGGGTCCGCTTCCGGTGTAGGGGACCCCGATGGTCTCGAGGATGGTCTGGACCGTGCCGTCCTCTCCCCGTCCCCCGTGCAGGGCGAGAAAGACCACGTCCGCCTCGCGAATCTCCGGCAAGGCGCCGAGGGCGGTCAGCAGGAACTTCCGCTCCCGGTCGACCAGTTCTGCCGTCGAGGGCGGCGCCGTGCCGACCCGGCCGAGGAGATGATCGGCCTCCCGCGACTCGGGGACGAACCCGGTCACCGTGTCGACCACCACGACCGCGTGCCCGACCGAGCGAAGGGCCGGGACCACCTGACGGGCGGAGGCCAGCGCGACGTCCCGCTCCGAGGACGCCCCGCCGGTGAGCACGGTGATCCGCATCAGCGGGTCCCGATCAGCTGCTGCAGCACGTCGTAGCGGGACACGATGCCGATCAGCTTCCCGTCCTTCTGCACCAGGGCCGCGGGACTCTCGCGGGTGAACATCGGGGCGAGCCGGTCGGTCGGCATGCTGGCCTCGACCACCGGGAACGGCGGGTCCATCGTCTCGCGCACCGGCCGGTCGAGCAGGGTGGGGGTCGCGAGGGCCTTGGTCATCAGGATGTTCTCGGTGAGCCCGCCCACGCACTGGCCGTTCTCGAGCACGGGGATCTGGCTCACGCCCCAGGTGCTCATGAGGTTGAGGGCCTGCCGGACCGCCGCGGCGGGCGCCACGCTCACGAGCGCGGGGGCGTTGACATGGCGCCGCTGGAGGAGCTGCTCCACGGTGACCCGCGGGACCTCGAGCAGCTGGTTCTCCTGCATCCAGGCGTCGTCGAAGACCTTCGAGAGATAGCGCTCACCGGTGTCGCAGAGGATGGTGACCACGCAGGCGGAGGGGTCGTCGAGCTCGCGGGCCACCTCCAGGGCGAGGGCCACGTTGAGCCCCGCGGATCCTCCGACCAGGAGCCCCTCTTCCCGCGCCAGCCGGCGCGCCATCGCGAAGGCATCGCGGTCCGGCACCTGGCGGAATTCGTCGATGGTATCGAACCAGATCGTGCTCGGGATCTTGTCCCCGCCGATCCCTTCCACCTTGTAGGGATTCCCCTCGCCCAGGCTCTTCGTCTTCGAGTACCCGGTGTAGAGCGAGCCCTGGGGGTCGCCGGCGATCACCCGGATCTTCGGGTTCTTCTCCTTGAGGTACTTGCCCGCCCCGCTCACCGTGCCGCCCGTCCCCGCCCCCGCCACGTAGTGGGTGACCTTCCCCTCGGTCTGGGTCCAGATCTCGGGGCCGGTGGTCTCGTAGTGCGCCTGCGGGTTGACCTGGTTGAAGAACTGGTTGGCCAGGATCGCGTTGGGAGTGTCCTTCACGATCTGCTTGGCCTTGTTGACGTAGTTGTCGGGGTGGTCGGGCGGCACCGCCGTAGGCGTGATGACGACCTCGGCCCCGTAGGCCTTGAGGAGCCGCACCTTTTCCTGCGACATCTTGTCGGGCATCGTGAAGATGCAGCGGTAGCCCTTGAGCGCCGCCGCGAGCGCGAGGCCCACCCCGGTGTTCCCGCTGGTGCCCTCGACGATCACCCCGCCGGGCTTGAGCTCCCCCCGCTGCTCCGCGTCCTCGATGATCCTGAGTCCGATCCGGTCCTTCACCGAGCCGCCGGGGTTGGCGTATTCCGCCTTGCCGTAGATCGGCGTCCGGATTCCCGCGCCGATCCGCTGGAGACGGATGAGCGGAGTCCAGCCGATGGTGGGAAGGACCGAGTCGTAGGCTTTCTGGTGTGGAGGCGTCACGGGGTTGTTCCTCCGGCCTGAGGATGCCGGAAATGTACGGGTTGCATGAAGGTCGCGGCCACGGGCGTCCCGTTGCGGAGCGCGGGTGCGAACTGGAAGCGGGGCACCGCCGCGAGGGCGGCGGAGTCGAGCGCGGGGTAGCCGGACGACTCGGCCACCCGGGTGGATTCGGGGTTCACGTGCCCTGCCTCGTCGACGTGGAGCTTCAGGATGACCTTGCCCTCGATCCCGCGGGCGAAGAGGGCCGGGGGATACTCGACCGGCGAGACCGGGTTCACCGCCACCGGCGGGTCCTCGCTCCGCTTGACCGGCGGGTTCTCCGGGAGCCGCACCGTGTTGGCGTCGGGCCGGGAACAGGCGAGGGCGGCGAGGGCGCAGAGCGCCGGCAGGGCGAGGGGCGAGCGCACAGGCATCCGGATCCTCACAATCGCAGCCCGTCGAAGATGAACAGGGCCAGGACACCGAGCCCGGTGATCACGAGCCAGAGGAGCAGGCTCTTCGTGGTCTTGATCAGCAGGAGGGTGAGCGCGGCCACGCCGAAGGCGATCGCGGCGTGACGGCCGGCGATTGCCGGGGCGTTGCCCTGGCCGATCGACACCCCCGCCGCCATCGCCCCGAACATGGCACTCAGGAGCAGGGCCCGCCCGATCTTGATGACCACGATCACGGCGAGGACCAGCGCCGCCGCGGCGATCGCGGTGGCGAGATTCACCTCACCCAGCAGCTTATCCATCGTCCGAGCGCCGCTTGAGCTCGGCCAGCAGGTTGAGCGCCTCGATCGGCGTCATCCGGTCCACGTCGAGCGCCTTGAGTTCTTCCATCACCGGGTGGGGGCGCGCCGGCTCGCCGAAGAAGCCGAGCTGGGCGGGATCCTCGACCGGCGGGATGCCCGGCACGACCCGGTGATCCCCTTCGAGGGTCTTGAGCACCTCGCGCGCCCGCTTCACCACCGCCTGGGGGAGGCCGGCCAGCTGCGCTACGTGGACGCCGTAGCTCCGGTCGGTGCCGCCCGCCTCGAGGCGATGGAGAAAGACCACCTGGTCGCCCGATTCCCGCACCGCCACGTTGAGGTTCCGGGCGTGGGCCAGCTTCTCCGGGAGCTGCATCAGCTCGTGGTAGTGGGTGGCGAACATCGTGCGGCAGCCGACCTTGTCGTGCAGGTGTTCGCTCACCGCCCAGGCGATGGCCACGCCGTCGTAGGTCGAGGTCCCCCGCCCGATCTCGTCCAGCAGGACCAGGCTCCGCTTCGTGGCGTTGTGGAGAATGGCGCTCGTCTCGCTCATCTCGACCATGAAGGTCGACTGGCCGCGGGCGAGGTTGTCGCTCGCGCCGACCCGGGTGAAGAGGCGGTCGACCACGCCGATCTCGGCGGCATCCGCCGGGACGTAGCTCCCCATCTGCGCCAGGATCACGCAGAGGCCGATCTGCCTGAGGATGGTGCTCTTGCCGGCCATGTTGGGCCCGGTGACGAGGAGCAGCCGCTCGGCCGGATCGAACTTCACGTCGTTGGGGATGAACGACTCGCGGGGCATGAGGCGTTCGATCACCGGGTGGCGGCACTGCCGGAGGGTGAGCGAGAGCCCGTCGTGCACCGCGGGCCGGACGTAGCGGTGGAGGACGGCGGTCTCCGCGAGCGAGGCCCACAGGTCCGCCCGGGCCAGGGCCGAGGCGGTGCGCTGCACCCGCTGGGTGGCGCGTCCCACCAGGTCGCGGAGCGCCCCGAACAGCTCGCCCTCGCGGGCCCCGATCTTCTCCTCCGCGCCGAGGACCTTCGCCTCGTAGGACTTGAGCTCGGGCGTGACGTACCGCTCCGCCCCGGTGAGCGTCTGCCGCCGCTCGTAGTCGGAGGGGATCTTCTGGGAGTGGGCGTTGCTGATCTCGAGGTAGTACCCGAAGACCCGGTTGTAGCCCACCTTGAGCGAGGGGATCCCGGTGCGCTCCCGCTCCCGCTGCTGCAGCGTGGCGATGTACTGCTTCCCGCCGTCGCGGAGATCGCGGAGCTCGTCGAGCCCCGCGTCGTAGCCGGGGCGGATCACATCGCCGTCGGCGAGCACGGCGGGCGGTCGCTCGGTGAGCGCCTGGGTGAGCTCCTCGCCCAGGTCGGCGAGGAGGTCGAAGTCCTCGACCACCTGGCCCAGGGCGGCGCTCCGGTCGCGGCCGGTGAGCCCGGTCAGGGCCTCGAGGACGTCGGGGAGGCGGAGGAACGAATCCCGGAGGGCGCCGAGTTCCCGCGGCGTGGCGCGGCCCGCCGCCGCCCGGCCGGCGAGCCGTTCGAGATCGCGCACGCCGTCGAGCGCCTCGCGGATCCGGGCGCGTCCACGCCCGTCGTCCACCAGCACCTGGACCGCATCCAGCCGCTCGGCGATCGCCTCGGGCTCGCGGAGGGGCGAGAGCACCCAGCGGCGGAGGAGGCGGGCGCCCATCGGGGTTTGCGTGATGTCGATCGTCTCGAGCAGGGTATTGCCACGCACGCCGCTCCGGAGCGGTTCGACCAGCTCGAGGTTCCGCCGGGTCATCTCGTCGATCCAGAGATGCCGGGCCGAGCGGCGGACGGTCGGGCGGTGGAGATGCGGAAGTCCCGCCGGTTGCAGCTCGCCGATGTAGCGGAGAAGCGCGCCGGCCGCGCCCACCGCGGCGGCATCATCGGGGCCGAGGCCCAGGCCATCGAGGCTCGCCAGCTGGAAGCGGCGGGCGAGCTCGGTGCGGGCCAGCTCGGGGTCGAACTCCCAGCGCTCGCGGGGGGTGCGGAGGACGCCGTCCTCGAGCCGGACGGTGGCCTCGGCCTCCAGCACGACCTCGGCGGGCGCGAGCCGGGCGACGGCCTCGGGGAGTTCGGCGGGATCGACCGTCTCCAGGATGAACTCGCCGGTGGAGAGATCGATGGCGGCGAGACCGGCGGGGACCGTGCCCCGTTCCGCGTTCCGCGTTCCGCGGGGCTCCGTCTCGGCGGACGCATCCGTGGTGGCGCCGGCGATCGCGACGAGGAAATTGTTGCGGGTCCCGGGGAGGCAGCTTTCGTCCAGCACCGCACCGGGCGTGATCGTCTCGATCACCTCGCGCTTCACGATCCCGCGGGCGAGCTTCGGGTCCTCCACCTGCTCGCAGATGGCGACGCGGTGGCCGGCGGCGATGAGTTGCCGCAGGTAATCGGCCGCGGCCTTGACCGGCACCCCGGCGAGGGGCACGCCGTCGCCCCGGGAGGTGAGGGTGATGTTCAGGACCTTCGCGCCGACCTGGGCGTCCTCGAAGAACATCTCGTAGAAGTCGCCCATCCGGAAAAAGAGGATCGCGTCCCGGTGGCGGGACTTGATCTCCCGGTACTGCTGCATCAGCGGCGTGCCGCTGGTCACGGTTCCTTCACCACGAACGGCGACCCACCGAGCCTGGTGCGGACCTGGGCCGCGACGGCCTGCGCCTTCGAGCGGTCGGGCCAGGGCCCGGTGCGGACCTTGAAGAGCGCGCCATCCTTCACGATGTAGGGAGCGAATCCCGCGCTCTTGAGATCGGCGGCGAGCTTGTCGGCCGCGGCCTGGGTGTTGACCGCGCCGATCTGCACCGCGAAGCCGGTCCGTGGCTGGGCCGCGGCGCTGTCCTTCTTCGGCGCGTCCTTCTTCGTGGTGTCGGGCTTCGCCGTGTCGGCGGCGGAGAGGTTGGCGCAGCGGCCGTTCAGGAACTCGAGCCGGTTCCGCAGTTCGATGTCGTCCCCGACCTTCGGCATCGCGGTGGTGAGCCAGTCGCAGGCCTCCCGGGGCTTCCGCTGGTCGAACAGCGCCCGGGCCGCCCATTCCGCGGCAGTGGGGATGAGCGGCGAGTCGGGGTAATCGCTCCGGATCCGGTCCATCTGGCGGACCGCGCCGGCCACGTTGCCGGCGGCGTAGTCGAGGAGTCCAAGCCGGTAGAGCGCATCGTCCGCCCAGGCGGAGTTGGCGAACTCCACCGATACCCGGGTGTAGTTGCGCCGCATGTCCTCCACGCTCCGCGAGACCAGGCCCATGGTGTAGACCACCTGGGGATACAGCGAATCGGTGGGGGGGACGGTGCGGAGCAGGGTGTTCACCAGCACCCGGGCCGAGTCGCTGGCCCCGTCCTGCGCGAGGCGAAGGGCCTCCTTGAGGCGGGGGTCGTCCTGGGCGCGGGCGAGGGACGGCGCGAGAGCCTGGAGCGCCAGCAGGGCGAAGAGGGCGGGTAGGCGGGCAGGCGGGCAGGCGGGTCGCAGACGCGTCATCACTCGGAGCTTCTCGTTCAGGTGTTGAGAACGGCGGAGCGGCGCGCGCCACCGGAGTTGCTGCCCGCCTGCCCGCCTGCCCGCCTGACCGCTACCCGCAGCACCACGCCCGTCAGCACGCCGAGATCATCGGAGACCCGGATGCCCTTGAGGGCGGTGTCTGCCTCCAGGGTAATGCGGAGCGCGTGACGGAGCCGTGCGGCAGACCACGCTTCGGCCCAGCGGCTCCAGTTCCGGGCGAGGACCTTCCAGTCACCCAGGCCGAAGGGACGGATCTTGAGAAAGCGCTCAAAGATGGCCCGTTCCAGGCCGCTGCCGCGAGTGCCCTTGTCGTAGAGGGCCCGGGCCAGCGTGAGGCCGATCAACCCGCTCCCGAGGGCGGTGAGCATTCGGACCCCGGTCATCCCCGACTGGTCGAGGACCCGGGCGGTCAGCTCGAGCGCCCTGGGCGTGTGATCGGCCAGGACCGCGTCGAGCCAGTCCTCGAGCGTCTCGCCGTGGCGGACCCCGACCAGATCCCCGACGACCTCCCGAGTGAGCGGGCCACTCTCCGTCAGGCCGGCAAGCTTCTCGAGCTCCGAGCGGAGAGCGCCGAGTTCGTAACCGCAGACGGCGGCGAGGTGTTCCGCCGCGCCCTCCCCGAAGGAGATGCCGAGTCGCCTGGCGTGGTGGGCCAGCCAGCGAGGCACCCGGTCAGGGGTGAGTGGCGCGAACTCCACTCCCCAGCTCCGGTCCGCCAGGGCGTCATCCGGTTCCCAGCCCCGCTCCTTCTCCTCGTTGGGCGCGGTCTCCTGCAGGACCAGGACGGTATCGGGGGAAGGATTCTGGAGGTACTTGAGGAGGACGTCGCGGGGGCCGGCCTTCTTGCGCCAGGCCTCCACCTCCCGGATCACCACGCAGCGCCGGGCCGCCAGCATCGGGAGGGTGTTGACCAGGGCGTGAAGCTGTTCGGGGTCGAGCGAACCGGCGCTCCGCTGGTCGAGATTGAAGTCACGCTCGTGCGGCTCCAGCGCCTTGTCGATGATGGCGCGGACCGCCTCCTCCTTCAGGATATCCTCGGGGCCGTAGAGGTAGTAGACGGGGGCCACTTCTCCGCGACCCAGGGCACGCAGCAGGTCGTCATAGGTGCGGCGGGGCATGGGCGGAGTATAGCGGAGGGCCCGGCCCGGGGGTATGCGCGGGCCATGCAAAAAGACGACGGGCCGCAGGGGCGGGAGGAAGGGTATCCCGCGGCCTGCAGCCCATCGTCCTTCACACGAGCCGGCTCGGGGTGGCGCCTACTCGTGCAGCCGTTCGAACGAGACGAACGGGATCCCCGCCATCACTTTCGGCTGGGCGACGACCATCGGCGTCTCGGCGGCCACCGCGGGGGTCGGCAGGACCGAGAACTCGCGGACGGTGAGACTGACCAGCATCGCGAAGAGCACCGCCGCGGCGGTCGCGGCCCAGGGAGACACCCGGGGCGGGACCGCTTCGGGAACCGGCTCGTTGCTCTGGAGCCTGGCCTCGAGCCGAGCGAGGAACTCCTCCGAGGGGAGGACCAGACCACCCCGGAGGGCCTCGACCCCGTCCCGAACCGCGCGATCGAAGGCCGCGCAGCGGGGGCAGGCGTCGAGGTGGTCGTCCATCTCGGCGGCGAGGGCAGGATCATGCCCATCCCGATAGGCCGCGTACTGGCGGTGGAACTGCCGGCAATTCATTTCAGCGTTGCCCTTGGCAATGGAACGGCAGGCCCGGAGGGGGGACTAAGGGCATGCCGGTTAGGGAGTTATACGCGCGAGCCGGGGGTTTGTTCCACGTTTCAGCCCGACACCACCGGACGCCGCACTCCCTCCCTCCCGGTTCTACTCCAGATGCGGCCCGATCAGCTCGGCGAAGCTCTGGCGCGCGCGGTTGAGCCGGCTCTTCACCGTACCCAGGTTGCAGTGCATGATCTCGGCGATCTCTTCGTAACTCTTCCCCTCCAGCTCCCGCAGCACGAAGACCTCGCGGTGATGCGACGAGAGTCGCGCCACGGTGTGGTCGACCAGGGCCTTGAGGTTGCGCCGCTCGTAGAGCTCGTCGGGGCGGTTCTCCGGGTCCTCGAAGTCGACGGGACGCTGTTCCTCCTCGTCGCGCGGCCGCGCCTGCTCCAGCGTCACGAGCGGGGAGCGGCTGCGATTGCGGAGTTCATTCTTCGCCAGGTTGCTGGCGATGGTGTAGATCCAGGTGGAGAATTTCCGGGTGCGATCGAAGCGGTCCAGATGGCGGTACACCCGGAGGAACGCCTCCTGCACGAGGTCCTCGGCGCGCTCGCGGTCGCCGATCATCCGGTAGACGAAGTTGAGGAGGCGGACCTGGTAGCGCGCGACGATCTGTCCGAACGCCTTCGGGTCGCCGGCGAGATGGGCTTCGATGAGGACATTGATGTCCGTCTGCGCCGGGGGCGGGGCAGGGGTCGCCTTCCCGCCGGTCAGCGCCGACCTGAGGAACCTGAGCAGCACCATCTGTTCCTCCCTTCCCTCCTTCAGGGCCGTCCGACGCCCCGGAACGCGCGGGCGTACAACAGGGCGAGCAGCGTCTTCCCGTCGACGATTTCGCCCCCCTCCATCATGTCCTGCACCGTCGACCAGCGGAAGGTGTGGACCTCCATGAACTCGTCGGCTTCCCGGCGATGCTCCCCTTCGGTCAATCCGCCGGCCGCGAACAGGTGGATTCGTTCATCGGTGAAGCCCGGGGTGGTATAGAAGGTGGTCAACCGGTCGAACCGGCTGGCCCGCATCCCCGTCTCCTCGGTCAGTTCCCTCGCGGCACAGGCCTCCGGGGTCTCCCCCGGGTCGAGGCGGCCGGCGGGGATCTCCCAGATGAAGGTATCACCGGCGGCATGGCGAAACTGGCGCAGGAGGAGGATCCGCGGGTCCGGCTCCCCGGGGTCGTCCACGAAGGGGACGACGGCCGAGGCGCCGGGATGGCGGACCATCTCGAGCGGCCCGGAGGAGCCATCCGGAAATCGGACCAGGTCGAGGTCGAGATTGATTACCCTCCCGTCGTATTTCCGTTCGCGGGATATGAGGCTCAGGAATCAAGTTGCAGCAGGGGGGCGGGAGGGACAAGCCCGGGCGTTTTCGCTGGCCGCGGTGCGCGGCTTGGCTCGGATGCATGGCAGGCGGCCGGGGTGGGGGCGGGCTCCGCGGGCTCAAGTTCGCGCGCATTGCGCGCGGCAGGAGAGGGAGCGGGCTCCGCGGGCTCAAGTTCGCTCTCAGGGAGAGCCCTCATAGGGGATGGGCTCACTTACGCCCGCTCCGCCCGCCCCCCCTCCCGCCGCGCTCGCCGCGCGGGCCGGGCTTCCCGTCTCCCGCCTTCCGCGGGCTCAAGTTCGCTCTCCGGGAGGGCCCTCATAGGGGACGGGCTCACTTACGCCC
>DASZPT010000084.1:0-7030 GCA_035549935.1 Gemmatimonadales bacterium
GTGCCGAGATCGAGCGCCGCCACCAGGCGGGTGGGCTGCACGCTCATGCCGTCCCCCAGCGCACCACGATCTGCCCGGCGAACCGCGCATCCAGCTCGGCCCACCGCCGCTTGTTGCGGTTCTTTGCCAGGTCCTGCGCCACGACCGTCACAGCTCGAATGACCTCCGCCGGCGCGTCGGGCCGGAACAGGTAGCGCTGCCCATCCACCTCGAGCATCACATCGTCGCCCGCGCGCCACCCGGTGGTGACGCTGGAGAAGAACGTCGGGTCCGCATCCCGCACCCGGGCGAGGAGCCCCGCCACGAGCGAGTCGGGCTCGCGGATCACCGGGAGGTCGGGCGCCCCCACCGTCGGGTCGAACGGGAGCACCGCGCCGGCCTCGCTCACCAGGGCCAGCTTCCCCCGCCGCATCACCAGGGCGACCGGCTCCGCCTCGCGGAGCGTCACCACCAGCGTCCCGGGGAGCTTCCGCCCGACGCTCACCCGCTCGAAGCCGGGCAGCGAGTCCGCCGCCTGCTCGATCGGGGCGAGATCGTCGAAGATGCTCATCCCCGCGGGGACCGGCAGCGCCTTCACGACCTCGTCGGCCCGGGCATTCCGGAGCCCACGGACCTCGACCCGCGTCACCCGGAAGAAGCTCATCCCGGTCAGGAGTCTCGGCAGGCCGAACCAGAGGCCCACCACCAGCGCGATCCCGCCCAGGATCCTGTAGCCCGGCTTGCTCAGGCGGCTCGGAGCCATGCCACCAGTTCCCGTCCGACCCGGGTGATATCGCCGGCGCCGAGGGTGATGACCACGTCCCCGGGGCGGGCCTGCTCCAGCACCCGGTCCCGCACCACGCTGCGGTTCGGCTCGAAGACTACCAGGGCGGTGGTCGGGGCCCGCTCGGCCGCCTCCGCCACCGTGCGACCGGTGACCCCGGGGAGCGGCTGTTCCCGCGCGGCGTAGATCTCGGTCACGATCGCCACATCCGCCACCGAGAGCGCCCGTCCCATCGCGACGCCGTGTTCGGCGGTGCGGGAGAAGAGGTGCGGCTGGAAGACCGCGATCAGTCGGCGCCCGGGGAACGCCTGCCGCGCCGCCGACAGCGTCGCCACCAGCTCGGTCGGGTGATGGGCGTAGTCGTCGACGAACTCGATCCCCTTCGCCTCGCCCAGCCGCTCGAAGCGGCGCCCCAGCCCGCGGTACTTCGCCAGGGCACCCAGCACCGGCTCGAGCGGCGCTGCCAGCGCCAGCGCCACACCGATCACCGCGGTAGCGTTCCGCAGGTTGTGCACGCCCGGCACGCCCAGCTGGAGCGACACCGACCGTCCATCGGGGAGGCGCACCCGGGCGCGGCTCCCCCCGGCCTGCTGCTCGATGTCGCTGATCCGAAGATCGGCGTCGGCGGCGAGCCCGAAGCGCCAGGTGGTCCGTGCCGCCTTGCCGCCCTGCCGCTGGACCGCCTCCAGCACCCGCTGCGCCCCGGGATCCTCCGCCCCGGCCAGCACCGTCCCGGCCCGCCCGGCGAACTCGGCGAAGGCCGCCTCGAGCGCCTCCACGCTGCCGTAGCACTCGAGGTGATCGGCCTCGACGTTGTTCACCACCGCCACGGTGGGTTGGAGCGTCAGGAACGCCTTGTCGTACTCGTCGGACTCTACCACGAAGAGCCGGTCACTGCCGAGACGGGCATTGCCGCCCCAGCTGTCCACCCGCCCCCCGGCGAGCCCCGTCGGATCGAGACCCGCGGCCGCGAGGGCCTCGGTGGCCATCACCGTCGTGGTCGACTTCCCGTGCGTCCCGCTGATCCCGATCACCTGGCCCGTCGCGACCAGCTCGGCCAGCGCCACCTTGCGGGGCACCACGGGCACACCCCGCGCGCGCGCCCGGGCGAGTTCAGGATGCTCGGCGGGCACCGCGGCCGTGACGACAACCGCGCGGACACCTTCGACGTGTGCGGGATCGTGGCCCTGCTGGACCGTGGCGCCGAGCCTGGCGACATCGGCGGCCCCGGATGGATCGGGGTCGCACCCGCTGACTGCTACCCCGCGGCGGCGGGCAACGAGCGCCAGGGCGCTCATACCAGCGCCACCGATGCCCATGAAGTGGACAGGACGGGGATCGGCGGGATCGAACAAATCCATGTTGGAGAGCTAATCTAAAATCGTACCTGCACTTGCGAAAGCGCCGGAGCCCCCCAGAAGCGTCAAGAGATACGACACGATCTCGTCGGCTGCGGCCGGTTTTCCCCGTTCCTGGGCCGCCAGCCGCATTGCCTCGAGGCGGAGATGGTCGCCGAGCAGCTCCCGGACGGCCTCACCCAGCGACTTGGCGGTCAGGGTGTGCTGGAGGATCATCCGCGCCGCCCCCGCGTTGGCCAGGGCCTCCGCGTTGTAGCGCTGGTGGTCCTGCGCCGCGGTGGGGAGCGGGATCAGGATCGAGGGGAGGCCCCAGGCGCAGAGCTCCGCGCCGCTCATCATCCCGGCCCGGGCGACGACCAGGTCGGCCACGGCGTAGGCATCGGCGATCGGGTCGAGGAAGTCGAAGACCTGGATCGCGGGGGGCCGGTGGAGCGGGGCGAACTGCTGGTAGCTCCCCCGACCCGTGGCCCAGATCACCGTGATCCCCTGGCTCCCTCCCCCCTCGAGCCACTGGGCCACGACCTGGTTGACCGCGAGCGCCCCCTGGCTTCCGCCGGTGACCAGCAGGACCGGTGGGCCCCCTTCGCTGAGCCCGAACCGCCGCAAGGCGCTGGGACGGCGTCCCGGATCGGGGGTCGGAATCGGATTCCCGGTGTCGAACACCTGGGTGCTACGGCCTGGCTTGAGGCGGGCGCGCGCCTCCGGGAGTCCCAGGTAGATGTGCCGGACTCGTGAGGCGAGGAGCCGGGTCACGAGACCGGGGTAGGCATTCTGCTCCTGAATGGCGGTGGGGAGGCCCCGGCGGGTCCCGAACCAGACCGCGGGGCCCGAGGCGTAGCCGCCGGTGCCCACGACGGCGACCGGCCGTTCCTGCGCGAAAACGTTCGAAAGGCGGGAGTGGAGACGGCCGGCCACGAAGGGCCAGCGGACGTTCTTCCACCATTGCCGGCGGTAGAGCGGCTCGGCCGGCAGGAGGTGGAAGCGGAAATCCCGCTTGGGGAGGAGTTGGGCTTCGATCCCGCGCTCCGCACCAATCAGGACCGGCTCGAGCTCCGGGACCCGTTCCCTCAGGCGCGTGGCGATCGCCAGGGCGGGCATCAGGTGCCCACCCGTGCCGCCGCCGGCAATGAAGATCGATGGCAGGATTCCGGCCCCGGGAGCAGTGGAGCCGGAATCTACAGCGAGGCTACCTCCGGGCGAACCGGAGCCGGTCTACTTCGTCTGGCCGTCCAGCGACTCCTGGTAGATCTTCGCGCCGAGCCGTCCGACCCAGCTCCTGAAGTCGGGCGGAACCCTGCCATCGATGTTGTACTGGGCGGCCAGGCTGTCCGCATTGAGCGTCGCCACCACTTCCGCCTGCCCGACCACGCCCCGCTCGAGGGCGGCATGCACCTGGTCGATGAGCGCCTGGTAGATCCGGATCGTGAGCTGGAGATACCGCTTGTCGTGGAACGGCAGGCCCTGCCCCGGCACGATGGTGGCGACATCCAGCGACTCGAGTCCGCGCAGGCTCGCGAGCCAGGGGGTGATGAAGTAGTTCGTGGTCGTCCAGGGTGGCCCGCCCTTCCCGTCCTCCTGGGCGACGAGCGCGTCGCCGGTGACGAGGATCCGCTCCGCCGGGAGATAGAGCACCGTCGTCGCCGTGGCATCACCCGTCACGCTGATGAGCCGGAACTCGCGTGACCCGCTCCAGAGGATCAGCGTGTCGCGGTAGGCCACCGTGGGGAGCACCCGCCGGAGGCTGCTCACCTCCTTCTTGAACGCCTCGACCTGGGCCAGGTCCTGCTCCAGCTTCTTGCGGGCCTCCGGCGTGAGCGCGGTCCCGTCGGCCTGCCTTCCGGTCTTTACCGCGGTGTCCAGCGCCGCGCGGGACGCCACGACCGACGGCTCGATGCTGGCCGCGAAATGCGCGGCCCCCATCCGCTTCATGAAGTCCCGCGTCTGGGTGGTCGCGATGATCTGGACCCCGGGCCACGCCTTCTGGAACTCCTCGTTGCCCGACCAGTGATCCTGGTGCCAGTGCGAATTGATGAGGGTGCGAACCGGCTTGTCGGTGATCTTCCGGATCTCGGCGATGGCCATCCGCGCGGTCCCGGCGCGCGTGAAGCTGTCGAAGACCGTCACGTCCCGGTCGTTGACGATGACGACCACGTTGGTCGCGGTCCAGAGATCCAGGTCCGACGGAGCCCGGAGCAGGTAGATCCCGTCCGCGAGCTGGGTCCGGATCAGGCCGGGCGGCGCAGCCTGGGCGCGTGCGGTGGCAGCGGGAATCGCGAGGAGGGTGCCGAGGAGGACCATCCGGGAGAGTGTACGGAGCATGCGGCGACCGGAGAAAGGGAAACACCCCGCCGAGGGATTCGGCGGGGTGCTTGTTCTACGGTCGCCGAGGGCGCCGGGGTCCGGGTGGGGGGTGGAGAACCGGTGCCAGCCGGGTGGCCAGCGAGTCAACGAATGTTACCGAACGGTGAAACCGTCAACTCGCGACCGGCACGACCCTTTCCCCGCGCGATCGTCGTTCCGGCTTCCCTCGCATCCGCCCGATGCTGAGCAGGATCCCCGTCCCCACAAGCGAGACCACCAGGCTGGATCGCCCGGCGGAGATGAACGGCAGGGTCAGGCCCGTCGTCGGCATGAGGCTCAGGGTGACCGCCATGTGCATCACCGCCGTCACCCCCACCGCGGCGGTGAGCCCGGTCGCGAGATATTGCCCGAATGGATCCTCCGCGGTCCGCGCGATCCGGAACCCGAGCCAGCAGAAGAGGCCAAAGAGCACCACGATCAGCACCACACCGAGGAAACCCCATTCCTCGCCGACGGTGCTGAAGATGAAGTCGGAGTAGCTGTAGGCGAGGTAGCCGAACTTCTGCTGGCCCTGCCCGAAGCCGACGCCGAGCGCCCGGCCGCTGCCGAAGCCGACCAGCGACTGGTAGATCTGGCTGGTGCCGTCGGCGCCGTGCAGGAACTTGTCGAGCCGGTCCGCCCGGTAGCCCGCCCGCTGGATGAGCTGCAGGCCGAGAATGACGGCGCTCATGCCGAGCAGGAGGAAGTGGCCGATCTTGGCGCCCGAGGAGAAGAGCACGATCCCGCCGAGGAGCGCCACCAGGACCGCCATCGACATGTTGGGCTGGAGCAGGATCAGGAGACTCACGAAGCCGAGGATGACGAGAAAGGGCATGAGCCCCTTCTTGAACTCGCGCACCTGCTCCCCCTTCTTGGTCGCGAGCATGGCGCACCAGATGATGACCGCGAGCCGCGCCAGCTCCGAGGGCTGGAAGCTGAATCCCGGCAGCTGGATCCATCGCCGCGCGCCGTTGATCGAGGGAGCGATGCTGTGGGTGAACGGGAGGATCGGGACCATGAGGAGCCCGATGGTACCGAGGAGAATCGGCCAGGCGAGCGGGCGGAGCCGCCGGTAGTCCATCCGGGCGAGGATCAGCATCAGGATCCCCCCGCCCACCGCGCCGATGAACTGGCTCAGCGCGAGCCCCCCGCCGACCACCCCGCCGTCGCGGGTACGGACCAGGCTCGAGGCGCCGTACACCGTCGCGATCCCGAAGGCGGTGAGGGTCGCCGTGACCACCGCGAGGAGTCGGGTCTCCCACCGGAGCTCGCCCGGATGCCGCACCAGAACCGCTTTGTCGCTCATCGCATCCCCTCCACCGCCGCGCGGAACTGGTCGCCGCGGTCCTCGTAGTTCTTGAACATGTCGTAGCTGGAGCAGGCGGGCGAGAGGAGCACCGCTTCACCCGGCCGGGCCAGTTCGGCCGCCGCGGCCAGTACCTCGCCAAAGTCACTCCCCTTCTTGATCACCGGCAGTTTCCCCTCCAGATCCTTCACCACCAGGTCGCGCGACTCGCCGTAGGCAATCACCCCGCGGCAGAGGGCGGCGGCCGGCGCCGCGAGCGCGGTGTACGGTTCTCCCTTGTGCCGCCCGCCCAGGAGCAGCACGAAGGGGCGCTCCATGGCCTGCACCGCCACCAGGGTCGAGGCGACGTTGGTGGCCTTCGAGTCGTTGATCCAGAGCACCCGGTTCACTTCGCCCACCGGCTCCATCCGGTGCCGCAGCGCCTTGAAGCTGGTGAGTCCGCTCGCGATGGCGCTGGGCTCACCGCCGGCCCGCTGCGTGATGAGCGCGGCGCACAGCGCGTTGGCGACGTTGTGCTCGCCCAGGAGCGGGAACTCGTCCCGCCCGAGCAGGTGCCCCTCGCCCAGTTTGAGCTCGCGGCTGGCCCGATCGTACCACCCGTCGGCCGGGGTCCCGATCCGGAAGCGCAGCTTGTCGCCCTTCCGCCCCTCGGCCCGCCGCTCGACCTCGGCGTCGTCGCCGTTGAGGACCCAGCAGCTCAGAATCGTAGCGTTCCGGTAGAGCCGGTCCTTGTCGGCGTAGTACTCCTCGAGCGACGCATACCGGTCGAGGTGGTCGGGCGCGAGGTTGGTGGTGGCGCCGATCGCCGGCACCAGGTCGTAGGTGTCGTGCAGCTGGAAGCTGGAGGCCTCGAGCGCCACCCACTCGGGACGCTTCTGGTCGAGCGCCACCTGGGCGAGCGGCATGCCGATGTTCCCCGCCGTGACCGCCCTGAATCCCGCCGTCTCGAGGAGGTGCCCCGTGAGCGCGGTGGTCGTCGTCTTTCCGTTGGTCCCGGTGATCACGGCGAAGCGGGTGCCCGGAAGCGCGGCGTATCCCACATCCAGCTCCGACACCACCGGGACGCCGGCGTCCCGCGCCGCCACCAGAGGCGGCGCCGAGGGCGGCACCCCGGGGGAGATGACGCAGACACCTGCGTGCCCGATCCGGCCCAGGTCGTGCCCGCCCAGCTGGACTTCGACGCCCGCCTCCTGCATCCGGCGCTGCCAGACGGCCGCGTCCGCGCCGAGGAGCTTGCCGAGATCCTTGGCCGCGTCGGAGGCA
>DASZPT010000085.1:0-11567 GCA_035549935.1 Gemmatimonadales bacterium
AGTCGCTCCGGATCACCCGGCCGGTGCTGTCGTCGTAGGAGATCGCGACCCGGTAGTACCAGTGGCCCGCCGGCGCGGTCATCGTCACCCGTCCCACGGCATCGACGTCCCGTTCCCGCACCCCGCCCCCCTGCTGCAGCATGACGGTCGTGGTATCGAGCCAGCCGCGGCTCCGGCCGGTGCTGTCCATGAGATTGACCCGCACCCGAAGCGGGGTGCGGAAGACCGCGTCGTCGGGGAGGGAGTCGGGGCGCCGGAGCGCCACCTGGTAGGCGACGTGGAGGAGCTGGCGGTCGCCCGCCTGGCCCACGGCGAACGCCTTGGCCTCGGCACCCAGCGGACGGCTGAAGCTCAGCTCCTGACCATCGGTCAGGACGGCGAGGCTGGTGCTGGCCGCCACTACCCCCCGCTCCTCGCGGATGATCCGTTGCCGGCCGAAGTCTCCCCAGTTGAGGTACTTGCAGTAGGGCGCGTAAACCCGGCATCGGTCGTTGAACGCGAACAGGGTGGCGGGGTTGTCGGCGTTGCCCGCATCGACCCCGCCGATGGCGGCGACCGACGGGATCAGGCGCAGGTCGTGGATGTCGCCGCCGACGTTCCCCGCGAAATGGAGCAGCAGGTCCCCATCGGCCCGCCGGTAGGTCCAGGTCTCGTTCGGCTGGATGCCGTAGGTGACGGTGAGGACCCTCGCACTGGGCTCGCCATGGCGGATATAGACGATTCCGCGATCGTCGAACCGCATACTGCCGGAACGATACATGTCGCCCTGTCCCAGCTGGGCATAGGGTGACGTGCTTGAGGTGTAGTACCGCCGGTTCACCTCGAGGCCGAAGTGCCGTTCGGCGTAGGCGATGCGCCGGTAGTGCTCACGCAGCCGTTCCTCGCCGCTGCGGAGCGAGGCTCGCCCATGGTCGGACCAGAACTCGCGGAGCCAGGCGGCCCGCGCGTCGCCCCGGGAGGCATCGAACTCCGCCAGCGCGGTGTTGTCGGCGATGAGGGCGAGATCCTCCCGGTAGGCGGCAACCGACGCGGAGTCGTCGAGCGCGGCACCGGCATAGTACGCGGCACTGCCCGTGGAGTCGCCCAGGGCGAGGGCGCTCGCGGCCAGCTCGTGGAGCGCGAGGCCGCGCTGTGCGGCCACACCCACGAGCGTCTTCGCGGCTTCGACCGCGTGGCCCTGGTCGCCCACGACCCGCTCCGCCCGGGTCAGCGCGAGCAGGACCTCCGGATCGCTGACCCCGGCGGCGACGCCCGCCCGGAGCGCCGGCAGCACGATGGTGGACATCCGCGTGGTATCGCGGAGCGTGACGGCGGCCTCGTAGAGGGCGCGAAGGGCCGGCACATATCCGGGATCGTGCCGGAGCGCCTCGGCGAAGGCGTCCACGGCGCCTTCGAGCGACCCGAAGCCCACCCGCTTGCCGATGTTCATCGGGTCGTCCGCGAGCCACTGGTACTGGCCGCGCAGCGCGACGCCCCGGGCGTACCAGGCGAACGGCCAGCCGGGTTCGCGGTCGGCGGCGCCCGAGAAGTCCCGCGCCGCGCGCCCGAAGCTCAGGCCGTCGCCCATTTCGCCGAGCCGGACCCGGACCAGTCCCCGCTGGAGGAGGCGACGGGCCTCGTTCTGGGTGGACGCGGCGCGGCCGCCGAAGGCGCGCTCGGAACGGCGGAGCTGCACCGTGTCGGAGACCGCGGCGAGCTCGGCCTGGAAATGCTCGAGGTCGGCCCAGGCCTGCCGCGCCTGGGCCTCTCCCCTTCCCGTCCCGGTGAAGACAAGGAGGAGGAGCCCGAACGCCGCGCGCGTGGCCCGGCCCCCGCTAGCGGCGGCCGAGTCGTTCGAGGATCGATGCTGCGTTCCGGTTTCCGGCATCGAGGTCGAGGGATCGCCGGTAACTCACGATGGCGTTGGTGGTATCGCCGGCGGCGAGCTGGGCTTCGCCGAGGCTATCCCAGGCGTTGCTGCTGCCGGGATTGGTTTCTGCATTGAGCCGGAAGATGGCCGCCGCATCCGCGGCGCGGTGGCGCCGGAGCAGGTGGTAGCCGAGGAGGTTGATCTCCTGCTCCGAGAAGTCGTACTTCCCGCCGGCGTCCCGCTGCCACGCATGATAGCGCGCGACCGCGGCCGCGGCACCCTGCCGGATGATGATCGGGTAGAGCGTCTTCGCGACCGAGATCGCCGGCGGTGGCGCGGGCCGCCCGTAGAGGAGGTCGAGGATGCCGTGCTGGATCTCGTCGGCCGTCGCCGAGTTGTCGATCCAGATGATAGCGATTCCGTCGGCCGGCACCATCAGGTTGCAGGATGAAAAGCCGTTGATGCCCCCATCGTGGCCGATGGTGGCGGCGCTGTCGCCCGGCGCCTGACGAGCCACCTTCCCGTGCACCCAGCCATAGCCGTAGCGCAGGCCGCCACGCCCCATCGCCACCTGCGGCGCGAGGTACGTCGCGTAGGACTCGGCGCTGAGCAGCCGGTGCGCCGCGAGCGCCTGGTCCCACCGGTAGAGATCTTCAACGGTCGAGTACATCCCCCCGGCGGCGAAGGGCGTCGACATGTCGAGGTAGGCCGCGTGCTCGTCGCCGTCGAACCCGCGGGTGTAGCCGTCGGCCCGGTTGGGAATGAGCGTGGCGTTCCACTCGTAGCCGGTCTCGCGGAGGCCGAGGGGCTCGAGGATCCGCTCCCTGAGGGCGACGTCGTACGGCTTGCCGCCCACCCGCTCGATGATGGCGCCGAGGACGATGTAGCCGGAGTTGGAGTAGCGCCATGCGCTGCCGGGGGGGAAGTCGAGCGGCAGCGAATCGAAGAGGCCGACCAGCTGGGCGGGGGTGTAGGGATCGCGGCTCCACTCCGGGAAGAAACGCGGCAACGCCGTGTAGTTGTGGAGGCCGGAGCTGTGGGTCAGCAGCTGGTGGATGGTGATGGCGCGCCCGGGGCCGGCGGGATACTCCGGGAGGTAGTCGCCGATGGTCCCGTCGAGCCGGAGCTTCCGCTCCTCGACCAGCTGCAGGACCAGCATGGCGGTGAACTGCTTGGTGACCGACCCGATCAGGAACCGGGTCGTCGGCGTGTTGGGGGCCTTCCACTCGGCGTTGGCCCAGCCGAAGCCCTTCCGGTAGATGACCTTGCCCTGCGATGCAACGAGCACCGCGCCGTTGAACCGCCCCTGGTCGGCGTACGCCTTCACCAGTGCATCGATCTTCCGGGCGGTGGTTTGTGCGGAAGCGGACGAAACCAGCAGGGCGAGGGGGAGCAGCAGGGCGGGGCGGACGGACACGTGTCCTCCGGTGAGTCTCAGGTGAGCCAGGACTCCAGCGTCGAGGTACGCCTGAACGCCTCGGGGTGGCGCCGGAACCAGGCCATGAGCAGCAGGATCTCGTCGAGGTGCTGGGACGGGAGGGGTCCCGGTACAGGAGACGGCCGAGCCAGCTCCTCCGCCACCACCCCCTGGAAGGCCTCGCGTTCGATGGGGGTGCCGGGCCAGGGGTAGGTGGCCCGGACGATGCCGTTGCGGACGAGGTAGGCTCGATCGTCGCCGAAGGTCCCGGGATCGCGGTAGACGAACGTGAGGCCGGCGATGGCGGCACGGGCCCGGCTGGTGGCGGCGAGGAGCCACTCGAGCTGCTCGAACCGCTCCCGCCATTTCGCGGCCCGCTCGAACTCGGCGGCGTCGGCGGCCCGCTGCATCTCGTCCACGATCCGGTCGATCGGCTGGATGGTCCGACCCTCGAGGAAGGCCATGCCGGTCTCGGCCCGGCGGTGATACTCCTGCTCGGTGACGAACCCGGCGCAGGGGCCGGTGCAGAAGCCGAACTCGTGGCGCATGCAGGCGGCGCGGAGCGCCGGCGCGAAGAGATCCGTCTGGCCGGCGAAGACGATCGGCATGCTGGGTGCGCAGTCGCGCAGGCCGAGCAGGTCGTTGAGGGTACGGATCGCCTCCTGGAGCCGGTCGGGTGAGACGAACGGCCCGTACCAGCGCTGATCCTCCCGGCCGGTGGCGCCGCCGGTCCCGATCCGTGGGGCGAGCCCGCCCGACACCTTGATGAACAGGGTACGGCGGGCCCGGTTCATGTGGTGGTTGAACGGCGGGCGGTGGCGGGTGATCTGCCGGAGTTCGGTGAGGTGCGCCGCGAACTCGCTCGGCACATAGTCCCAGGTGATGCTCGCGGTCGCGTGGAGGATCCGGGCGGCCTTGTCCTCGGGATACACCGCGCGGAAGTAGGAGAGGAGCCGCGCCTTCACCCGCTTGGCCTTGCCGACGTAGAGTACCCGCCCCATCGGGTCCAGCATCCGGTAGACGCCGGGGCGATGCTCGGCGGTCCGGCGCACCCGGTCCCGGAGCGTGCTCAGGTCAGTGGTGGGAAGCGAGAGGCGGAGGGCGGTGGCCAAGTCGAGTCGGGGTCGGGGGTCGGGGGACCAAGCCCTGGGTTCCTACCAATATGCGAGGGAGCCTCTCGGCGGTGGTAGCTCCTGCTCCCGGGTCCCCGACCCCTGATCCCCGACCCTCACCGCTGGCACCGATGGCAGAACACCGTGATCCGCCCGTCGATCAGGTGGGTGCCCGACAGCCGGGTTCCGCAGCGGCGGCAGGGTTCGCCTTCACGCTCGTAGACCAGGAGCTCGAGCTGGAAGTTGCCGGGCTGGCCGGTCGCGGTGCGGTAGTCACGGAAGGTGGTTCCCTCGGAGTCGATGGCGGCCTGGAGGATCCGGCGGGTATGCTGATAGAGCCGACGCCACGCATCGGAGGGGACCTTCGCGGCGGGCTTCGAGGGATCGATCCCGGCGGCGAACAGCGCCTCGTTGGCGTAAATGTTCCCGACGCCCACCAGCTTCCGCTGGTCCATGATGACCTTCTTGATCGCCTGGCTGGAGCGGCGGAGCCCGGTCTCGAACCGTTCCGCGCTGAGGGCGGGATCGAGGGGCTCGGGGCCGAGGGCCCGGTCGTACGCGTCCCAGCCCCGGGGATCGAGGAGCAGCAGGGTGCCGAGGCGCCGGACGTCGCGGAAGACGAAGGCATGGCCGTTGTCGAGGCGGGTCCGGAGGACGGCATACTTCGCTTCGGCCGGCGTGAGCGGGCGATCGTAGAGGAGCAGGTTGCCGGTCATCCCCGGCTGCAGCACGAAGCGGAAGCCGTCGAGGTGCACCACGGCGTGCTTGGCGCGCCGGGTGACATCGTGAATCGTGGCCCCGGTGAGGGCCTTGAGCAGCCGGGGCCGGGTGACGCCCCGCAGGACATCGGTGTGCGAGAGCGCCGCGGAGACGATCCGCCGGCCCACCAGGGCGGGGCGGACCTCGCGCACCATCGTTTCCACCTCGGGAAGCTCCGGCATGCGGCGTAAACTAGTGACCACGGCAAGCCGGCCCCATCGGCCGGGACTCGCGGAGAGCCCCCTCTTCCGCGACCTGGCGGCCGAGACCCGCCTGGCGCTCGCGCGCGACGCGGTGGTCCGGGAGGTGCCGCCGGGCGCCGCGCTCTTCCGCGCGGGGGCGCCGGTCCGCGGTCTGATCATCCTGCTCGAGGGCACCGTCCGGGTGGTGGGCGAGCGGCAGGGCCGCCAGCACCTGGTCCACGAGAGCGGCCCGGGCGAGACGCTGGGCGAGGTTCCGCTCTTTGCCGGGGGCGGGTATCCCGCCACGGGGCTGGCCTGGACGCGCTGCACCTTCGCGGTGCTCTCGGCGGAGGTGCTCTCCCGGGCGATGCGGCGCGATCCGGCGCTGGCGTGGTTGCTCCTGGTCCGGCTGGCCCGGCGGGTCCGGCACCTGGTGGGGCTCCTCGAGCGGAACACCACCTGGTCGGTGGAGAGCCGGGTCGCGGAGGTACTGCTGGCGCGGCAGGAGGGGGCGGGGCAGGGCGGATTCACGCTGGGCCGGACCCAGGCCGCGCTGGCGGAAGAACTCGGTACGGTGCGCGAGGTGCTGGTCCGGACCCTCGCCGGTTTCTGCCGCGACGGCGTGCTGGAACGCCAGGGGCGCGCCCGCTACCGCGTGGTCGATGTCGCCGCGCTCCGGGCCCGGGTGATGTGACTTTTGTGCCTGCGGCGGGCCGGCCGGTCGCCGAGCTTGGGGCACCTTCAACCACGAGTGGGGCAATGCGGAGACTGATCGGGATCGCGCTCTTGATGGCGGGCGGACGGGTACTCTCGGCGCAGGACACGGCGAGCATGGACCACGCGCACATGGACCATGCCGCCCATCACCGGATGATGCAGGACTCTGCCTTCCAGGCGCTGCAGGCACGCGGCGCGGTGTACATGGGGGTCGACCAGACGGCGTCGGCGCACCGCTTCGACAGTCTCGAGGATGGGGGACGGATCCAGCTGCTGAGCCTCACCGGCGACTCCGCCGATGTCGCCCGCATCCGGCGTCACTTCCAGCAGATCGCGGCGCAGTTCCGCCAGGGCGACTTCACCACCCCGTTCGCGGTCCACGCGGAGGCGGTCCCGGGCACGCGGGTCATGCAGGAACGGCGGGCGCGCATCGGCTATAAACTCATCGAGCTGCCGACCGGCGCCGCGCTCCGTCTCACCACTGCCGACAGCACCGCGCTCGCGGCGATCCACGAGTTCATGGCCTACCAGCGGCGCGAGCACCACTCGTCCGGGCAGGAGTAGGCAGTGGGGGGCTACGGGCGCGCGATCCCGAGCTTCTTCATCCGGGCCTCGAGGGTGGTGGGCTTGAGGCCGAGGACCTCGGCCGCACCACCCGGCCCGCTCACCTTCCAGCGGGTGCGTTCGAGCGTCGCCAGAATGTGCTGGCGCTCGACTTCGAGAAGCCCCGCGCCGCCAGGTACCGCCGCCGGCGGCGCGGAAGGGCGGGCGACGCCGGCGGGCAACGCCACCGGCACGTGGGCACCGGTGGCCCACTCGGCGAGCTGCAGGGAGCTGGCCGGCGAGACGATCACCGACCGTTCGATCACGTTCGCGAGCTCGCGGATGTTGCCGGGCCAGTGGAACCGCGCGAGCTGTTCCATCACCTCGGGCGGGATCGTCTCGATCCGCTTGCCGAGTCGCTCGCCGTAGTACTCGGCGAAGTGGCGGACCAGGAGCGGGATGTCCTCCCGGCGGTCGCGGAGCGGCGGGACGTGGATCGGGAAGACGTTGAGCCGGTAGTAGAGGTCCTGGCGGAAGGTGCCGGCCTGCACCATAGCGGAGAGGTCCCGGTGGGTGGCGGCGATGATCCGTACGTCGACCCGGATCGCCTCGCTGCCGCCCACCCGGGAGAGTTCTCCCTCCTGCAGGACCCGGAGCAGCTTCACCTGCAGCTCGAGCGAGAGGTCGCCGATCTCGTCGAGGAAGAGGGTCCCGCCGTCGGCCAGCTCGAAGCGTCCGATCTTGCGGGTCAGCGCGCCGGTGAAGGCGCCCTTCTCGTGGCCGAAGAGCTCGCTCTCGACGAGGCCCGCGGCGATCGCGCCGCAATTCACCGCGATCAGCGGCTGGTCCCGCCGGCTGCTCCGCTGGTGGATCGCCCGGGCGAGGAGTTCCTTGCCGGTCCCGGTTTCGCCCCGGATCAGGACGGTGGAGTCGGTGCCGGCCACCTGGTCGATCTTCTCCATCACCCGCGCGATGGCCGCGCTCTGTCCCACGATCTGGTGCGTCCCCTCGCTGCTCCGGATGGTGCTGGCGCGCTCGAGACTCCGCTCGGCGGTGACATCCTCGAGCACCGTCCAGATCGCGACCAGCCGTCCGTCCCGCACGACCCCGAGCCACGACGCCTGGCAGAAGCGGGGCCGCCGGTCGGCGCCCGGCACGCGCAGGGGGAAACGCTCCAGCCGGAAGTTCCCGGCCACGAAGCGGCGGAGCACGGTGAGGTCGGCCCGGCAGCCCGCCGGCTCGACCACCGCCGCGAGGGTTCCGAGATCCTCGCGCCGGATGCCGAGCAGCCGCTGATGCGCCGGGTTGGCGTAGCCGGCCCGCGAGCCGGCCCGCAGCGCATGACAGATCTCCTCCGGGCTCGCGCCGGCGGAGACCCCGCCCGCGATGTCCCAGCGGCAGACGGCGACCGGCAGGAGATCGAGCAGGCCGTCCGCGACACGCTCGGTGCCGGGGTCCAGCGAGGCGACGGAATGACTCTGGGTCATTGGGGGACGTCCTGCGGATTCAGAGGTTGCCCTGGCCGGGGACTCTGAAGAATGGTCAACGCCGGGAGGGACGCAAAGGTTCCCGGCCCTAGCCAGTCCCACCCGTCGCCCCTAATCTCTGGGCATTCCGGCCGCGTGGCGAGATGCCCACACCTGTCGAAGAACTCGGAGCCCTGTTCGCCCCCCGCTACCGGATCATCCGGGAGGTGGGGGGCGGTACCGCCGCGTCGGTCTGGGTCGCCGAGGATACCCGCCATGGTCGGGAGGTGGCGATCAAGGTCCTCCGGAAGGAGTACTCGGCGGGGTTCGCGGCCGAGCGGTTCCTGCAGGAGATCGAGATCGCCGCCCGGCTGCAGCATCCTCACATCGTGCCCCTCCTCGACTCGGGCGAAGCCGGCGGGCACCTCTACCTGGTCATGCCCTTCGTCGAAGGGGAATCGCTCCGGCAGCGGCTGGTGCGGGAGGGTCGGCTCCCCGTGGCCGACGTCATCCGGATCATGTCCGACGTCGCCGACGCGCTGGCCTACGCCCACGCCAAGGGCGTGGTGCATCGCGACATCAAGCCCGACAACATCCTGCTGGCCGGGCGGCATGCCCTCGTCACCGACTTCGGCGTGGCGCGCGCGGTGAGCGCCGCCACGGTGGAGCCGCGGAGTCTCACCGGGGCGGTGGCCCTCGGCACGCCGGCCTACATGGCCCCGGAGCAGGCGATGGCGGAGCAGGACATCGACCCCCGGGCCGATGTCTACGCGCTCGGCGTCGTCGGCTACGAACTGCTCACCGGTACGCCGCCCTTCGAGGGCCCCACCATCCAGGCGGTGCTCACCGCGCACGTGCTCGACGCGCCGACTCCGGTACTCGAGAAGCGGGCCGAGACGCCGGCTGCCCTCGCCGCCCTCACCGAGCGGTGTCTCGCCAAGGCGCGCGACGAACGCTTCGCCACGGCGGAAGAGGTGGTGCGGCTCCTCGAGCCGATGGCGACTCCCAGCGGGGGCAGTACCCCCGCCTCGGTCATGCCGGTCGCGCCGCGCGCGTCGCTCCTCTGGCCGGTCGTGGCGCTGGTGGCGCTGGTGGCGCTCGCCATCGCCGGCTACCTCGCCCGGCCGCGACCGGCGATCGCCGGCTTCACCGAGAAGCAGCTCACCTTCACCGGCTCGGTGCACAGCTCGGCCATCTCGCCCGATGGCCAGTTCCTCGCCTTCGTGGCCGACAGCGCCGGGTCCGCCTACCTCATGCTGCAGGAGACCCGGGGCGGGCGGGCGATCACGCTGGCCCACGCGGGGCGGATGGGACACGTGACCTGGTCGGGCGACGGGGCCGAGATCCGGGCGTACGCCTTCGACGCTGGAGCCGTCTACATCCAGACGGTGCCACGGCTGGGCGGCCCGGTGAAGCTGGTGAAGGTGTCTCCCTGGTCGGTCCCCTCGCCCGACGGGAACCGCGTGTTCGACCTGCCACAGGGTGGGCTCAAGATGCGGGTCCGGAACCTCGCAACCGGCGCGGCGATCAGCGCGCCGCTCGAGCCGGGTTGGTGGTTCAGTCCGCCGGCCTGGTCGGCGGATGGCCGGTGGGTGGCGGCGGCGGCCTTTCGCGAGACCGGTGCCGGGGCGCGCCTGGTCGTCATCTCGGCCGAGGACCTGCGGGTGGCGGCGACGCTCGAGGACTCGGTGGCGATCGGCACGCCGGCATGGGACGGCCGGCGTCACGCCCTCTTCTACCTGCGGGGGGCCACCGGGCTCATGGATCTCTACCGGCTGGAGCTTTCGGGAAAGGGGACGATCGCGTCCGCGCCGGTCCTCGTCCGGGCCGGCCTCGCCGTCGGGAGTCCCGACGTCGATATCTCGTTCCCAGGCCCGGTCTCGGTCTCCGCCGATGGGACCCAGCTGGTCTATACCCTGCGGCACGAGTGGTCCAATCTGGCCGCCGTCGCGTTCGACGATTGGTCGAGGGGCGGGAGCCCGACCCCGCTCACCGCCGGATCGGCCACCTACGGACTCGGCCGCCTCTCGCCGGACGGGCGCTTCTTCGCGGCCATCCGGAATGAGACCGACGGGGGGACGCTGCAGATCCTCCCGGTCGGGCCGGGGCAGGCGCTGGACCTGGGCCGATTTCCCGAGGGGCTCGGGGTGTCGTGGTCGCCAGACGGGAAGCGGGTGCTCGCCGGGATTCTGACGCCGGACAGCGGCATCGGTGTCCGGATCTACACCCTCGCCGACCTCACCGCGCAGACCCGGTTCTATGGCGGGGCGGGAGCGACTCCCGAATGGATCGACGACACGACGCTGGTCGCACCACGGCCGGGGAACCGCTCCCTGCAGATCCTCTCCCTCGGGTCCGGCGCGCCGCGACCCCTCCCTGGCGTCAACGACACGGGCTGGACTCTCTGGCCCAGGCGGTCGCCGGACGGGCACTCCCTGGTCTTCGCCTGGAACCGCGGCAACGGCAGGCAGGGCCTCGATGTGGTCGATCTTCGTGACGGACGGGGGCGCCAGATCCTCGCCGGCATCGCGAAGCCACTCGGCTGGTCGCAGGATGGGCGTCTCGTCTTCGCGGCACGATCGACCTACCTCGACGACTCGGTCGAGGTGGTGGGGATTCCGGTGGACGGTGGGCCGGTCCGGGCCCTGGCGCACTTCCCCCCTGACCTCGACGTCCTCGAGGTGACACCGGACGGCCGGCGTGCGCTGCTCAACATGCACGGGCACCAGGCCGACACCTGGCTGATGCACCTCTCCCGCTGAGCCTCCGCCCGGTCTATTCTGCGGCACCCCCACACGCGCGATCATGAGTCTCTCGCCGGGCGACCTGCAGCAGCTGCTGGGCTCTCATTTCGTCGTCCGGCGCGAGCTCGGCGGCGGGAGCATGGCCGCCGTCTACCAGGCGGACGATACCCGGCACGGGCGGCAGGTGGCGATCAAGCTCCTGCGTCCGGAGTATGCCGCCACGATCGCCGCCGAGCGGTTCCTCCGCGAGATCGAGATTGCCGCCCGGCTCCAGCACCCCCACATCGTCCCCCTGCTCGATTCCGGCGCGGTCCGTGACACCCTCTACCTCGTCATGCCCTACATCGAGGGCGAGTCGCTTCGCGTCCGGCTGGTACGCGAAGGGCGCCTGGCCCCGGCCGAGGTCATCCGGATCCTGACCGACGTGGCCGATGCCCTCGCCTATGCGCACCGGAAGGGCATCGTCCACCGCGACATCAAGCCCGACAACATCCTGCTCTCGGGCCGCCATGCGCTGGTCACCGACTTCGGGGTTGCCAAGGCGGTGGCGGCGAGCGGGCCGGGCGGCTCGGGCACCCTGACCGTCGGCGTGGCGCTCGGGACGCCGGCCTACATGGCGCCGGAACAGGCCACCGCCGCACCCGATCTCGATCAGCGGGTGGACATCTACGCCTTGGGCGTGGTGGCCTATGAACTCCTCACCGGCACGACCCCGTTCACCGGCAGCTCGGCGCAGGCACTCCTGACCGCGCATGTGCTCGAGGCGCCGGTCCCGGTG
>DASZPT010000086.1:0-1947 GCA_035549935.1 Gemmatimonadales bacterium
GGCGGGTAGTGGTCTGGGTTCCGAGTACAGGTGCGGGAGCGACGCGGAGGTCCGGTTTGAGCACGGTGCTCCTACCCGCCTACCCGCCTACCCGCCCGAATTCACAATGCGTAAGGCGCAAACGAACATGGCACACCGTTCCGACGACTGGATGATCGCCAACACCCACAACACCGCCCGGTTCTTCACCGAGAACCGGCACATCGCGTGGATGGCGCTGGTGGCGACGATGCTCTGGGGGCTCTTCGGCTACCTCCGGATGCCGCAGCGCAAGGATCCGGACATCCCGGTGAAGGTGGCGATGGCCATCGGCAAGTGGCCGGGGGTCGACGCGACCCGGGTCGAGGAGCTGGTCACCCGGCGGATGGAGGAGACCATCGCCGAGAACGTGAAGGTCAAGGAGATCACCTCGACCACCCGGCTCGGCGTCACCTTCGTCACCGTGACGCTCAAGGACGAGACCGAGGACCCGGCCAAGGAATTCGACGACATCAAGCTCCGGCTCGACGGCATCAAGGACCTCCCCCAGGGGGCCCAGCCGGTCGAGTTCATCCGCGACTTCGGCGCCACCGCGGCCCTGATGCTCACCGTGGCGAGTCCGCGGGCGAGCGAGGCGGCGATCGCGCTCCGGGCCCGCGCCGTGGCCGACACGATCCGCGCGGCCCGCGCCCGGACCCGGGTGCCGGGCCAGCGCACTGCCCTGGTCTTCAACGGCCCCGCGACCGAGGCGCAGACGAACCTCAAGCCGGTGGCGGACCTCTTCCTCGCCGCCGTGACGCGTGACGGCACCTTCCGCGACGCGCACCTCCTCTGGGGGCCGGGCTTCATCGGCGTGGACGGGATCACCCCGCTGAGCGATACCGCGCTCCTGGTCTACACCCAGGCGTTCACCGAGCGGACGCTGCACCAGTCGGAGTTCCATCCCGACGCCTGGCCCGGCATCGTGATCCACGATCCCGCAGAGACGGCGGCGCGCTTCCGGGAGCGGGCGGGCGAGAAGTACAGCTACAAGGAGCTGGACGAATACACCGATCTCATCCGGCGGACGCTCCAGAGCATCCCGATCGTCACCAAGGTGAGCCGGAAGGGACTCCTCGACGAGCAGGTGCTGCTCACCTTCTCGCAGGAACGGCTCGCCTCGTACGGCCTCGGGCCCGCGCGGCTCAAGGACATCATGAGCGCCCGGAACATCCCCGCGGCCGCGGGCGCCACCGAGGTGCAGGGCAAGACCGTCGCCGTGGCCGCGAGCGGGGAGTTCACCTCGGCCGGCGAGATCGGCGGGGTGGTGGTCGGCAGCTCGAAGGCCGGCTCGCCGCTCTACCTCCGCGACCTGGTCAACGTCGACCGCGCCTACCGGACCCCGGCGTCGTACCTCAACTACTTCTCGGCGATCGACGCCGAGGGGCGCTGGCACCGGAGCCGGGCGGTGACGCTGAGCGTCGAGATGCGGGCCGGCGCCAGGATCGGCGAGTTCGGCCGCTCGGTAGACTCCGCGCTGGCGCGGGTGCGCGACCGGCTGCCCGAGGACCTCATCATGGCCCGCACCTCGGACCAGCCGCGCCAGGTCCAGGAGAGTGTCGACCTCCTGATGGACAGCCTGGTCGAGGCGATCATCCTCGTGATCCTGGTGGCGCTGGTGGGCTTCTGGGAGTGGCGCTCCGCGCTCCTCATGGCGATCTCCATCCCGCTGACTCTCGCCATGACCTTCGGCATGATGTCGGTGCTGGGGATCGACCTGCAGCAGGTCTCGATCGCGTCGCTCATCATCGCGCTCGGCCTGCTGGTGGATGACCCGGTCGTCGCGGGCGATGCCATCAAGCGCGACCTCGCCCTCGGCCATCCCTCGATCGTCTCCGCCTGGCTCGGACCCACCAAGCTCGCGACGGCGATCATGTACGCCACCGTCACCAACATCGTGGCGTACCTCCCGTTCCTGCTCCTGCCGGG
>DASZPT010000087.1:0-3307 GCA_035549935.1 Gemmatimonadales bacterium
AGGCGGGAGCGCAGCATGAGACGGCTGGCGGGAGCGGGGGTCCAGGAGCCCTCCACCGTCCCGCCGATGCGACCGAACCCGCCCCGGCGCACATCGAGCCAGCCCGGATAGGCCGAGGCCTCGACACCCACCCGGACTCCGAGGCCCCGTTCGTAGGCGGCGCGCCCGGGAGCGTAGCGGAACCCCGCTGCGAGTCCCACCGCCGTGAACCGGCCCGAGCCATAGGGCCGGTCCCGCGTGAGCAGCCGCCCCACGGCGGAGGTGTCGGTGCGCCCGACGGAAAGGACCGGTCCGACCCGCAACTCGAGTTGCGGCCGGGAGGAGATGCCCACCGAGGCCTCCACCGACAGGTCGCGTACCACGGCCCGGGTCCGGTCCAGGTCCTGGGGTCGCGCCGTCTCGTTCCCCGGCCCATAGTAGCGCACCACATCGATCCCGCTGTATCGCAGCGCGGTGAAGAGATGCAGGTGCCGCAGGACGTCCCGCCGCTCGAAGCTCCCTCCGACCGCGATGTCCTTCGGCCGGGTGGCATACGCGAGCTCCACCCGAAGCAGCTGGCGATAGTTCGGCTGGCCGAAGCCGTAGCGCATCCACTGCATGCCGAGCAACCCCGACACACCGACGTCGTGCCCCACCTCGACGCCCACCACAGGACTCCGCCGCACGCCCCAGTCGGGATGGTCGGGCGGCTGCCCGACACCCTGCCAGCGGTGCCACCGAGCGCGTGTCTCCGGCACCACCCGGACCGCGTCCGATGGAGAGAGCCGGGCCTCCCCCGTCCGGGCATAGAGCACGACCCGGCGGGTGACGGCGCTTGCCTCACGCACCAGCCGTACGCCGTCGCTGGAGGTGAGCCGGATGCCGACCCCACCGCGATCGGCTCCCGCGAGCGTCACCCGGTCACCACCCCGGCCCAGGTGCAGCCGGAGCTCCTCGGTCTCGTTCGCACGGAATCGGCGGCGGAGCGTCTCGCGACCACCGCTGGTCACCCGGACGTCCACGTCGCCGTTGAACTCGCGCTCCAGCCGGACCTCTTCGGCGGAGTCCGTCAGCTCGATGTCGGCATACCGGGTGAGCAGGCGGTAGAACCGGGCTTCGGTCCGGGGCAGCGACGCCCGCCGGGCGAGCAGGGCGGCGCTGATCAGGGGACCGGAGCCCGACTGGTGGGGCGGTGGGAGTTGTGCGATCGCGGTCTGGATCGCCCCGGCCGTGAGGCGGTCGGCGAGCTGTGCGGTCACGCTGTCCCAGGTGACCCGGTCCAGCCGCGCGAGCAGGGGGCGGTCCAGGTCGTCCGCCGTCGCCGCGAGGCCGGCGATATCCGGCAGCGACGACCCGAACACGCCGTACCCCGGCGCCACGCGCGAAAGCAGCAGTCGACTTCCCCCGTCCGCCCGGAGAAACGCCTCCTCCTGGTGGATCGCGATCGGGACCCAGAGCGGTCCGGCGGCGTCGACTTCCTCGCCCCAGAGCCAGTGGGCCGGGCCACGGCTGCGGTCTCCCAGCACCAGGTCCAGGAGACGTGCCGCCAGGAAGCGAGGCAGATCGATCCTGAGGCCGGGCTGTTCCCGGAGGAAGGTGAGTAACTGCTCGCTGGTCATCACCCGGCGGAACCGCCCGAAGGGCGTCGCCCCGGCGGCGGGGTCGGGTGAGAGCCACACCGGGTGGCCCGCCAGCGGCTGGAGTGCCGGGGGAAGCGAGGCGTCCTCCGCCAGCAGCAGCAGCCGCGGCACGATCACGTCCAGGCCCAGGGCCTGGTAGAGCGCTCCCGCGGCAAGAGGCGCCGTGGGATGGGTTGTGGCGAGAAGATCGCGCAGCGTGCGGCCGACGGCCGTGCCGCGGAGCCGGGGTGGTACCTCGGTGTTGACCAGGTCGCGAACCACCGGCATCGCCAGGTAGCGTTGGCCATCGGCGCCCTGGAGGGCAACCGCGCCGGGGGCGGTCGTGGAGTCGGGGGCGGCCCAGGCGATCCCGCCACCGATCTGCTCCGCATGCACCAGGGGAAGGCGGATGGAATCACCCCACAGGCCCCGCCAGCCAGTGCCCCGGAGCAGGGTCACCCCCCTGGGCTCGGCGAGCGCCGGACTCAGCACCATCAGGACCGAGTCCACGGTATCTGCCGGGGACCGGGAGAACACCAGCACGAGCACGAGCGCCAAACCGCGCATGGCGGCGAGGGCCCCGGTCACCAGAGGAAGTCACCCACCACAGGGATCGCGCCGACTCGGACCGGGGCCCATGTCGGGAATCCCTCACCGAGGAAAATCCCCGCTGCCACCGAAGCCGAACTGAATCGCGGCTGAATGGTGGTTCACGGGGGGCCGGACCTTCAACGAGGGTTCAGCCCGGGTTCATGGAGCCTGAGCCAGGTTACCCCGCATGGCAGTGGCATGTGTGAGGCATGTGGTGCAGAACACTCCCGCTGGCGCGGTGCCATCCGCAGCCGGGTCACGCCTCGTGTTCCTGGCTGCCTCCGTCGTGGCGACGTTGACGGCGGCGCCTCTCCCCGCCCAGGACACGCTGCCTCCCGAGCTCGGGGGCTATGTCCACTCGCTCGGCCTGCCGGCGGTCTACAAACCGTACGTCACTCTCGGCGTTGGGGCCGGGCTTCGCGGGGAGCACGAGCTGGAGGCGCAGGGCGGCCTCGGGGTCTACCGGGACCTGGGCAACCCGGTGACCGAGCTGGGCGGTGTCAGTCTCGAAGCGTATGCCAGGACGATCGACAGCCATGTCGACGGCGGCCTCCGCGGGCTCGTGCTGAGCCACTTCTTCCGGCTTGGCGGTGGCATCGATCTCCCGGCCGCGACCCTCAAGCCCGCATTCGTGCTGACCTTCGTCGCTCCGGTCAGGCGGGGAGGGATCGTCGGCAATGGCAGCGACCTCCGGCTGCAATGGACCCCCGCCCGGGGGCAACTGCTGAGCCTCAACCTGACGATCCCGTTCCGTCAGCCGAATCTCGGGCGCACCCGGCCGCGGAGGTCCCGGGTGGAGCTGCGGGAGGACATCCCGCGACCCCTCCCGTTCCATGCCGCCGACTCCGTGCTCGAGTCGGAGCTGGCCGAGATGCGGCGCGCCGCGGCGTGGGTGAACCGCTACAGCGTCCCCGATATCGGCAGGGCGCTCAACGAACCAGCTGCCGATATCGCCCGGCGGCTCGGGCCGCTGGTGTCGCACGCGGAACAGCTCGGCGGCGGTGCCGTCCATACCTCCGGCGCTGAAGTGGAGATCCGGGCCTACCACCGGGCGATGGCGGTCGCGTTTTCGCGGGCGCTGGACCCGGGGACGGCGGCCTCGGGGGAGCCCACCGCAC
>DASZPT010000088.1:0-3529 GCA_035549935.1 Gemmatimonadales bacterium
GGCCGTGCTCCGCCACCAGCTGGCGGAGCACGGCCTCGGCCGCGGGCGTGATGGCGACCCGCTCGACCATCGGCCTAGAAGAACCCGAGCTTCTTCGGGCTGTAGCTCACCAGCAGGTTCTTGGTCTGCTGGTAGTGATCGAGCATCATGCGGTGCGTTTCGCGGCCGATCCCCGACTGCTTGTAGCCACCGAAGGCGGCGTGCGCCGGGTAGGCGTGATAGCAGTTGGTCCAGACCCGGCCGGCCTTGATCGCACGGCCCATGCGATAGCAGGTGTTGATGTCGCGGCTCCAGACCCCGGCGCCGAGGCCGTAGAGCGTGTCGTTCGCGATGGCGAGGGCGTCGTCGATGGTCTTGAACTTCGTCACCGAGACCACCGGGCCGAAGATCTCCTCCTGGAAGATCCGCATCTTGTTGTGGCCTTCGAAGATCGTCGGCTGGACGTAGTAGCCGTCCTTGAGCTCGCCGGGGTGGACCCGTCGGGCGCCGCCGGTGAGCACCTTCGCCCCTTCCTGCTTCCCGATCTCGATGTAGCTCAGGATCTTCTCGAGCTGGTCGTTGGAGGCCTGGGCGCCGATCATCGTCGCCGGGTCGAGCGGGTTCCCCTCGACGATCGCCTTCGTCCGCGCCACCGCCCGCTCGATGAACCGGTCGTAGATCGATTCCTGGACCAGCACCCGGGAAGGACAGGTGCAGACCTCGCCCTGGTTGAGGGCGAACATCGCGAATCCCTCGAGCGCCTTGTCGAAGAAGTCGTCGTCCGCCTCCATCACGTCGGCGAAGAAGATGTTGGGCGACTTGCCGCCCAGCTCGAGCGTCACCGGGATCAGGTTCTCGGCGGCGTACTGCATGATGAGCCGCCCGGTGGTCGTCTCGCCGGTGAAGGCGATCTTGGCGATCCGGGGACTCGAGGCGAGCGGCTTCCCTGCCTCGACGCCGAAGCCCTGCACCACGTTGACCACGCCGCTCGGCAGGATGTCGGCGATCAGCTCCATGAACGCCATGATCGACACCGGGGTCTGCTCCGCCGGCTTGATCACCACGCAGTTCCCGGCCGCGAGGGCGGGCGCAAGCTTCCAGGTGGCCATGAGGAGCGGGAAGTTCCAGGGGATGATCTGGCCCACCACGCCGAGCGGTTCGTGGAAGTGATAGGCGACCGTGTCGTGGTCCAGCTCGCCGAGGCTCCCCTCCTGCGCCCGGAGCACGCCGGCGAAGTAGCGGAAGTGGTCGACGGCGAGCGGGAGGTCGGCGGCCCGGGTCTCCCGGATCGGCTTCCCGTTGTCCAGCGTCTCGATCCAGGCCAGCGTCTCGAGGTGCTGCTCCATCCGGTCCGCGATCCTGAGCAGGATGTTGGAGCGGGTGGTGGGGGAGGTGAGGTTCCAGCTGAGTGCCGCGGCGTGCGCCGCGTCGAGGGCCAGGTCCACGTCCTCGTGGGTGGACCGGGCGACTTCACAGAGCGGCTTCCCGGTGATCGGCGTCGGGTTGGTGAAGTACTGCCCCCGCACCGGCCGGCGGTACTCCCCGCCGATCCAGTTGTCGTAGCGGGCGCGGAGCGGAACGGACGGGGCGAAGCCGGCGGCGGATGTCGGGAGGGTCGCTCCCTCGGGTCGCGAGGCGACGTTTGTCATGAAAACCTCCGGAGGTCGTTGTAGGCGCCGCCCGGGGAAGGGCCGGCCGGCGCCATCGTGGAAGGCTGACCCGACGGTAGGAATCATGAAGGGCGACGGCAAGCGTCGCGCGACAAATGTCGCGCCGGCCGTGTCTTGCCCCGGTGGTGCCGGGGAACAACATTGTCAGGGTCCCCGCGCTGCTCGCCTCCGGAGCCTCCACCGATGTCCGACTACCAGCCCATCCCCTTCGGCCCCGATGCCCAGCGAGAGCTGGAGCGGCACTGGGGTGTGCTGGTCGGCGGGAGCACCGGGCCGTTGGCGGCGGTGCGCGCGGGCGGAGTGCGGAGCCTGGTGCAGGATTCCTGGCGCCGGAGCGCGGGCGCGGCGGTGCGCCCCGATCTCGGCGCGGCGCCGGTGGTCTTCACGCCGGATGACCTCGTGGGGGCGGCCGAACGGTCGGACTGGCTGGTCGTCGCCGGCGAGGCGGTCGCGCGGCACCAGCACTCCTTCAGTGGGATCGGCCACGTCCTGACCCTCTTCGACCACGAGGCGCGGATGCTCGCCTGCGAGGGCGACCCCGCCGCCCTCGAGGGACTGGCCGAGATCAACTTCCGGCCGGGCGGGCTCTGGACCGAGGAAGCGGTGGGGACCAACGGCCCCGGCACCGCGCTGGCCACCGGTGCGCCGGCCCACATCGTCGGGGCGGAGCATTACGTCGAACGCTGGCAGCGCTGGCATTGCGCCGCGGTCCCGATCCACGATCCGGCGACCAGCCAGGTCGCGGGGGTGCTCGACATCAGCGGCTTCCGGGAGTACGCCCACCCGCACACGCTGAACCTCGCGCTGGCGCTGGTGGTCGCGATCGAGCAGACGCTCGCGGCGCGCGAGGTGGAGCGCCGCTATCTCACCCTGCAGAGCCTCACCGACCTCGCCGCCCGCTACCCGGGCGACAGCATCGTCGCCCTGGACCGGGGCGGGCGCGTGGTGGGCGCGTCGCCCTCGGTGTCGACCGAGCTGGCGGAATCGCTGGCCCTGCTGGTGCGCCAGTCGGGCGACGGGCTCGCGGCCGAGGCCACGCCGATCGTGGTGAACGCGCGGCGCACCGCGATGTGGTTCCCGGTCCGGCAGGGGCGGGTGGTGGTGGGTGGCTGCCTGGTGCTGGAAGGCGGCGCGCCGCGCTACGGCACCGAGGGGATTCCCTTCCATCCGGGGGATGTCCCGGTCTACGCCCGCCGCTTCTTCGAGGCCGGCGCCCGCGATCTCGGCCGGCTCGGCGTGCATGTCGAGCCCGCGGTCTACGAGGCCCTCTCCGCCTATCACTGGCCGGGGAATGTGCGCGAGCTCAAGAATGTGGTGCGGCGGATCCTGCTCGCGACGACGCACCAGGTCCGCCTGGCCGACCTCCCCCGCTTCATCCGCGAAGCGTACGCCGGCGCCGCCGACTCGACCGGGTCGGCGATCGACCAGGAGGACGCGGAGCTGATGCGGGTCGTCCGCGAGTCCCGCACCATGGCCGAGGCCGCGGCCCGGCTCGGCGTGACGCGGAGCACGCTGTACCGGCGGATGGAACGGTTCGGGTTGAAGCCGAAGCGGGTGGTCGAGCGGGAGTGAGGGGTCCGAGAGGTTCGACGCAGCGGCGCCTCTCTTCTCTCGCCTCACTCCTCACTCCAGGTACTCGTACGCCCCCAGCGTCAGGAACTCCTCCGGGATCGGCTGATCCACCAGCCGGTCGAGCAGGGCCGCCGCCTCGTGCAGCTTCCCGCCGTCCGGCCGCTGCGCCAGCAGCCCCGCCAGCTCTTCCTGCCGGATCTGCCCGTATCGCGCGCGGGTGAGGATCGACCCGTCCGCGAGCTTCACCTCGAGCCGCACCCACTGCTGCAGCTGCATCCGCGAGATCTCGGCGGTGGCCGAGTCCTCCA
>DASZPT010000089.1:0-60796 GCA_035549935.1 Gemmatimonadales bacterium
CACCGCCGACCTCCAGGCCTTCCTCGCCTTCAGCCGAGGCCTCGAGGCCGAGGACCGGGGCGACTGGAAGAGCGCGGCGGAGAACTACAGCGCCGCGGTGGCGCGCGACCCCAACTTCCGCGCCGCGCGCGACAAGCAGACCGCTGCACAGCGGATCGCCGCCACCGAGCAGGTCAGCCCCTCCGAGCTCGCGGGCGCCGGCGGCCAGGAGCCGCCGCGCGGGCCCGAGGGCGAGGCCGGCTCGAACCGCTGGGCGATCCTGCGTGACGGCGTCCTCAACACCAGCCCGAGCACCGGGTCCACCGTGGTGAGCCGCATGGGACCGGCCCCGATCTCGCGCGGGCCCGGCACCAAGCCCGATCTCCCCGAGGCCACCGGGAATGACGTTCCGGGTGGCGGTCTCTTCGGCACCATCGTCATCATCATCACTCGCCCATGACCGCGCCCATGCTCCGCGCCACCGGCGCCGCGGCCCTGCTGGCCGCCCTCCCCACCCTCCTGACGGCGCAGACCAACCTCTACCCGCAGGCCTCGGCCGTGTCGGGCGTCGAGGCGCGCCAGTACGGGTTCGACAGCAAGTTCGGGGTCGATCACGTGCGCCAGATCGCGGTGCCCATCGCCATCGCCGTGCCGCTCGGACGGCGGTTCTCGTTCGATATCGGGACCTGGTACGCCAGCACCTCGGTGAAGAGCACCGGCGGCGGGACCGAGACCTTTTCGAGCCTCACCGATACCCAGCTTCGGCTCGCCTACGTCCTCGGCAACGACGCGATCGTGGCGAGCGTGGTGGTGAACCTCCCCACCGGCAAGGAGACCACGACCCAGCAGCAGTTCGGCATCGCCGCGGGCGCCACCTCGAACTTCCTGCTCTTCCCGGTCAACACCTACGGGACCGCCGCCTCGGTCACACCGGGCCTGGCCGCCGCGACGAGCCTGGGTGACTGGAACGTCGGCATCTCCGGCAGCCTCCGCTACACCGGGGAATACAAGCCCTTCAACGACGGCAGTGATCCCGACCTCAAGTACCAGCCCGGTCTCGAAGGCCGGGTCCGTCTCGGCGTCGACCGGCTGGTGGGGAAGGGCCGGTTCACCATCGGCGGCACGTTCAGCACGTTCTCCAACGACGAACTCACCCCGGGGACAGGCAGCAGCGGCACCTACTCGCCCGGCAATCGCTTCATCGTCGACGCGAGCCTCGTGGCGCCGGCCGGGAGTGGCACGGTCTCCTTCTACGCCTGGAACTACCACCGGGCCAGGTCGAGTTCCTCCAACGGTGTGATCGGGGGGAAGGAGAACATCCTGACGGGCGGGGTCGCCGGTGCCTTCCCGCTCGGCGCGAAGCTCTCGCTCGAGCCGATGGTGGAGGCGCGGCTCTGGTCCCCCGAGACCGGCAAGGGCAGCCTCTACGGCGCCGGGACCGGCCTCCGAATCCAGCTGTCACCGGCGCTGGCCTTCGTGCCGTCCGGCCGTGTCGACGCCGGCTCGATCCGGCTCACCGACAGCGGATCGTCGAGTTCGATCTTCGCCTGGGATGCCAGCGCGATGCTGCGGTACACCTTCTGAAAAGGCTGGGCAGTAAAGGCCTCCGCGGGGTCAGGGCGAACGCCTTGACCCCGCGGCATTTGCGGGCTTGGACCGACCGAACACCGTAGATTAGTAGCGGTAAGTACTACTCAGCAAAATTCTTGACTCCCCAAGGCCTGCATGGTACGTTGCCGCCCAATTGACCCCCCGGCGCCTGCCGGCGCGGGTTCAGGGCATTCACCAGGAGGGTGGGTTGGCCTCGGAACTTGGCGCCTCCCAGATTTCGACGCTGCTGGAGACGCTGCCGGGTATTGCCAACGTGCTGCGGAGCCCCGTGGCGGACGCCCTCCTCAACATCATCCGCGCCGCGGCGCGCGTGGGTGAGTTCCAGCTGGCCGATGCGGAGGAGCTGATCAAGTACGCCACCCGCCGCGGACTGGTCGGCCAGGAAGAGGGCGACCGGGTCCTCATCGAGGTCCGGGAAGCGGCGCAGCGGCGGGCGGAGAAGGCGGCGGAGAAGGGTAAGGCCGTGAAGGCCAAGGCGAAGCTCAAGCCCAAGGCCGCGCCCAAAAAGGCGATCAAGAAGCGGAAGTAGGCCCCCTCCTCAGGTCTTGAACTCCCCGACCACCTTGCTGAGTCGGGTGCTGGCATCCAGGAGCGCCCCGGCCGAGGCAGCCATGTCCTCCGTCGAGGCGCTCTGTTCTTCCGCCGCTGCCGAGACCTCTTCGCTCGAGGAGGCATGTTCGGCGGCGGCACGGCTCACCAGGGCCGTCCGGCCGGCGAGTTCTCCCACGACATCCCGATTCTGGCTTGCCTGGTCCGACAACGCCCGGGCCGCGGTCTGCACCTCGCCCACGGCCGACCCGATCGCGTCGAGACCCTGGACCACGGCCTGCGCCACCGAGCCGATCCCGGCCACCTTGGTGGTGCCGACCTGCATGGTCTCGGCGACCTCCCGGACCTGGGTCCGGATGAAGTCGACCGTCTTGGTGACCTCCTCCGCGGCGCGGGCACTGCTGTCGGCGAGCTGGCGCACCTCCTCGGCCACCACGGCGAAGCCGCGTCCATGTTCTCCGGCGCGGGCCGCCTCGATGGCGGCGTTGAGGGCGAGCAGGTTGGTCTGGGAGGAGATCTGCTTGATCAGGTCGATGAACGCGGTGATCGATTCCGACTGCTGGACCAGGGCCCGCACCTGCTGGGCGCTGGTCTGCACCACGCCCTGGACGTCGAGCAGGGTGCTCCGCGCGGCCTCGACATCCTGGCGGTAGCGGAGGGCGGTGCGGCGGATCTCCTCGGCCAGCCGCACCACCCGCTGGGCCGCCTCCGCGTTGGTCGCCGAGGCTTCGCGCAGGCGCCCCAGCAGCTGGTCCGCCTCGCTCATCCCCATGACCTGGTGCTCGGCGCCGCTCGAGATCTTGAGCATCGCGGCGGAGATCTGGCCGCTCGAGGCCGCGATCTCCTCGCTCATCGCGGAGAAGTCGCCCGCGCTCGCCGCGAGCTGCTGCGATTCCTTGATCACCGTGCCGACCACGGCGCGGAGCCGGGCCGCCATGTTGTCCATCGCGTGCGCGAGCCGCGCCAGCTCCTCCGGCATCTGCCCGACCTCGGCGGGACGGAGGTCGCCGGCGCCGAAGCGGTCGGCCGAGGCGCTGAGGCGCGTGAGCTGGCGGTCGACCAGCCGGACGAAGGCGAGGCCCGCCGAGACGGCGATGATGACGGCGAGAATGGCGCCGGCGATGAGGAGCTTCTGGTAGGACCCCGCGCGGGAGCGGAGCGCGGTGGCCCGCTCCATCGCGTGCCGGCCCTGTTCGACGCTCAGCTCCCGGACCGCCTGGACCAGGCTGTCGGCGGCGGTCTTGGCCCGGGTGGCCACGAGGCGCGCTTCGGCCCCCCGGCCGAGATCCGCCAGCGCGTGGGCGTTCGCGTACGCGACCTCGAGGTTCGCCTGGGTGGCGGCGATCAGGTTGATCAGCCGGCGGTCACCCGCGTCGAAGTGGGGCAGGTCACGGAGCCGGGCCTGGTACATGTAGGCCGAGTCCCCGTTGCTGATGAACTCCGCCTTGACGGCCGGGCTCGGGGTGGTGAGGTACTCCTCGGCGGCTCCGATCTCGGTGAGAACCGCCGAGACGAGGGTGCTGCCAAGGGTCGTTCCCTGCTGCAGGGATTCCACGTCCTCGGTGGTCTGTCGCGTGGTCTGGCGCAGGGCAACGACCGACAGCGCTGCCATGGCGGAGATGAGACCGACGGAGCAGATGACCGCGGCGTAGTTGATGCGCCGGAGGCTGTTGAGGAGCATTTCTCTGGGGCGGTTAAGAAACCTTCGACAAGCCGGCTGAAGGCTAGCGGCTGGTCTGGGCTCAGGCAATGAGGCGACCACGCCATGGCTGACTGGATCATCGGCACCCCGGCGGCGGAGTTTGATCTCCACGGCCAGCGGGTCCTCGAGGCGGTGAGCAACACCGAGCGCTTTCTCGCGGCACAGGCGCGGGCCCGGCCGGGCGCCATCGTCCGGATCGTCACCGGGCGGGGCCGTTCCGGTGGCGCGGCACCGATCCGCACCCGGGTGCGGAGCCTCCTCCGGCGCCTCAAGGAGGAGGGTCGGCTGGTGCGGGGCTACGATCTCGAAGCGGGCGAGGGAAGCTTCCTGGTGCGGCTACTCGGGTGAGGAGTGCTCACCCGCGGGTTCCGGCACGAGGACCGGTGCGGTATCGCGCGGTGCCGCCTTCGTGCGAGCGGGCTCCCTGGCCGGCCTGGGTTCGGCGGTGGGCTGCAGATCGCGCCGGCGGCCCCAGTCGTCCAGAACCCAGCCGTCGATCAGGCTCACCGATGCGACCTTGGCGTTGTTGTCCACCCGCCAGGTGAGGCGCATCATCCGGCCCTGGCGCACCCACTGGAGCATCCACTGCGGGCCCTGCACCCTGGCCCCCACCCCGCCGTACGCAGTCTCGAGTTCGGTCTTCCAGCTGTCGAGCTGCTCGCCGGTGACCGGTCCCGACAGCGTGAGGACGCCGGTGGCGCTGTCCATGGCCGAGAGCCAGAGCGAGACCGGCCGGCTCCAGACCGGATCGAAGAGCGTGGCCCGGCACTCGCTCACCGAGCGGTCGCGCCGGGAGCGATCGCAGCGAAGCCCCGTGCCCCCCAGCGCCTGGACCTGCTGGCTCACGGCATCGAGACGGGCGCCCGCCTCGAAGCCAAGGAAGCTGAGTGGCGGCAGGGTGGAAGCGGTCTGCCCGCGAAGCGGCACGGCCAGCGCCAGCCCAAGGGCGAGGGTTGCTACGGTTGGACGCATGATCTGAATATCGTCGCTCCGGCGGGCCGGCAGTAGTCGCCGGGAGCGAGGTCCCCGGGGCCGTTGGTCTGGCCCCCGTGCCCCGGGGACGATTGGGAAGGCGAACCGCTCGGTCAGGCCTTGCGGACGTTCGACGCCTGGAGCCCCTTCGGTCCCTCGACGATATCGAACTCCACCTGGTCGCCCTCGGCGAGGCTGCGGAAGCCCTCCATCATGATCGCGGTATGGTGGACAAAGACATCCTTGCCACCTTCCTGGGCGATGAAGCCGAACCCCTTCGCATCGTTGAACCACTTCACGGTACCCTTCGCCATTGCTTCTTACCTCGGTATTGGGAGCTCACCGGCTCCGGAAAACACCCCGGCCGGAATGGCTGGGGCAAAGCAAAACGCCGGTCGAGAAAGCGTGACCAGCGCCAAGTCGTTTGGCAGTTGTCCACAGGGCGTGACGGCAGTGACGGTCCAAGGCGATAACCTCTAGTCCGTCCGGGGTTCTGTCAAGAAGGCATCTGCCTGACTGGGAGACGGGTATCTCGAGGCCGGTAGCGCCCCGGTTCGTGTCGGGTAGATTCCGGGCTCGCACTCCAACAAGAGGTCTTCATGTTCGTTGCCATCGTCCTGGCAGCGCTGCAGCAGCAGCCCGCCCCACCGCCGCCTCCCGCGCCGCCGAAGCCGCCGGCATCCGTGATTGCCCGGGCGGAAATCCAGCCCGCGGAGGCGGCGGTGCTGGTCGGGGATACCCTGCGGCTTCAGGCGGTGGGCTACGACGAAGGGGGCCGGGTGGTCCCCGCGAAGGTGAGCTGGTTCGCGGCCGGCGGCTTCTTCGAGGGCTCGGTCGACTCCACCGGCCTCGTCACCGGCGGGGCGACGGGCACGATCACCGTCACCGCCATGATCCGCCCAAACAGTGGCGGCCGTCCGACGACGGCATTCGGCCGGGTCACCATTCTGCCCCAGCCTGCGAGCAGGCTCGTGGTGGCCCCGGCGATCAGCCGGCTGTACCTCGGGCAGTCGGTGGCCCTCGAGGCGACCCCGTACGCGGCGAACGACGATCGCCGCTACGACGAAGTTCGCTGGACTTCCGACAAGCCGGCGGTGGTTGCGGTGACGCCCGATGGCCGGGTCACCGGCAAGGCGGGAGGGCAGGCGACGCTCACCGCGACGGCGGGGCGTGCCACCTGGCGGCAGGCCGTGACGGTGGTACCCAACCCGGTGACCCAGGTGTCGGTCGAGCCGGCGAGCGCCGAGGCCCGCACCGGCGATGTGGTGCCGCTCCGGTTCGTGGCGAAGGCCGGCACCCGGGTGCTGGGCGACGCGCGGCCGGAGTGGTCGGTGAGCGCCGGTGGCGGGGCAATGACCGATGCCGGTTTCGTGGCGAGCGAGGCGGGAACCTACCGGGTCTACGCCACCTTCGCGGGCCGCACGGCCGAGGCGGTGATCACCGCGCGGCCGCGCGATGTGCGCCGGCCGACGACCCTCGTCGGCCGCCTGCCCCTCAAGTATTCGGCGGCCGAGTTCTGGCTCCATCCCGATGGGAAGCACGGCTACATCACCACCATCGCCGACCGGGCCTACGCCATCGACGTCTCGGACCCGGGGAAGCCGTTCATCACCGACTCGGTCGTGGTGGACGCGCGGACCATCAACGACCTGATGACGACGGAGGACGGCAAGTACGGGGTCCTCACTCGTGAGGGCGCCTCCAACCGGAAGAACGGCATCGTGGTCCTGTCCTTCGAGGATCCGGCCCACCCGCGCCAGATCGCGGAATTCACCGAGACGGTGACCGGCGGGGTGCACTCGACCTACATCTACAAGGGCTACGTCTACCTCACCGACGATGCGACGGGGTCGATGCGGGTCATCGACATCCGCGACCCCTACAAGCCCCGCCAGGTCGCGCGGTGGGAGACGCCGCGTCCCTCGGCGGGTCGGACACTGCACGACATCGACGTGAAGGACGGGCTGGCCTACCTCTCCTACTGGAACGACGGACTGGTGATCCTCGACGTCGGCAACGGGGTCAAGGGCGGAAGCCCGGAGAACCCGGTGCTGGTGAGCCAGACCAAGTACGATCTCAACGCCCTCTACCGGGAGGTCGAGGCGGTGGGTGGCCCCGGCTTCATCCGTGGCACCCATACGGCCTGGCGCGCCGGCAAGTACGTATTCGTGGGCGACGAGGTCTTCTCCGCCAAGCCCCGGCCCACCGAGGGCGGCGGCGTGATCGGGCTGGGACGGGCGTACGGCCGGCTCCACGTGGTGGATGTCTCCGACCTGGCGCATCCGCGGATCGTGGCCCACTACGAGCCGAAGGACGGTGGCACGCACAACGTCTGGGTTGCCGGCGACACGCTCTACCTCGGGGACTACCAGGGCGGGCTCCGGGTCCTCGACATCTCGGGTGAACTTCGGGGGGACCTCCTGCAGCAGGGCCGGGAAATCGCCCACGTGGTCACGGGAGACAAGGCGGGTTTCGTCCCCAACGCGGCGAATGCCTGGGGCGCGATCTACCGGGACGGCTACATCTACGTTCCGGACATCAACTCGGGGCTGTGGATCGTCAAGGTGGACTCGAAGAGCGAATTGACACCGTAGCCATTAGCCATACCCCAGTCGGTCACTTACCTTACCGGGTATGACCGACGCCCAGACCCTCACGGTCCGGAGTTTCACCGACCGGGCCGAGTCGCTTGCCCATTTCATCCTGCGCGCGGGCGAAGCCCCCCGCATCGTCGCCTTCGACGATGCGGTGGGCTGCCCCCTGGAGATCGCGCTCGCGGCGCTGGAGTGGACCCGCGCCACCGGTGTGCTTCTCGATGAGGATATGCTTCACGCAGCCCGGCTCACGGGCGAGACCGCGGCGGCCGTGATCGAGCGCAAGGTCGAGGGCCACCGCCAGTATATCTATCTCGGCCCGCGGCTCGATGCGCCGCCGATGGATGTGTTCGAAGGCAAGGTCCTGTTCGACGAGCCCGGGGTGAAGGCGGTCGAGTTCACCCAGCGGGCCCACGCCCTGGCGCACTTCCTCCGCGCCACCAGCGGGGCCGGAGCGTTGCTCGCCCTCCTCGGACGGCGCGCCCCGGAGGTCCGGCACCTCAGGCGCTGGCTCGGCCCGATCCTGGGCCAGCTGGATGTCCCCCGCACGCTGGTCGGTGGCTGGTTCGCCGCCTCCAGTGCCGGCTGTCTCCTCTCCGTCCCCGATGGGGAACCCGACTACCGATACATCGAAGTAGGATTGGAACCGTGAAGTTCTCCACTCTCGTTACACTCGCGGCCCTCGCCGCGGGGGTCTCGCCGCTCTCCGCCCAGACCGTCGTCCAGCCGGAGCCCAAGCTGACCGAGGCGCAGCTCACCGTGCGGAACAGCCTCTACCAGCTCCGGGATTCCCTCCAGCTGGTGGAGGCGGCATCGGCGCGCATCGCGCGCGACCTGCAGACGGCAAGCGACGCCTCCCTGCGATCCCGCGCGCGGGCCCTGGCCGACCGGTGCCAGAGCGCGACCACCCAGCTCGACTCGACCAGGTCGGTGGTCCAGCGCGGCCGGCTCCCCGACCCGGATCCGACGAAAGTGCTCCCGGAGCTCGACCGCGCGATGGATGTGCTCCGCGGCCAGCTGGTCGACTGTACCAGCCAGTTCTCGACCCTCACGGCGCCGGAGAAGGCGGAGGAGCTGCGGGGCTACGGGATCGGGAGGGGTCAGCGGGTGCAGACCGCGATCCAGTCGTATCGCCCCGCCGCGGCCAAATACTTCCGAACCACCTTCCAGCAGCTGTACTGGCCCGCCATGCGCGGCGCCGGTGCCACGCCGTCCGGCGCCCCTCGCCCGTAGTCCGGTTTTCCCGACTGTGGAAAGCTCCCCGTGCACAATTCCACATTGATGTGGAGATGTGGCACAGGTGGGGCTTTCCACATGAGTTAGCTATCCACATCCAGCCTGGATGAGGCGAGCTAAGCCGAAGAAAGACAGGCGCTTGCGGGCACTTTGCGAAATCCTATCTTGGGCTCACCGCAGGGCGGACACGCAGGTGAGCCTCTCGCTCTACTGACGACCGACCAGCGAGCTCGGACAGGAATTCGGGGGAGACCCACCGATGTCGGCAAGGGCACAGGTGGTCTGCGATCCCGGTGATCACTCTGGTCCGGGCAGGTAAGGCCAGTCGCGCGCCTTACCCGCTCCGATCTGGCGCCTCGGAGTGCCGTGCGAAGGGTCGGTCCGCGACCCGACTCGAGTCGCAGCGCCTGCGACGACGAACCAGGTGGGACGGCCATCCGGCCTGGGGATAATGGACTGGGGCCTAACGAGCCAGAGCCGGGGGTGACCCACAGCTCCCGGTGGCTTGTTAGAGAAGAACGGCGGCGATCGCCCCGCCCTCAGTCCGTCGACGTGGTAAGCGGCCGCCGAGCCCCCGAGCTCGGCGGCCGCTTCGCGTTTGGACGGACCGGCGGCTTCGGCCGGGGCTTGACGTTCCGGGGCTACTTGTTAGCCTGTGTGGTTATGAATTCTCGTTCATGTGGTCGTGTCCCGCGGGATTGCGCTGCCACCCCACCCAGGCAGGCCCTGGGTGGCGCCGTGTCAGGCTGATCCGGGCGGGCCGACTGATCGAGGGCGGTCCGGACGGCCGCCCTCATGTTTGCGGGGCGTATCCCCAGTCGCTTCTCCCCCGCCAGATCCGGCGATGCTCAAGTTCCCACAGGGACGTGGACGAGAACTGATCGCCGGGGCGGAACAGACTCTCGCTCGCCAGCGCTTCGGCGAGGCTCGACGTGCGCGCGCTGACCAGGTCGGCGTGGGAAAGGATCTCAGCCTCGAGGGATAGCGGCAGGACCGGAGCCCCGAACTCGAGCCGACCGTGATGACTGAGTATGAGATGATGGAGCGCGTCGAGCTCCTCGGGATGACACGATCGGGCTGCCGAGCCCACACGATCGAGCATCCTCGCCCCAAGTACGGTGTGTCCGATTACACGTCCCCCCACGGTGGTATCGAAGAGACCTTCCCAGGTGTAGGCCTCCAGCTTCCCGATATCGTGCAGCAGCGCACCGGCCAGCGCGAGGTCGCGATCGGCTTCGGGTCTCACCGCCGCGATGGCGAGCACGAGCTGCGCGACCTCGCAGGTGTGCTGCAGCAGGCCGCCCAGTCTGGCATGATGTCCGCTGAGACTCGCCGGGCACTGCTCGAAGCGGCGGCGGAAGGCGGGATCGTCGAAGAGGAGTGCGAGCGTCCGTGCGAGTCGCGGTCCGCGGATTCCCGCCCGCCAGGTGTCGATGAGGTGCCACCACGGGGCGGGATCGCCGATCGAAGGATGGAGCTCGCTCCAGTCTACCTCGTCAGGGGGAACCGGGCGTATCGCCTCGACCTGGAGTTGACGCCGGTCACGGTACTGGCCGATGATGCCGGTGACCTCAACGACGTGGCCCCGGAGTACGTTTTGTATACGGTGCCGCTCGCTGGCCCAGACCGGGGCGCTCTTCAGGCGTTCGCGGGCGTTGATGAACGTGAGAATGGTGTGCGGGTTGTCGCCCTGCCTGGCGTCGAGGTCCTGCACCAGGTAGGTGGAGACCACCCGCGTACCTGAGGGCGCGTGCGGAGGCACGCGGGCAGGTGGCAGGGCAGTCTGCGGGACCGGCCACGGCGGCGGTCCGCACGGACTGGCGTGAGCCGGGATCTCTTCCGGCGTCACCGCACGGGGTGGGAAGGGCGTGGTCCCTCGGTCCGCCGAGGGGACAGCGTGCCGCAGGCGTCCTTCGTGCTCCATTTCATTCCGCCGATTCCAGAGGGGTGGACTCATGAGGCCCTCTCATATCCTGGTGCTCGATGGCGATGCGGGCCGCCGCGACGCGGTCCTCGGCGCGCTGCGCACCGCGGGTCATCTCCCGGTCCTGGCCGCCTCGCCGGCGGAAGCCGCCCAGGCGCTGGCCGTGCCGGGGCTGGACCTCGCGATGCTCGCCCTGTCGACGCCCGGGCTCGATCACTCGATGCTGCGCGAGTCGCTCGCGCCCAATCACCCGGTGGAGCCGGAGCCGCTCGACGACGTGGAGCGCCGGCACATCGCCCGGACCCTCGCGTACACGCGCGGGAACAAGCGGCGGGCGGCGCACCTGCTCGGGATCGCCCGCAGCACGCTGCTTGCCAAGGTGCGCAAGTACGGCCTCGACCCGGGCCCCGACACGGAATGACCGTGGCGGGAGTCCGCGCCGCGGAATCATTCCTGCCGCACCCTGCCGTACCGTGAGACGATGACCCGTCGCACGGCGCTTCCCCGGCCGAATTCGTAGGTCCCATTGGCGAAGCCGAAAGCCACGCCGCTCGGCGCGTAGGTGATCGCGCGGGGGAACCCTCGTACCGTCACCCGTGCGGTGGCGGGCCCGCGCTCGCGCCAGCGTTCCGTGGTGTCCCCCGGTGCCTCGACCACGCGGAGCACCAGCGAATCCGCGGTGAGGGTGAGGACCGCGACCCGCTGCTCCGCCACGGCGGCGACGCGCGCGCGGGTATGGGCGGCGGCGACCAGGGTCGCCGCCTCGGTCGTGGCCAGGCGGTCCCGCACGGCGAGCGTGGCGGGGAGGGCCGCGGCGGCGACGAGGCCGGTGACGAGGATCACCAACAGGAGTTCGAGCAGCGTGGTGCCGTGGCGCATGCGCGAGGATAGCGATCGCGCGGGTGGGCTTGCGTACCGGCCGAACGCCGCCCGGCACCGGAAAACGCGGCGAGGTGCGCCCTTGCCCTCTCCGGCGCGGTGGCGCATACTCTCCTCTCCCCGGACCTCCTGAGCCCTCAGCACCCGTGACCATCGCCGTGTCCGCACCCGCCGCCGTCACGCCCGACGCTCTCACCACGCTCCGGCAGTACGCGGCGCTGGCGCCGTGGAGCCTGCGGGACCTGGCGGCGCTGGCCGGCGCCATCCTCGAGGCCTCGTCGGTGTATCCGGTCAACGCGGCCGCGAGCGCGCGCCCGAGCGAGCGGACCATCCGGTTCTATGTGACGCGGAAGCTGGTGAGCCCGCCGGAGGGACGCGGCACGGCGGCCACCTACGGCTATCGTCACCTCCTGCAGGTGCTCGCGATCAAGCTGCAGCAGATGGAGGGCGCGACGCTCGATCACCTGATGAAGGAGCTGGCCGGCCTGCCGGGCGACGTGGTGGAACGGCGGGTGGCCGGCGCCCTCGGCTCCCGTCTCCCGCCGCCGGACCAGCTGCCGCTGGCGGTGCCGGAGGGCGCGCCCCGTGGCAAGGTGGGCCGGGCGCTGCAGGCGTGGGCCACCGCCGCCGAGACCGCGCCGCCGCGGCGCGGGCGGGGGCATCTCTGCCGCCGGGTACCGCTCGGCGCCGGGGCGGAGCTGCTGCTCGACGAGCGGCACCCGCTGTACGAGGCGCTGGAGGACGAGGCCATCGCCGAGGCGCTCCGGCACGCCATCGAAGGGCTGTCGAGCCGGCACTAGCTCCTGCCGGGCCGCCGCGGCCGGTGGCTCCCCCCGACATCGCTATCTTTCGCGCATCCCCTGCAAGGATCTCCCATGGGCTTCGTGCTGCTGGCGGTCGTCGTCGTGGTGGTGCTCTGGGTCATCGGCGCCTACAACCGCCTGATCGCGCTCAAGAACCAGGTCGCGAACGCGTGGAAGCAGATCGACGTGCAACTCAAGCGGCGGCACGACCTGATCCCGAACCTGGTCAACGCGGTGAAGGGCGCGATGGACTTCGAGAAGTCCACCCTGGAGGCGGTGATCGCCGCGCGGAACAAGGCGGTGAGCGCCACCGGTGTCGCCCAGGTGGCCAAGGCGGAAGGTGAGCTGACCCAGGCGCTGGGCCGGCTCTTCGCGCTGAGCGAGAACTATCCCCAGCTCAAGGCGACGTCCAACATCCAGCAGCTGCAGGAAGAGCTGGTGAGCACCGAGAACAAGGTCGGCTTCTCGCGCCAGCTCTACAACGACGTGGCCACCTCGTACAACACCGCGCAGCAGCAGTTCCCCACCAATCTCGTGGCCGGGATGGCGAAGGCCGCGCCCGCCGAGCTGTGGCAGATCGAGGACCAGGCGGAGCGGGCCGTGCCGAACGTGGATCTCAAGATGAACTAGGGGCCATGCGTTCCGGGTTCCGGGTTCCGCGCTCGGAACCCGGAGCCGTTCTCCATGCCACAGCCCCCGGCCAATCTTTTCGAGCAGCAGGAAGCCAACCGCCGCCGTTCGACCTGGCTGGTGGCGGGCTTCGTCGTCTTCTTCGCCTGGGTGGGCTTCGGCGGCGACTGGGCCTGGTACCTCGCGACCGCCGGCGCCGCCGGCGGCCGCTCCGCGCACACCGTCCCGGTGCTCGGCATCATCATGACCCTGGTGGCGGGCGGGATCTGCTGGTACTCCTGGAAGAAGGGATCCGAGCGGGTTCTGTGGGCCACCGGCGCCCGCGAGGTGGTGAGTCCGGCGAGTGACGCCGAACGGCAGCTGGTGAACGTGGTGGAGGAGATGGCGATCGCGTCGGGGCAACCCCGGCCGCGGATCTACATCGTCCCCGACGCCGATCCCAACGCGTTCGCCACCGGCGTGGAGCCGGGACAGGCGGCGGTCGCCGTCACGGAAGGGCTGCTCGCGACCCTCAACCGGGACGAACTCCAGGGAGTCATCGCGCACGAGATGGCCCACATCCGCAACCTCGACACCCGCCTCATGACCCTGCTCGCCGCGATGGTGGGCGCCATCGCGCTCATGAGCGACGGGATGGGCCGGATGCTCCGCGGGGGATTCCGGGTCGGCGGTGGTGGCCGGCGCCGGGGCGGGAAGGACGGTACCCCGCTCGCGCTGATCGTCCTGGTGCTGTGGATCATCACCCTGATTCTCGCGCCGATCATCTCCCGCTTTCTCGCGATGGCGGTGAGCCGGAACCGGGAATTCCTGGCCGACGCCACCGGCGCCCAGTTCACCCGCAACCCGATGGCGCTCGCCGCGGCGCTCGAGAAGCTCGATGCGGCGGGTCAGCCGACCCGGGCCATCACCCGGGGCGCGGCGCACCTCTGCATCGTGGATCCCTCGGCGAGCCATCTCTCCGCGCGGGAGGGGAAGCTGGCGGACTTCTTCGCCTCGCACCCGCCGATCCGGGTCCGGATCGCGCGGCTCCGGGGCATGGCGTACCAGGCGGCGAAGCAGGCGGGCGGGGCCTGACCGGACGTGCCGTCCTGGATCCTCGCGAGCGGCGTGGGGCTCCTGCTGCTGGTGGCGGCCGTCGCCCTGGTGCTCGCCACCCGCTCGGTGCTGCGCGCGCGGCTCGAGCAGTGGGCCAAGCGGGTGCTCCTCGAGTTCCGCGCCCGGACCGACCGCTACAAGCTGGTCCACCGGGAGCGCATCCGCGAGGTGCTGCTCAACGATGCCCGGGTGGAGGCGGCGGTCCAGGACCACGCCCGGCTGCACGGCGCCGACCCGGCCCAGGTCCGTCGCCGGGTCAACGAATACGTCGACGAGATCGTCCCGTTCTTCAATGTTCTCTCCTACTACAAGCTGGGATACAACCTCTCCCGGCTGCTGATCAACCTCCTCTACAAGGCCTCGATCGAGTACCGGGACCAGGAGGCGCTGGACCGGATTCCGCGCCGCGACGTGGTGGTCTACCTGATGAACCACCGGAGCAACGCGGACTACGTGGTGGTGGCCTACGTGCTCGCGCGGGTGGTGAGCATCAGCTACGCGGTGGGGGAGTGGGCGCGGGTCTGGCCGCTGGAGTTCGTGTTCAAGAGCTTCGGGAGCTATTTCATCCGCCGGCGGTATCGCGAGCCGCTCTATCACACCGTGCTGGAGCGCTATGTCCAGCTGGTCACCCGCAACGGCGTCACCCAGGGGATCTTTCCCGAGGGCGGCCTCACCCGCGACGGCGCGCTCCGCCCGGTCAAGATCGGCCTCCTCGACTACATCCTCGGCACGATCGAGGACCCGGCATTCGACCGCGACATCTGGCTCGTGCCGGTCGGGATCAACTACGACCGGGTCCTGGAGGACCGCTCCCTGATCCGCGAACGGATCGTGGGGGGGCGCCGTCCGGGCCGCCTCGAGCAGTTCACCCAGGTCGCCGGTTTCGCGGGCTGGAACATGGCGCGGCTCCTCACCGGCCAGCTTCGACGCTACGGCCGGGTGGCGGTGACGTTCGGGACGCCGATCTCGGTGCGGCAATGGCTCGCCGACCAGCCACCCGGCCTGCTCCTCCTGCCCAAGACCGACCGGCTGCCGCACGTGCAGCGGCTGGCGGAGTACGCCCTGGAGCGGATCGGGGCGGTGATTCCCGTGACCCCGGTGCCACTGGCCTCGGCGGTACTCCTGTCGTTCGGGGGGAGTGTGGTGTCCCTGGCGCGGGTGCTGGAGCGGATGGACGAGGTGCGTGACCGGCTCGCGGACTCGAGCGCCAAGGTCGTGCGCCGGGAGCTGCCGGTGCGGGAAGTCTGGGAGCGCGCCTGGCTCATGCTCCGGATGCGGCGCCTGGTCGTGGCGGAGGGCGACGATCTGGTGATTCTCCCGCGGAGCCGGCCCCTGCTCGAGTACTACGCCAACTCCATCCGTCATCTCCTTCCGGAAGACGTCACGGTCGCCTGGTCACCCGCGGCGGAGCGGGACCCGACGCTCCCCCGGCTCGCGACGCGGGAGGAGATGGACATCCAGACCCGGGAGCATCCGGTGCTCCGGAAAGGACGGCCCTGACCGATGCGCCTCCTGCTGCTCAGCAACAGCCGCAACCCCGGCGAGGAGTACCTGGCCCACGCGGCCCCGGCGCTCCGGGACTTTCTCGGAGGAACGGGTGAGGCGCTGTTCGTGCCCTATGCCGGTGTCGCGGTCTCCCATGCCGACTACGCCGCGCGGGTGCGCGAGGCATTCGCCAAGCTCGGCGTGGCGATCCGGTCGGCGAGCGAGGTGACCGACCCGCTCGCGGCGGCGCGGACCGCCCCCGCCTTCGTGGTCGGGGGCGGCAACAGCTTTCAGCTGCTCCGCATGATGTACCAGACCGGGCTGCTGGAGCTGGTTCGCACGCGGGTGGCCCAGGGCGCGCCCTACATCGGCTGGAGCGCCGGCTCCAACCTCGCCTGCCCCACCATCCGGACCACCAACGACATGCCGGTGGTGGAGCCGCCATCCCTCTCCGCCCTCGGCCTCGTGCCCTTCCAGATCAATCCGCACTACACCGACCGGGTGCTGGAGAACCACGGCGGCGAGACCCGGGACGAGCGGATCGGGGAGTTCCTGATCCTCAACCCCACCGTCCGGGTACTGGGGCTCCGGGAGGGGAGCTGGCTCCGGCGCGAGGGCGGGCGTCTCGCCGCCGGGGGACCGCATACCCTGCGGCTGTTCCAGCAGGGACAGCCTCCCGCCGAGCTGGCCCCGACCGCCGACCTGGACTTCCTCCTCGGTCCCGGCTGATTCGGCCGGGCCGCAACCAAATCGGCCGTTTCCCTGTCATACCGGGGGGAGGCCATCCACATGCCGATTCGCCTGAACGACCTGAAAGAGGCCGGCCGCGCGCTGCTGCGCGCGCCCGGCATGAGCGGTTCCGCCATCCTCTGCCTGGTGCTCGGGCTCGGGGTCACCACCGCGATCTTCAGCGCGGTGAACCGGGCGCTGCTCCAGCGGCTCCCCTTCACGGACCCGGACCGCCTGGTCACGGTCTACCGGACCACACCGCACTTCGACACCGGTCCGCATGCCGCGCCCAACTTCCGTGATCTCGCGGCCGGCAGCCACCAGCTCCAGGGGATGGCCGCGGCGACGCCGATCTCCGCCCTCCTCACCTTCCCCGATGCGTCGGCCCAGGTGTCGGCCTACCGCGTGACGGCGAACCTCTTCCAGCTGCTCGGGGTGACGGCAGAGGCGGGGCGACTCCTGGTCCCGGCCGATGACGATCCGGGCGAGGCGCTGTCGGTGGTCCTGTCCGACCGGCTCTGGCGGAGCCGCTTCGGCGCCGATCCGGCCGTGGTCGGAAGACCGATCCTGGTGGATGGGGCCGAGCGGCTGGTCGCAGGCGTCGCCCCACCCGACTTCCGCATCCCCAATGGCGGCCGGATGATCGACGCCGACCTCTGGCTGCCGATGCGCTTCAGCGACGGGGAGATCGCCGAGCGGGGCAGCAACTATCTCTCCGTCATCGGGCGGCTTGCCCCCGGCGCCACGGTGGCTACCGCGGATGCCGAGCTCAAGCGCCTCTTCGACGGGCTGACGCAGAACTTCCCCTTCCTCAAGGGCGAGTCGATCCGGGTGCTCTCGATGCAGACCGAGGGGGCCCGCACGGTTCGCGCGCCGCTGCTCCTCCTCTTCGGCGCGGTGGGCTTCGTGCTGCTCATCGCCTCCACCAACGTGGCGAGCCTGCTGCTCGCCCGCGGGGTACACCGCCGGCGGGAGCTGGCGGTCCGGGTGGCGCTGGGCGCGGACCGCTGGGCGGTGATGCGGCCGGTGCTGGCGGAGAGCCTGCTCCTCGCCGGGACCGGGATGCTGCTCGGGCTCGGGGTGGCGCTGGCAGGCGTCAGGACGATCGGAAAGCTGGCGGGGCAGTTCCTCCCGCAGGTGGCCGGCCTCACGATCGACCCGTGGGTGGTGGGATTCTCGGTGGGGCTCACCCTGGTCGTCGCGGTGCTGTGCGGCGCGGTGCCGGCGTGGCGGAGCAGCGCGGTGGATCCGCAGGAGGCGCTGTCGGGCGGGCGCGGGGGAGGCGCGAGCCGCAGGCAGCACCGCGCGCTCGAGCTCCTGGTGATCGGCGAGGTGGCGCTCTCCCTGGTGCTTCTGCTCGGCGCGGCGCTCGTGCTCAAGGGCTTCGCGGGGCTGCTCCGCCGGGAGCCGGGCTTCGACCCGGCGCCGCTGCTCACCCTGGATGTCACCATCTCGCCGGCGGCCTACCCGAAGGGGGACCAGGTGGCGCGCTTCCTCGAGCCGGCGCTCGAGGGGATCCGCGCGATTCCCGGCGTCACCGCGGCCGGCGCGATCTCGCTCATGCCCTACGACAACTGGGGCTGGAACTTCGGCATCCGGTACGAGGGACAGTCGTCCGACGGGGCCTCGCAGCGGCCGCTGGTGGAGCGGCGGCTGGTGACCCCCGGGTTTTTCGCGACCACCGGCCAGCGGCTGCTGAGCGGCCGCGCGCTCGCCGCGGGAGACGACGAGCGCCCCGAGGCGCCCGCCGTCGTGGTGGTGAACCAGGCGCTGGTGGACCGCGACTTCCCCAACCAGGACCCCATCGGCCGCCGCTTCTACGTGGGTGACGAGAGCTTCGCGACGATCGTGGGAGTCGTGACCAACATCCGGAACTTCGGCCCGGTCGAGGCGCCGAGGCCGGAGGTCTACTGGAACTACCGGCAGGCGGGGGACGGGAGCAGTGGCTTCCCGATCATCGTGCGGGTGGGTCGTGGTGACCCGAACGCGGTGGCCCGCGCGGTCGAGGCCGCGATTCGCGCGGTCGATCCCGGCGCGGCGGTGAGCAAGGTGCGGCCGATGACGCAGGTGATCAGCGACAGCGTTGGCCGTCCCCGCTTCTACCTCTCGCTGCTCGGGCTCTTCGCCGGGGTCGCGCTGGTGCTCTCGATGGCGGGGCTCTACGGAGTGCTGAGCTACTCGGTGGCGCAGCGGACCCGCGAGATCGGGGTCCGGACCGCGCTCGGCAGCACCCCGGCCCAGACGGTAGGCCTGATGGCCCGGCAGGGACTCGGGCTGGTAGGCGCGGGGCTCGTGGCGGGGCTCCTCGGCGGGGCGGGGCTCACGCGGCTCCTGGGGAGCCTGCTCTACGGGGTGAGCCCGCTCGACTGGCCCACCTGGGCCGTGGCGACGGCGGCGCTGGCGCTGGCCGGCGTGCTCGCGGCAATGGTACCGGCCTGGCGGGCCACCCGGGTCGACCCCATCGTGGCGATGCGCACCGAGTAGGGCGGCTCAGCCGCGCAGCGCGCCGAGCAGGTCCCCGACGAACGTCCCGGGATCGAAGGGCAGGGCCACGACGTGGTCCGCGCCGGCGGCGCGGGCCCGGCTTCCGTCACCCGGCACCAGGGCCACCAGGGTGTAGCGCCGGCCCGGCGCGGGGCGGAAGCCGCCGAGGGGATCGGTGCCCTGCGCGGCGCTGCCCGCGACCAGCACCAACTGCACGCCCAGTCCCGCGGCCCGGGCGTGCAGTTCCTCGACGCTCGCCATCCGCTCCACCTGGAACCCGGCGTGGGTCAGCAGCATCCCCACCACGCGGGCGATATCGTCATCCGGAAACCAGAGCAGGGCGTCGCCCAGCTGCACCGACAGCGGCTGGCTCCGGCGGGAGAGGTCGATCATCGGCACGCCCTCGAGATACTCGGTGGTGCGGGTGTCCTCGAGGGTCGTGAGCCGGGTGAGGATGTCCCGGATGCGGCCCAGCGCCTCGCGGATCCCGTTCACCGAGGCGCGCTGGTCGTCGCTGAGCCGGCTGCCGAGGAGGAGCTCCACCTCCGCGAAGGCGGCCATCAGCGGGTTGTTGATCGTGTGGTGCAGCGTGACATTGAGCTGGCCGATGGCCGCGAGGCGCTCGGCGTGCACCAGGTCGCGTTCCGCCGCGGCGAGGGCCTCCCCCAGCGCCCGGTGGCGGCGCACCCGCTCGATGACCTCGGGGAGGAGACTCGGGAGCGAGCCGTCCTTGATCACGTAGTCGTCGGCGCCGGCGCGGAGGGCGCGCACCGCGAGGGCCTCGTCGCCGTGGGCGGTGACCAGGATGACCGACGGCTGGGCGGCGGTGGCATGGAGCGCGGGGAGGAGGTCGAGGCCGGTGGTGTCGGGAAGCTGGTGATCGAGCAGCACGATGTCGAACCCGGCGGCGCGCTCGAGCGCGGCGGCGCCGGTCCCGACCAGGGTGGTCTCGACGATGCCGGCGTCGCGGAGGACCGAGATGACGAGGCGGCCGAAGTCCCGGTCGTCGTCGACGATCAGGACGCGGACCTTCAGCGGTTCATGCGGCACGGACTGGCTCCGGGTGTTGCTGGAATCCCTGGCGCGCAAATTTCTCCCATCCCTGCTTGCCGCGCCACGCGTCGTACAGACCGCGCAGGCGCCAGTAGAGGGTGAGCCAGCGCCAGAAGACATTCTCCAGCACCGCATACCAGAGGAGGATCAGGACGTCGCGGCTCCGGTCGAACGGGAGCAGGCCCCGCTGCAGCCGGTCGGTGAGACCGAACTCGAACCGCCAGGCGCCCACCAGCACGGCGAAGATGTTGACCAGGATCCCCCAGCCCACCGAGGCGAGCAGGAACGCGCCGAGATAGGTCCAGTCGATCACCGGGAGGTGGAACACGGCGCCGAGCAGGAGGAAGGCGAGGACGAAACAATACCCCGCCGCCTCGATCATCGGCCCGTAGTACTCGAAGAGCCAGAAGGTCGGGAGCGCGAACATCCCGATCCGCCCGTAGCGCGGATTGAACAGCATCGTCCGGTGGTAGAAGAGCGATTCGCGCAACCCGCGATACCACCGCCCCCGCTGCTTGCGGAGGGAGTCGAGCCGCTCGGGCACCTCGGTCCAGGCCACCGGGTGCGGCAGGAAAGCGATCCGCCGGTCGCGCATCTTGTCCCGTACGAAGCGGTGCAGCCGGACGACGATCTCCATGTCCTCGCAGACCGTGGCCGCCCGCCCGCCGATGTACTCCTCCACCAGCCGGTGCTGGACCAGGGGGGTGAGGTACCCGCCCGCGCGGATCAGGGTCTCCTTCTCGAACACGGCGAAGACCCCGGAGAGAATCAGGATCGAGTCGAGCCGGTCGAGACCGGTGCGCCCGGTGGTGAAGCTCCGGAGATACTCCACCATCTGGAAGCGCGCCCAGGGGTGGCTGGGGAGGCGCACGCTCACCACCTTCCCGTCCCGGATGGTGCAGCCGTTCGCGATGGCCACCTGGCCGCCCACCGCCACGATGCGGGGATCCTCCTGGATCATCCGCATGAGCTCCTTGAGGGCCCGCTGATCCAGGATGCTGTCGGCGTCGAGGCTCACCACGTAGGGCGCGGTGGAGGCGTTGATCCCGGCGTTGAGCGCATCGGCCTTCCCGCCGTTGTCCTTGTCGATCACCGTGAGACGGGACACCGTCGGCGGGAGACGGACGGTGGCCTCGTAGGTGGCGCGGACCCGCTCGGTCCCGATGGCGTCGCGGTAGGGCAGGTCGGTGCGGCGGAGCCGGAAGGCCTGCTTCAGGACCTCGAGGGTGCGGTCGGCGGAGCCGTCGTTCACCACCACGACCTCGAAGCGCGGGTAATCGCACTGGATGAGGTTGGTGATGCTGTCGACGATCGTGACCTCCTCGTTGTACGCCGGCACCACCATCGTGAGCGGCTTGGTATAGTCGCCCCCGTCGATGAGGTCGAGGTCCTCGACGAAATGGGCCGCCACCCGCCGGCGCACCTGCCGGGCCGAGAGCAGGATCAGCACCAGCATGTAGCCGTTGTAGCAGAGGAAGTAGGCCAGGAAGACCGGCTGGAGGATCAGGCCGATCGTCGAGACGAGGAGCGCCAGGGTCTGGCCGAAGCTCATGAGGCGTGCCGGGGCTCGGCCGCGTCGCGCCAGCCGGCCAGCATGCGGCCCACCCGGTCCCGCACGCTCCAGACCGGGTCGCTCCGCATCACGGTCCACGCCGCCTCGTCTCCCACGATCGCGAGGGCCAGCGCGGCGGCCAGGCGCGACTCGGCCTCCCGGGCGGTGCGGGCCTGATCGCGGAGGGTCTCGACGGTGGTTGCGAGCCGGACCGCGGTCGCCGCCGCGGGGCGGGAGACGGTGAACGCATCCGGCATGCTCGTCCACTCGCCCCGGAGGATGCGGGTCACGAGCAGCGCGGCCCGGACCATCTCGTCGGGATCGAGGAAGAACGGCTCGAGGGCAAAGGCATCGGGCGCGTCGAGCCAGGCCCGGGCGATCTCCTGCCGCACCCCGGGATCGGGATCCCCCAGCATCGGGACGAGGTGGTCGAAGCTCCGCGCCGCGCGCCAGGCGCGGACCGTCGCGCGCCGCACCGCCACGTCGGGATCGGTGCCCAGGACGCCGAGCGCCTCCGGATCGAGCAGGTCGGGACGGGTGGCCCAGAGCGCCGCCACCGCTTCACGTACCGGCGCCGCGGTGCTCTGCGCCACGACCCCGAGGACCCGCCGCAGACCGGGGTGGTGCATGTACCGGGCGACCCTGGTGAGGAGGATCGCCTCCTGGCCGCTCAGGTCGAGCCCGAGCGCCAGGTCGAGGAAGGCGGGAAACGCCGCCTCCGCCTGCTGGGCCACCATCTGCAGCACCAGCGGGTCGTCTTCGGCCTTGAGAAGTCGCATCAGGCCCGGGAGCCCCTTCTCCGGGGCGATCCGGCTGAACAGGCCCACCGCGGCATGACGCACCGCCTTGTGGGGATCGGCCAGGGCGCGGCTTGCGGTCAGGTGCAGCTCGCTGGCGTCGAGCATCCCGCCCACCGCGGTGAGCGCGGCCGCGCGGACCTCGGGGCTGGGATCGCTCCGCACCACCGAGAGCAGGGCGCTCCGGCTCCGCTCCCCCTGGAAGGCGCGGAGCCCCGCCACCAGCCGGACCCGCTGTTCGGGCGACAGCACCCCGCGCATCCCTTCCGCCAGCGTCTGCTCCATCTGCTCCCGGGAACTGCTGCCGAGCGCTCGGAGCTCGATGTGGCGCGCCTCGCGGAGCCGGAGGCCGAGGAGCCGGTACTCCGAGTCGTTCTTGAGTCGCTCGCGGAGGACATCGCGCACCTCCGCCTCGTCCGCCATCTCCACCACCCGCGCCACGATGCTTTCCTGGTCGTAGGCGCCGAGGGCCAGCGTCGCGGCCGCGCGCACCGGGAGCTCCTCCTCGGGCCCGGCGGTGAGGCGAAGGAGCGCGACCTCCCCGCCCGCGGGCCGGAAGATGCCGCAGGCCAGGGCGGCGCGTTCCCGCACCTCGGCCGAGGGGTCGCTGCCGAGGAGCGCCAGGATCCGCGGCGCGGCGCCCCGCTGGGCGAGCCGGACCAGGCCGTCTACCGCCCTGGCGCGCACCTGCGGGTCGGTGTCCCCCAGACCATCGGTGAGCAGCAGGGCCGCGCGCTCGTGCTGCAGATCGCCGAGGGCGGTCGCCGCCGCGGCCCGCACCTCCGGTGCCCGGTCGCGGAACAGCCCCTCGAGGAGCCGGAGCGGTTCGGCGGGGCGGAGGCCGCTCAGGGTCTTCACCACCGAGACGCGGCTCTCGACGTCGTCCCGCTCGAGGAGCCGGTCCACGATCCGGCTCAGGGCCGCGGGATCGAGCCGCGCGATGCTCTGGGTGATCGTGTCGCCCAGGTGCCGGTCCGCGTCGGCGAACGCCCGGAGCAGCGGCTCCACCGCCGACGCATCTCCCACCGCGCCCAACGCCCGGGCCGCCGCGATGCGGACGCTCTCGTCGGTGTCGACGAGGAGCTCGACCAGGATCGGCGTGGCGCCGCGCCAGCCCGCTTCCTCGACGCCGTCGGCCGCGGCGGCCCGGACCCGGGCGTCGGGATCGCGCAGGAGGAGCGCGTATTCCGCTTCGGCCCCGGTCGCGCGGACCAGGCCGAGGGCCCGGGCCGCGGCCGCGCGGACCAGCGGCTCCTGATCGGTGGTGCGCGGGCGGATGACGCCGGCCAGATCGCGCCCGCCGAGATTGCCGATCAGGTTCGTGGCGGCGGCCCGTACCCGCTCATCGGTGTCGCCCAGCGCCTCGAGGGCCACCGGCACCGCGTCCCTGGCGCCGATCGCGTGCAGCGCGTCGAGCGCCGTCGCCCGGATCCCCGGGTCGGTGTCCTTCTCGGCCCGCTCGATGAGCTCGGTGGCGAGGTCCTTCCGGTCGGCGTTCTGGATCGCGGCGACCACCGCCGCGCGGACCGGGGCCGAGGGATGGTGCAGCAGTTCCGCGAGGAGCTCCCGGGCGCCGGCCACTCCGAACTTGGTGAGGAGTGCGTGGGTATCGAGCGTGGCCTCGCCCGCCTCGATGATGCGGACGATGCGGCTCGGGATGCCGAGGCGCTCGAGCGCCACGGCGGCGCGAATACGGATCTCGGGATCGGGGTCGTCGAGCGCCACGATGAGCGGCGTCTCGGCGGTGGGGCCGATCTGTTCCAGCGCCTCGACGCTCCGCATGCGGACCCACCACGCCGGGTCGCCGAGGGCCCGGACCAGGCGGTCGATCACCTCGTTGCCGGGGAACTGGCCCAGGGCGCCGGCGATGCGGGCGCGGACGAAGGGGGCGGGGTCGGCGAGCAGGTGATCCAGCAGGTAGCTCACCGCCCGCCGGTCGCCCAGCTTGCCGAGCGCGCCGGCGGCCTTGGCGCGGACCTCGTCGTCGACGTCCTTGAGGGCCGCGAGGAGAGCGGGGAAGGCGCGGGGAACCCGGAGCTCGCCCAGGATGTTGGCGGCCCAGGCCCGCGAGGGATGCCGGGTCGGCTCCGCCAGGAACGAGAGCATCGGGTCGACCACCGGCTCGCCGTGGCGCACCAGGATGTCGGCGATCCGGGGCGCGAGCCACACCTCTGCCTGTTTCAGCGCCCCGACGAGCGCGCCCACCGCCCGCGGGTCGGCGATCCGGGCCAGAGCGCGGAGCGCGATCTCCCGGACGTCGGCGTCCTCGGCCCGGGTGGCCTGCGCCGTTTCGAGCAGCACCGGGACCGCTTTCGCGTTCCCCACCCGGCCGAGCAGTTCGGCGGCGAAGGCGCGTTCGCGCCAGGTCCGCGCGCTCTGGAGGCGGTCGGCGTACTTCTCCACCAGGCCCAGGCGGTCGTAGGTATCGAGCAGCCAGCCGGGCCGCTCGGTCACCTCCCGCGCCTGCTCCTCGAGAAGGGCCTCGATCGCCTCGAAGTCGCGAAGGGTGCGGAGCTGGTGGAGCTCGGGCTCGAGGAGGGCCCGCTCGCGCTGCGCCAGGCCCGCCACGAGGTCACGATAGATCCCCTTCCGCCGGGCGAGCGACTGCTCCACCCGGCCGAGCCAGGCGTTGTAGGCGAACCAGGCCATCACCGCCAGGAGCCCCAGGGCGATGACCACCGCGGAGAAGACCAGGATGAAGCGGAGCAGCGTCACCGTGTCCCCGTCAGGCGCTCCAGCATCTGCACCAGCCGGCTGATATCGACCGGCTTGGCCAGGAAGGCGTCGGCGCCGACCTCAGTGGCCCAGTACTGGTCGGCGGGCTGGTCCTTCGAGGTGCACATCACCACCGGGATCCCGGCCAGCGACGGGTCGCTCTTGAGCTGGCGGCAAGTCTGGAAGCCGTTGAGCCGGGGCATCATCACATCCAGCACCACGGCGTCGGGCTTGTGGGCGCGCGCGGCCTCGAGACCCGACTCCCCGTCGGGGGCGGTCGCGACCCGCCACCCGGTGCTGCCGAGCATCCGCTCGAGCAGCCGGCGCTGATCGGGATCGTCTTCGATCACCAGGACGAGTTTGCCCATGTTCGGATATCGGTCCGGATGGCCCGCGGCTTGAGACGGCCGCGGGCGGGGGTAGCCGAGTGGGCCAGGCGGCGAGTGGAGGCTCGTCTACTGGCCCACGGCACATGCAGGGTCCGTGATGCGGGACCGGCGGAAACGCCGGTCCTGCCTCAGGTGCGGGCGTCGTCCAGGAAGACCAGGGCCTGACGCCGCCGGACCGCCGTTTCCAGCGCCCGGTAGACCTCGGGATCGAGCACGCTGCTCGCCAGGTCGCGCATCCGTTCGACGGCGAACTCCGGCGGCATCTTTTCCTGATAGGGACGCGAGGTGGTGAGCGCGTCGTAGATCTCGGCGGCGGCGAGGATCCGGGCGCCGAGGGGGATCGTCTCGCTCTTGAGCCCGTCGGGATACCCCTGCCCGTCCCAGCGCTCGTGGTGACTCCGCACGTAGCCGATGATGTCGCCCAGGTGCGCCAGCGGGGCGAGAATCTGCGATCCCACCGTCACGTGCTGCTTCACCTGCTCGTACTCGTCGGCGGTGAGCGGGCCTTCCTTGTTCAGGATCTCCTCGCGGATCCCGATCTTGCCGATGTCGTGGAGCCGCCCCGCCATGCGGACCTGCTCCACCTGTTCGTCGCCCAGCCCGAGCTCGCCGGCGATCAGCGCGGCGAGGTCGGCCACGCGGGTGGAGTGCCCGCGGAGGTACGGATCCTTGGCCTCCAGCGCGTTCACCAGCGCCTCGAGGGTCGCGACCGAGAGCCGCTCGAGCTTGGCCCGTTCCCGCTTGAGCTCGGCGGTACGGACGGCCACCTCTTCCTTGAGCCACTGGTTGAGGTTGGCCTGCTCGACGAGGCTGTCGCGCTTGCGGATGGCGCGGAGGATGGCGCGGGCGAGGTCGGCGAGATCGATGGGCTTGGTGAGATAGTCCATCGCGCCGCGCTGCATGCAGAGCGCCGCGGTGGTCGCGTCGTTCACCGCGGTGAGCATCAGGATCGCGACCGAGGGCTCCAGCTCCAGCACCTGCGGCACCAAGTCGATGCCGCTCTTGCCGGGCATGCGGACGTCGAGCAGAAGGACGGAGATCTTCTGGCGCTGCAGAATGCGGAGGGCCTCGTCGCCCGACGCCGCGGTCTGCACGTCGTATCCCTGCTGGGTGAGGAACTTCTTGAGGGCGTTGCGGATCGGCTCTTCGTCGTCGACGACGAGAAGGCTGATCGGCACATCGGCCAGCGGCAAGGTGGCTCCGTGACTGGGGACGGGTTTCGAGGCCCGCTATCCAGTCTAAACCCATGCGGCCGGGGAGAATAGGGGCATTCCGAGTGGCGCACTCTCCCGTTCCACCAGGGCCCCGGCCCGGGGCTGCAGGCCGCCCGGCACCACGCGGAACTCGGAACCCGGAACGGGGCCCCCTACCCCACGAACTCCACGTCCACCCGGTGCGGGATGATCCCGGCCTCGTGTCCCCGTCGGAGCAGCTCCCGGACCGCCTGCCGGCCCCGGTCGCCGTAGTCCACCGTCCACTGGTTGACGTACATCCCCACGAACCGGTCGGTCTTCTCGTCCCCGATCCCGCGGTTGAACTGCTTCGCGTGGGCCAGCGCCGGGGTGCGATGCTCGAGGGCGTAGACGATGCTCGCCTTGAGGTCCCGCGCCACCTGGTTCACCACCGCGGGGCCCAGGTCCCGCCGTACCACATTGCCACCGAGCGGCAGGGGAAGCCCGGTGTCGGCGAACCACCACTCGCCCATGTCGGCCCAGAGGTGGAGCCCCTGGTCCTGGTAGGTCAGCTGGCCCTCGTGGATCAGGAGTCCCAGGTCCACGGTGCCGGCGAGGACCGCGTCCTCGATCTGGTCGAACGGCGTCACCACCGGCTCGAACTCGGGCTGGTAGAGCTTGAGAGCCAGGAAGGCGGTCGTGAGCTTGCCGGGGACCGCGATCCGCTTGCCGCGGCAGGCGGTGCGCGGGTCGGCCGGGGCGGGGGAGCGGCTCACGAGCCGGGGGCCGTAGCGGTCGCCCATGCTGGAACCGGAATTGAGGAGCGCGTACCGGTCGGCGATGTAGGCGTAGGCGTGGATCGAGACGGCGGTCACCTCGAGACTGCCGTCGAGCGCCCGGCGGTTGAGCGACTCGATGTCGCTCAGCTCATGCACGTACCGCAGGTCGCCGGTGTCGATCTTCCCCTCGGCGAGCGCGTAGAACATGAAAGCGTCGTCGGAGTCGGGGCTGTGGGCAACGTGGATGGTCTGGGGCATGGGAGAGTTCCGGGTTCCGAGTTCCGGGTTCCGAGTTCCGCCGGGACCCGACTCGGAACTCGGAACTCGGAACCCGGCACCGCTCGCTACGGAGCTGAGAGTTGCCGGCGGAGGTCGTCCAGCATCGCCTTGTGCTCCTGGTACTCGGGACGCTGCCGGGCGATCTGGGCATCGAAGTTGTCGAGGAAGGCCTTCCGGGCGCGCGCCTCGAGCGCGGCGTCCTTCTTCGCCTGGGCCACCTCGAGCCGGAGGAGATCGCCGAGGAGGTTCTTCGACGATTCCGCCTGGATCGTGTCGGCGAGGGCGAGGGCCTCGGGGTAGGCTCGCGTCAGGATGTAGATCGCCCCGGCATGGTAGCGGGCGTCGACATCCACCTGGTCCAGCATGCCGTAGGCCGAGATGGCCATGGGCGCGAAGCGCTGCGCGGTGGCGGTGTCGCCGGATTCCTGCGCGCTCATGATCCGGTCGTGCAGCCGGAGGAAGCGCTCCCGCGGCGTCATCTGGCTGATGTCGGGAGGCGCGCCCTGTGGCCTGGCCCCGGCGGCGGTGGCCGGGCCAGCGTTCCCGGCGTTGGCCATGTCGGGGCCGGTCGCGGGCGCCGGCGCGCGGTTCACGAAGTACACGATCGAGGCGATGGCGATCGCCACCACCGCCCAGGCGGCGATCCAGATGCCGCGGTCGGAGCCGGCGCCGACCGCCCGCCCGCACCGGTGGCAGTACCGGGCACCGGGCGTGAGCGAGGCGTGGCAGGAGGGGCAGGCGGTGGCGCCGGGGGTCGGGTCGGTCATGGCGGGCGGGAATCTAGACGGGGGGATGAGTTCGCGGAATGTTCCGCGGGCGAGGGCCCGGGGAGCGCGTGAGGCGGCGCGCCCTTCCCCCTCATTTCGCCCCTGATTAGCCTCCATGCAACCCGGAGGATCGATGGCCCAGCCACAGCAGCCACCGCCGGTTCCCCTGCCCGATGCGCCCGCGGCCCGTCACCTGGGCGACCTGGCCCGCAGCCAGACCCGCTGGAGCGTCTACCTCGAGACCCGGATGGCCGGGACCCTGGCGCAGGGCAGGCTGCACTTCCTGGAAGGGAGCCGCCACAAGAGTACCGGGTGGATCTTCCGGGAGTGGACCGAACGCGAAATCCACGACCGGTTCAACGAGTTCAGTCCCGTCGAGCTCTGGAAGATTCTCGAAAGCCTAGGGTAACCGTTCCCGTTCCGTGTTCCGCGTTCCGCGTGGCGGCTTCGCGGAACGGGGAACGCGGAACTCGGAACGATCATGACGCCTCCCCGTCCCTCCATCACCGAATTCCCCCGCCAGGTCGCCGGCGCGTCCAAGGCCGATATCGCCCGGCTCGCGACCGAATTCCAGGTCGACTTCCTCCGCCTCCAGTTTACCGACATCCTCGGCATCAACAAGAACGTCGAGGTGCCCCGGAGCCAGTTCGCGAAGGCGCTGGACGGGGAGATCATGTTCGACGGTTCCTCGATCGAGGGCTTTGTCCGGATCGAGGAGAGTGACATGCTGCTGGTGCCGGACCTCGCCACCTTCCGGATCCTGCCGCAGGATGACGAGGGGGGACGGGTCGCGCGGCTGCTGTGCGACATCTATACCCCGGACCACCAGCCGTTCGCCGGCTGCCCCCGCCTCACGCTCAAGCGCCAGATCGCGCGGGCCAAGGCCCTCGGCTTCACGATGATGGCGGGCTGCGAGGTGGAGTTCTTCCTCTTCGAGAAGGATGCGCAGGGGAACATCACCACCACCACCCACGACCAGGCGAGCTACTTCGACCTGACCCCGGTGGACAAGGGGGAGGAACTCCGCCGCCTGATCGTGCACGACCTCGAGCTCATGGGCTTCGAGGTGGAGGCGGCCCACCACGAGGTGGCGCCCGGCCAGCACGAGGTAGACTTCCGCTACGCCGACGCGCTCACCACCGCCGACAACATCGCGACCTTCCGGTTCCTGGTGCGCGACATCGCCAACCGGCACGGGTTCCTGGCGTCGTTCATGCCGAAACCGATCCAGGGCCAGGCCGGGAGCGGGATGCACACCCACCAGAGCCTGTTCAAGGGGAAGGACAACGCCTTCTACGACCGGAAGACCGAGCACCAGCTCTCGGCCACCGCGCTGTCGTACGTCGAGGGGCTGCTGCAGCACGCGCGCGGGTTCTGCGCCATCACCAACCCGCTGATCAACAGCTACAAGCGGCTGGTCCCCGGCTACGAGGCCCCGATCAATGTCGCCTGGAGCATGCGGAACCGGTCGCCCCTCGTGCGGATCCCCGAGCGGCGGGAAGACGGCACCCGCTGCGAGCTCCGGATGCCCGATCCCTCCGCCAACCCGTACCTGTCGCTCACGGTGCAGCTGGCGGCGGGGCTCGACGGCGTTGAGCACACGCTCGAGTGCCGCGAGCCGGTCAACCGCAACATCTTCCGGATGAGCTACCGCGACCGGCGGAAGTACCAGATCGACGACCTGCCCCGCGACCTGCACGAGGCCCTCGACCGGTTCGAGAAGGACGACGTGATCAAGGCGGCGCTGGGGGAGCACCTCACCGAGCGGTTCCTCGAAGCCAAGCGCGAGGAAGTCGCGCAGTTCAACCGCGAAGTGACCGAGTGGGAGGTCCGGAGCTACCTGGGCCGCTACTAGCGCCGCTAGAAGCCGGGGACGCCGGTCTTGAGCTTCACGTGGGTGACGAGGCGCGAGGGCGACGAGCCGCCCGGACTCTCGAGGCCCGCGGAGACATCGGCCCACAGCCAGTCCACCAGGGCGAACTCGAGCCCGGAGTTGACGAGCACGTCGGCCTTGGCGTTCTCCACCATGGTCCCCTGCAGTTCGGCGTAGCCCTTGAGCCGGTTCCGCCCCGCGTAGAAGCGCGACGCGATGCTCCCCGAGGTGACGTAGTCGCTCACGCCCCGGTCGCGCTCGAGCCCCGCCCGCACGCCGATCAGGAACTGTCCCCACCGCCCGATCCCCCGGGCCACCGTCCCCCACAAGGACCAGGCATCGAACCGCGTGCCCCCGCCGGCCGAATCGGCGGGCGCGAGCCGCGCGGCGAGCGCCACGTCGGTAATGCCCGCGTTCCAGTAGCGCTCGGCCCAGCGGTCGCGGATCTCCTGGTTGAGCCCGGCGATCTGCTGCTCCTCCTCCTTCGTGAGCTCGATCGGCTGGGTCGGCCCGACCCGGAGGCGCGCCGCGCGGTAGATGGCCAGGATCTTCTCGGTGATTCCGGTGACGCGGAGGCTGTCGGGAAAGGCCCGGTCGGGGCGGAGGTCGGCCTCGTCGGCGACGGTGAAGCGGAGGCCCAGCGCCACTCGCGCGGTGCCGTCGCCCGCCGAATCGCGGAGCGCGGCGGCGGAGAGCCGGAGGTGATAGAGGAAGCGGGCCCGGCTCGCCGTCGCCGCCGACAGCCCCTGCTGGGCGACGAGGAGCCCGGGCGAGAATTCCACCGCGAAGGCCCGGGGCAGGGTGATGTCGCCCTGGTCATCCACGAACGAGGCGACCGCGACGCCGAGTTCGCGCGCGGTCTGGGGACGCAGGATCGTGCTCTGGTCCACCTGCAGGAGCTCGAAGGCGGGCGCGTCGGGAATCGCGAAGTTGACCTTGTAGGCGAAGGGCACCTGCGCGACCCCGCCGTTCCCGACGGCGATCTGTGCGGCAAGCGGGCCCGCTCCCAGGAGCGCGAGGCCCAGCACGGCGGGGCCGGCGTGGCGGCGCATGGTCACTCCTGCTCCAGCTGGATGAAGATGTCGGCGAGTCCGCCGGGCGAGTTGGGCGGGACGAGCCGGTTGTCCCGCGCCAGCACCTTCTCGCCCTGGCTCACCGTCAGCTCGACCACCGTGGCCCTGGCCCCCGGTGGCACCGCGATGACCGCCATGCACTCGAGGAGCCGGCCGTCGTGCGCGCTGTTCGGCCTGGGCAGCTTGTAGCTGTCGTCGTCGGTGTTGACGAAGTTGCCGTTCCACTCCCGCACGACCCTGTTGCGGTTCGCCGCCCAGAGGAACAGCGTGTAGGAGCCGTCCCGGGGCGGCGTGCAGGTGATCGAGGCGACGAGATTGGGGCCGGTCTTCCTGAACCGCGCGGTCTTCATGGGACGCTCCCTGTCAGGGTCGTGACGCCCGCCTGACAATAGGTAGCAGGGCCTCCCCGCCCGCGGAATCCCTAGCGGCTGGCGTAGAGCCGCTTGAGCAGCTGGATCTGGCCGGTGTGATAGGCGTCATGCGCCAGGATGCCGATGGCCATCTCGCCCCAGGTCCACCGTTTCCCCGATGGGGGCCGGCGGCCGAGCGCGTTCGGATCGAGTCGCGCCAGGGCGTGGACCAGGGCCTCGTGCTCTGATGCGAGCAGCTGGCGATCGGCCCGCCATGCCGCCTCGTCGGGCCGCGCGGGGAGGGCCGGGAAGTTGGCGGGGCTCCGGGGGAAACGGGGGATCTCCCCCGCCTCGAGATGACGGCGGACGGTGTACTTCCAGTAGGCGATGTGGAGCGCCAGGCGCCAGATGCTCTGGCGCCCCCCGTTGGGAGACCAGCGCGCCTGCGTGGCGGTCACCCCGCGGAGGGCGCCGACCGGCGTCGGACCTCCGTGCCAGGCCTGCCCCCGCGCGGGTTGAAGGGTGTGACGGATCAGGTCGACCGCGCTCGGTGCCGCCATTCTACCCTCCCTGTCGGACCAGGCCGAGCAGCTCGTCGACCACCGCCTCCGGCTGCTCCTCGTGAATATGGAGGCCGGCGCCGTAGACGATCCGCTCGCGGATGTGCGGGATGCCGTGGGTCAGCGTGTGGATCCGCCCGCTGCTGGGCCCGCCGTCGTGCGCGGCCCCGCCCAGCATCAGCACCACCGGCACGTGGATCTCGGGCAGTCGGGGGCGGAGCGAGTCGGGCTCGACCGAGCGCTGCATCCCCTTGAGCGCCCGCAGTACCGCGCCCATGTCGCCGGCGGCGCCGTCGGTATAGCGGTCGATCAGCGAGTCGGTGACCCAGGTGGTGTCCCCCGAACTCGCGATCAGCCCCTTCCGCACTTCCTTCCTGATCCGGCCGCGTCCCGCGAAGAGCCGCACCAGGAACGAGAACTGCAGCGCCTTCTTCACCCCCGGCACCGCCGCGCTCTCGAGCGCGCCCCCCTCCACCAGCAGCAGCCCCTTCACCAGGTCCGGGCGCTGCAGCGCGAGGCGCAGCGCCACCGCGGTCCCGACCGCGTGGCCCATGATCACGGCGTGCCGGATCCCGAGGGAATCCATCACCGCCGCGACCCGACGGGCCTGCGCGGTGTGCGAGTAGTCGGCGTTGCCCGGCCGTCCCGATGCGCCGACGCCGAGGGGCTCCACCACCACCGTCCTCACACCCGACTCGGCAAGCGGCGGGAGCACCTTCCGGAAGGCGTAGGCCGGGGAGACCAGCCCGGGGATGATGACCACCGCCGGGCCATTCGACGGGCCTACCGCGGTCACCTGCAGACTCTCGGCGGGAGCGACGGCCATGCGGCGGGCAAGGGAGTCCAGCGGGGTCGGCAGGTGGAGGGCGGCCGACAGGAGCAGGCTTACGATCATGGGCCGGAATGTGACGGTGCCCGCTGGGTTCAGCAATCGCTGCCGGAAGAACGCGAAACGACACGTGGTCTAATGACACGCATGGGCGTCGGAAAAGCCCGAGGGGGCGGCGAGGGAGTTCAGGGTTCCGCGTTCCGAGTTCGCGGTCGTCGCCGTAAGTGGTTGTATCCTAAGAGGATATGGCTGCGCCGCATCGAGTGCCTCCTCGGAGCTCGCGCACCCGGAACTCGGCGCCCCTCCCGGCCCACCTCTTGCCCTACCACCCCCGAACTCGTTTGCGGGCTTTCACTTCGCCCATGTGACCAGGCCAATGGAATCCAGGACCCACGCTACTCGACAGACCGTGATCCTTGCCGCCGGCAACGGCTCGCGGCTCACCGCCCAGCGCGGCGAGCTGCCGAAGCCGCTGGTGCGGGTCGCGGGGCGTGCCCTGATCGACCATGCCCTGGACCAGGCGGTGGCGGCCGGCGTCGAGGAAGCCATCATCGTGACCGGCAAGTCGGCCGACCAGATGCGGGCCCACCTCGCGACGATCGAGACCCCGCTCAAGCTGACCCTGGTGCACAACGAGCGCTACCACGATCCCAATGGCGTGTCGCTGCTCTGTGCCGAACGGCATGTGACCGGCCCGTTCTTCCTCCAGATGGCCGATCACGTCTTTGCCCACCCGGTGCTCGAGCAGCTCGCGCGGGTCGAGGGTGAGGCCGCCGGGCAGTGCCGGCTGCTGGTGGATTTCCATCCGGTGAACCTGGACGAGGACGACGCGACCAAGGTCCGGGTGAGCGGCCATCGCATCACGGCGATCGGCAAGGATATCTATCCGTACGACGCGGTGGATACCGGCTGCTTCCGGCTCGACGCCCGGGTCTTCGAGGCGCTCCGCGCGGTGGCCCGCCGCGAGCCGCCCAGTGTCACCCTCGGCATGCGGCAGCTGCTGGCGGAGGGGGCCTTCTCGGCGGTGGCGCTCACCGGGGTGCGGTGGACCGACGTGGATACCCCGGAGGACCACGCCAAGGCGGAGATGCTGCTCACGGCCGCGCTCCGGCGCCGGGCCTCGATGGGTGTGACCGCGGCGGCCTAGTCCGCGGCGAGTGGCGCGGTGGATGGGCGACCGACCGGTCGCCCATTTGCGTCCCAATACCATAAGCTATAGCTTATATAAGTCATGAGCTATGGAAATGCCCTCACCGCCCTGGCCGATCCCACCCGGCGCCGCCTCTACGAGCGGCTCCGCCGCCGGCCCCACACTGTGGGCGAACTGGCTCGGCTCGCCCGCGTGTCGCAACCCGCCGTCTCCCAGCACCTCAAGGTGCTGAGCGGTGCCCGGCTCGTCTCCGTGCGCCCCGACGGCGTGCGGCGCTACTACCAGGCCACCCCCGAGGGACTGCGGGACCTGCGCGCCTGGCTCGACGCGATGTGGGACGACGTGCTCTCGGCCTATGCCCGCGGGACCACCGATCCGACCTGAGGTACCCACCATGACCACTCCCGGCCAGCCGCTGCCGCCGATCCACAAGACCATCACCGTGCCCTGGTCCCAGGACCGCGCCTTCCAGCGCTTCACCGCGGAGCTGGGCAGCTGGTGGCCCGCGCACGCCTACTCGGTCGGGCAGGCGCGGGTGCGCCGCTGCGCCCTGGAGGGTCGCGTGGGCGGAGAGATCTACGAGGAGTGGCAGGACGGGAGCCGACACGTGTGGGGGACGGTGCAGGTCTGGGACCCGCCGTCGAGGGTGGCCTTCAGCTGGCACCCGGGCCGGGAGGCGAGCACCGCACAATCGATCGACGTCCGGTTCAGCCCGGCCGGCGCCGGTACCAGGCTCGACCTGGTGCACAGCGGGTGGGAGCACTATGGCGCCGACGCCGCCAAGGCCCATCGCGGCTATCCACTCGGCTGGACCCACGTGCTCAACTGCTGGGCCGGCCGCCGCCATCACTGGGTGAACCTCACGATGAACGCGATCGTGCGGGTGATGGCGGTCCGCACACGGACCTGGCTGTGGCTTGCGCTGGTCCTGCTGGTGGGAAACGCGGTCGGCGGCTGGATCGCCTATGGCCGAGAGGAAATGCTGCACGGCCATCTGCACGTTGCCGCAACGGTCCTCTCGCTGGTCTGGCTCGGCTGGCTCGCTACCCGGCTGAAGGGGTCGGCTTCCGCGCCGGCGCCGGCGGGCCGAAGATGAGCCAGTGCACCCCGCTCGCGAGCCCGGAGAGGACGAAGATCCCGGTACACCAGGCGAGTGCCACCTGCATCACGCCGAGGAGGGCCGCCGGCAGGTAGAGGAAAGTGAAGAAATCGCGCCGGCCGGCCATCTCGAGGGTCTCCTTCACCTGGGTGAGGAACGACCGGTGCGCCGTGTGGTCGTGAGCGGACTCCCCGTGCTCCTTCTGTCCCCGCCACCGGATGCTCGCCACGCTCCCACTGCCGCCCCCACTCACGATGAGCGCGGCGTAGAGTGCCACCTGGTAGATCAGGTGCAGCACCGTGCCGACGATGGTCAGCATCCGCGCCGGTTCCCATCCCGCCTGGTAGAGCGCCCACCCTGTCGCCATGAAGAAGCCGAGGTTCACCACGTCGTCCACCACCTGGTCGAGCCACTCGCCCAGGCGGGAGCGGATGTACTTGAGACGCGAGATCTCGCCGTCGCACCCGTCGAGGATCGACTGGATCTGGAGCAGGAGGGCCCCGGGGATGAACCAGCTCGCGCCGCCCAGCGCCACGACCGCGATCGCGGCGAGCCCGAACACCGCGGCCACGACCGTCATCTGGTTCGGGGTGAGGCCGGTCTCGAGCAGCGAGCGGGTGACCCGGAGGGAGATTCTGCGGTTGATGGTGCGCGAGATCAGGCCATCGGTGCCCTTGAGGAGCGCGGCCAGCAGGAGATCCTCGGCCTGTACCAGCCCGGCGGCGTCGGTCGGGGCGACGACGAACTCGCCCGGCTTGAGCGGTGCCGCCTCGATATCGCCCCGGTAGCCGTCATCGACCAGTCGCTTGGGGAGGAGCCGGTGCCAGACGAGCCCTATCCTCGCCACCAGCACGCTCTCGGGATCCACGGTGTCGCCGGGACCCGTCGCCAGGAGCGGGATCCGGAGCCGTGGGTCGCGCGGGAAGCGGTCCGGGGCGAGGCCCTGGATCGCCACCTCCTCGATGCCGCCGTCCTGGAGCGACAGCAGCTGCCGCAGAAGAATCGTGAGTCCCGCGACATGCGCCTCGGGATCGCCGACGGCGGGCGCGGTGAGCGTGGCGCGCCGCTTCACGCGGCGCGCTCCTTCGGCTCCTGGAGCATCAGGTAGGCGAGCAGGAGGTTGAAGACGGTCGCGGTCCCGGCGAAATAGAGGATCGGCGCCGGGGCCCACCAGTAGCCGGCGATCGCCGTCAGGTAGGCGAAGGCGAAGTGGGTGCCGATGCCCTGGAAGGTCCAGAGCCGCATGCGGCCCGCGTGGGTGGCGCGATAGGCCACCGGGTCCTCCGCCGGACGGATCGTCATCGCGGCATGCTGGGCGCGGGAGTAGGCGAGGTAGACCCAGAGGAGGATGGCGTCGCGGTAGCGTCCCTCCCCGAGCGCGGTCCGGCGGTTGGCGTCGACCAGGTCCAGGTCCTCGTCGCGTTCGGCGTAGCCCCGGCCTACCCGCGCGATGTACCGGGTCTTGGCGTGATCGAAGAGCGCGGACTGCACCGCCGAACTGGCGATGCCGGCGAGCCCGACCAGCCAGAGGAGCGGCTTCCCGGTATGCCCAACCATGTAGATGGTCCCGCCGATGCCGAGCGAGATCCCGACGGCATAGTCGCCGATGCCGTCCAGGATCGCCCCGTAGGTCGAGGAAATCTTCTTCCGCCGGGCGAGCTGGCCGTCGCAGCAATCGAGGACCACCGCGGCGAAGAGCAGGCCGCCGGTGAGCAGCAGCCGGTCGGGCCGGCCGACACTCATGCCGAGGAGGATGCCCGCCACCACGCCGACGAGGGCGGCGAAGAGCGTGACCTGGTTGGGTGTGACGGGTGTGTGGACGAGGAGATCGACGATCCGGCGGGCGATGGGGCGGTGCAGGTACTCGTCGACCAGTTCCTCGACCTCGGGCGGCTTGGCCGGCACCGCCGTCACCACGTCACCGGGCGAAGCGGGCCCGGGCGTCTTCGAGGTCGGCGAGGTCATCGATCTCGGTCCATTCCTGGTGGCCAATCGAAACGGTCTGGAAGCTAACGCCGGCCTGCATCATCCGCTGGAAGGCGTCCTCGTAGTAGCCGGTCGTGTCCCCCGACTCGCGCATCGCCTCGAGGGTGGCCCAGAGGATCGGGAGGGCGGGGCCCCCCACCTTCTGCACCCCGATCGACTCGCCGGCGGCCTCGGTGGGGGGCACCTGCTTCGAGAGGCGCCGCACGTTGCCGCGGTCGTCGAGCTGGGCCTTCATCTCCTCCTCGCCGAGGCGGGTCTCGGTGTCGAGGAGGAGGCCACAGGGCGAGGGCAGCTCCACCAGGCGGCGGAGCGCGTCACCGGTCAGCACCACGTCGCCGTCGCAGAGCACGATACCGCGTCCGGTGACCCGGGTGCGGGCGGCGAGCACGCTCATGCAGTTGCCGGTGGTGGCGAAGTCGGGGTTGGGCGCGAGTGCCACCTCGATCGGCGGCGGATGGCGGTGCAGGTGCTCCTCCACCCGGTCGGCGAGGTAGCCGGTGACGATCACGGCGCGGGTGATACCGGCGGCGGCGATCCGCTCGAGCTGCCGGGCGAGGATCGTCTGGCCGCCGACATCGAGCAGGCACTTGGGAGTCTGCTCCGTGAGGGGCCGGAGCCGGGTGCCGGTGCCCGCCGCGAGGATGATGGCCTCGCAGGCGAGCCCCGGCGATGGAGAGGACATGCTCAACGCCGCGGCAGCTCCGCGATGTCCGAGAGGGTCTCGAGGAAGCGGTCGATCGTCTCCACGCCGATGTCGCCCATGTTGGCGATGAGGAAGCAGTCGTGCGAGAGGGGGCCCTTGCCGCGATAGACCAGGAAGCCCCGCTGCCGGAGGTCGTGGTAGAGCGAATCGAAGGAGATCCCGGTCGGGAGCGGCGACACGGTGAGCGAGGCGGCCGTGGCGGGACCGTCGAAGCGGGGCTTGAGACCCAGCCCCTGGAGGCCCGCGCGGAGCCGGGCGTTGAGCGCCCGGTAGGTCGCGCGCCGGGCCGCGACGCCGCCCTGTTCCTCCAGCTCGTGGAGGGCGGCCTCGAGGGCGACCACCGCGGGCACGGCCGGGGTGAAGGGCGTCTGCCCGTTGTCCCGCTGGGCGGCGCGATAGCGGCGGAGGTCGAGGTACATCGAGCGGGGCCGGACGTGCTCGGTCTCGCTCCAGATCTCGGGCCGGGTGATCACGAAGGCCGCGCCGGCCACGCCGTGGAGGCACTTGTTCGAGCTGCCGATCACCACCGACGCGCGCGACTTCGCCATGTCGAACTCTTCGGCGCCGAGGCTCGAGACCACGTCGACGAAATAGCGGAGGTGCCGGGGCGCGAGCAGGCGCCCGATCTCGTTCACCGGATTGAGCCGGCCCACGCTGGTCTCGTGGTGCACCATCGCCACCGCGCGGATCCGCGGGTCGCCATCGAGCATCCCCTGGACCTGCTCCAGCACGATGGGTTCTCCCCAGTCGTATCGGAGATGGCTCATCGAGATCCCGAGGCACTGGGCCATCTCGGCGATCCGTTCGCCGAACGCGCCGTTGGAGACCACCAGCAGCCGCTCATCGGAGCCGACGAAGGTGGCGAGTGCCGCCTCGGTCGCAGCGGTGGCGCCGCCCCCGACCACGAGCACATCGTGCCCGGGGGCCATCGCGACCCGCCGGAGCCGCGCGATCACCCGCGAAAGGACCTCGACGAAGGCCCGGTCACGGTGGGCGATATCGGCACTGGCCAGCGCTTCCTTCACCCGGGCCGAGGTGCTGACCGGGCCGGGGCAGAGGAGGGTCAACTCGGCTTCAGAGGGCGCGGAGCTGGGAAGAATTGCCCTGACCGTGTCGCCTTCTGCCCGCCGAGTACGTGTCAGGCTGTCCAGCGCGGCGTGTGCTTTCATCACACTCTCAGGTAAGGGTGTGTTGCAATGACGCAGAAGACAATTTCCCCAAGATGTTGCTACGCAACGACTTGAGGTGTTTTGTCGAGCCTCTGGTGCCGAGTCCGCAATCGCGGAAGCGGCGGCGATTGAGCAGGTTCCGCGCCTAGCGGCCCAGTGACCAGCGTCCCACCTCGGCCAGCCAGCGGCCGAGACGCCAGGGGTCGGGAGTCGCGGGCTCGGCTTTCGCCCCGAGGCGCTCCCCGATGAACCGGCTGATCCGCTCGGCGCGCGCGTCCCAGGTGAGGCCTTCGGCGGTCCGCCGCGCGCCGTCGGCCAGACGAGCCGCCTCCTCGGGAGTTGCAGCGAGCCGCCGGAGCCGGGCCACGGTGCCGGGGACGTCGCCGGGGGCGACCAGCGCGGCATTCCCGCCGTCGACGAGGAGCTCGGCGGTGTCGGGTGCGACCGGCGCCAGGACCACGCGGCCGGCGGCCAGGTACAGGAACAGCTTGATCGGGAGCACGGTGTTCCCGTGCCGTTCGAGCGGGGCCAGGCTCGGCGGAATGCACAGGACATCGGCGGCGTAGAGCCAGGGTGCGAGCTCGGTGAACCGCTGCCAGGGCACCACCCGCACATTGGCGAGCGAGCGCGCCTCCCGTTCCACCGGGCCCTCGCCCTCCGAGCCGACGAGGACGAAGGTGAACTCGGGGGCCTGCCGGGCACATTCCAGGATGATGTCGAGCCCCTTCCGCTGGTTCATGCGGCCGCTGTAGACCACCGTGAACCGTCCGGCCTCGAGGCCGAGGTGGGCGCGTGCCTCCTCGCGGGAGAGGCGGGGTTCCATCCGGGCCGGGTCCCAGCCATTGTGCGCCACGAGCAGGCGGGATTCGGGAACGCCGAGACGCAGGTAGCTTTGCAGCGCATGCTGGGAGTGGAACACCGCGCCCACCAGGTTCGGATGGCGCAGGATGTGCCGCAGCACCGGCTGCAGCGGCGGGTGCTGGTCGCCCCAGGGGCGGAAGTGCTCGTAGACGACGCGCCGGCCGGCCCGGAGCACGCTCCAGGCGGCGGGCAGGTTCCGGGTGTAGACCAGGTCGGCCGCGGCGACGAGGGGATGGCGCGCGGCGCGGAGCGCGTGGGACCACTTCTCCAGGCCGCGGAGCCCGTGATACCGGTAGCGGAGCAGCTCCACCCGGAACTCGCCCCGGACCTGGTAGTACCGGCGCAGGGCCTCGGCATCGCCGGGGCCGCTCCGCGCCCCGGGGAGCAGCAGGCTCAGCGAGAGCCCCTGGCGCGAGAGCGCGGCCACGGTGTTGACCACCTGTTCGGTGTCGGCACCAGTGCCGGGGAGGAGCGCGTCGTAGAGATACAGGATGTGCATGGGTCGTTGGCGAACGACACAAGACTAGTCGCGGGGCGCGCGGCGGCCAAACGCCGGCGTCCCGTCCCACTCCCGGAGAACCGCTCCTGACGACCAGCCCGATCGACGCGCGACACGAGATGAAGCGTGGCCTCTGGTGGATGGGCGGGGCGACGCTCGCCATGCGGCTCCTCGACGTGGGCGGCACCCTGATCGTGCTCCAGTTCCTGGGCCCAGGGGAGATCGGCATCGCCACGCTGGCGTGGAGCCTCGCGGTGGCGATGGAGGCGTTCAACGGCCTCGGGGTGGGCCAGGTCCTGGTGCGCCAGAAGGAGATGACGCACGCCGAGCTGTCCGGGCTCTTCTGGTTCTGCACCCTGCTCGGCGTGGCGGCGACGGCGGTGATGGGCGCGGTGGCGCCCTTCGTCGCGGTCTTCTACGGCAACTGGCGTCTCTACCCGATGATCGTGGTCGCGGCGACGAAGCTCATCTTCGTGGGCGCGGCCCTGGTGCCGCTCCAGGTCCTGACTCGCGACCTCGACTTCAAGACCTCGGGTGCGGCCCAGACCCTGGCCACCCTGGGCGAGTCGCTGACCAAGGTGGCGCTGGTGGTCGCGGGGATGGGGGCGTGGGGGTTGGTGCTCGCCAACGTGGGCCGGGGACTCTACCTCTACCTCGCGCTCCAGTGGCTCGCGCCGTTCCGCCCGTCGCTCACCGCGGCGGACGCCTCCACCCGGCGGTCGATCCGCTTCGGTCTGCGGGTCGCGGCGGGGAGCATCATCTACCAGATCTACCGCAACATGGACTTCCTGCTGGTGGGCCGGTTCCTCGGCACCAGCGCGGTCGGCATTTACCGGGTGGCGTGGGACCTCGGCATGACCCCGCTCGAGATCGTGGTCAACCTGGTGAACCGGGTGCAGTACCCGATCTACGCCAAGCTGCAGGAGCATGCGCAGGAGCTGAGGGCGGCGTTCTACCGGAGCGCCCAGTCGCTCCTCCTCACGCTCGGACCGGTGGTCGCGCTGATCTGCTTCGCGAGCCCGGACATCCTCCGCCTGATCGGGCACGGGAAGTGGCTCGCGGCGGCGCCGCTGGTGCAGATCCTGGTCTGGGCGAGCCTCCTGCGCGGGATCGCCCAGCTCTTCCCCGCCCTCTACATCGCGACCGGCCATCCGCACTACTCGGTCTACGACTCGATCGTCACCGGCGGCACCCTGGTGGTGGGGTTCCTCCTGGCCCTCATCCTCGCGCCGGCGGAGACCGCCACCCACTGGGTGGCGCTGGTCTGGCTCCTGAGCTACCCGGTTGCGCTGGCGCTTCACTTCTCGCTGGCGCGCCGTACCGCGCCGATCGGCCCGCTCAGCATGGGCCGGAGCCTCGTCCCGGCGGCCCTCGGGCTCGGACTGCTGTCGCTGGTGCTCGGGGCGGTCTCGCTGCTCCGCCCCACGCTCGGCTCGCCGGTGGCGATGCTGGTGCTTCTCATCGTGCTCGGTCTCGGGACGTATTTCCTGTTCCTCCGCAAGGTCCTGCATCTCACGCCGGGGCACCTGCTGCCCCGCCGGGAGGAGAGCTGACGTGCTCGGTGTAGTGGGGGACTGGATCCGGAAGCTGGAGGTGCGGCTCAACCGTCCCCTCCGTCCGCTCCCGCCGGCGCAGGCCTTCTGGTCGCTCTACCAGGAGGACGGCCGGGCGCTTGCGTCGCCGCCGGCGTCGCTCCAGGAGGGTGGGCCCTGCGACCTTCTGATCGCGGTCACCACCTACAACCGCGCCGCGAGCGTGGGCCGGGTGCTCGCGGCACTGCCCGAGGCGCTGGCGGCGCTGGGGCGGCCGCTCCGCGTGCGGCTGGTGGTCCTGCAGGACGGGGCGGAAGGGGACTACGGCGCGACACGGGAGCTGGCGCGCGGGCTCTTCGGCGACCGGGTCACCTGGCTCACCGCCCGCGAGCGGCTGGGGAAGAAGGGGTACTGGAAGGCGTACCAGACGCTCTTCCTCGCGGCGCGGCTCCTCCGTCCGGCCTACGCCCTCTTTCTGCAGGACGATCTCGAATTCGAGCCGGGATTCCTGCGGGAGTGCTTCCGGCGCTGGGACGCGCTGGCGAAGGACCACCGGCGCCGGGTGCTGTACCTCTTCGCGTCGGCGGATGACGAGCCGGAGGGACGGTGGGTGAGGTTCCGGCGGCGGGAGGCGGAGGACGGGGCCCGGCTCACGAAGTGGTTCGACCTGCAGGGGTACTTCGTGGATGGGGCGTTCTTCGAGCTCCTGGGGTACCGGATGTTTCCGATCTCGGAGCGGCGCTGGCGGACCGCGCACTACTCGAGCGGGGTGGGGGAGCAGCTCACCCGCCGGCTCTTCCCGCGGGCCAGCGTCTACCAGGCCCATCCCTCGCTGGTCTACCACGGCGCGCACCGGAGCGAGATGAACCCCGAGGCCCGCGCGGCCCGCTCGCTCGACAACCGGCCTAGCGGGAGCGGCTGAGCCGGATCAGTCCCTTCTCGGTCTCGAAGTACTCCCGGGTCCACCCCGGGAACTGCGCCATCCACTGGCGCACCATCTCCTGCTCGTCGCGACGGCGGGCATCATCCACCAGCACCACGCAATCCGGGCCGAGCCGGTCGGCGAGCTGCGGCATGGCGGGGAGCCGCGCGAGCGGCTGGTCACTGCCGGGCGGCCCGTCCACGAGCAGCATCCCGATCTCGGCGCCGGACTCCTGGATCGCGGCGCGGATGATGGTGGGGTCGTACCACTGGCCGCGATGTCCGCCACTCTGTACCGGGACGAGCGGCGCGTGGACCAGCTTCACGCGGTGGGCGAGCCCGTGGGTGGCGAGCAGCGCCTGGGTCGCGTCCCGGAAGCGGGCCTCGTGGTCCACCGAGATGATCTGGCACTTCCCGACGCGCTCGGCACCGTACGCCGCGATCACGGTCGAGATGCCGCTCCCCAGCTCCACGATCAGGGGCGGCTGCCGCGCCAGCACGGTGTGGATCACGTGGCGGAGCAGCTCCGGCGTCGCCATGTACGGCTGGATCAGGGGGAGCGGCACGCGCGGCTCGATCACGCTGTAGATCGCGAGCCAGGACTCGGTGCGGCGGTAGCGGATGTCGCTCTCGCGCTGGACCGACGTCACCACCGAGCGGAGGGCGACGAACATGCCGCCCGCGATCAGGGCGAGGGTGCCAATCACCAGCAGCCAGTCGGGCATGGGACACGGGCCTCGGGGTGGACGAACTGGGCAACAACTTGGCCGGTTCGGGGCGAATCCGCCACGCCGCGCCCGGCCCGGCTCAGCTGACCTGCTGGAGGGCGAGGCTGGCGTGGATCCAGCGCGCGGCGTCCTGCAGTGTGAAGGTCCCGTCCCGGGCCTCCTCGCCGGTACGCTGGAGGAGGGAGAGGTCGCGCCCGGTTTCGAGGACGAGGAAGGGGACGAGCCCGGGGCTGCCGGCCGGCCGGCTCCGGTACCCGGTTCCCCGGTGCTCGAGTCCGCTGGCGCGGCTTCCGTAGAGCACGACGGTGGTCTCCGCCGGCAGGGCGGCGAGGTAGTGCCCGATCGCCTGGTCGACGTAGTGCATCACGTCGAAATACTGCTCCGCCTGGTCGGTGGCGCCGGGGAAGAAGCGGGCGAGCCCCCGGTCGTAGTTGCGGAAGAGGGGCTGGCTGGTGGCGGTGATGGCGAGCTGGAACTGGCGGCCGCTCCGCGCGGCGAAGTCCATCGCGGCGAACTGCAGCAGGTCGTCGTCCGGGACGCTCCAGCCGGCGAGCGGTGTCGGCCCCAGCGCCTCGAACTCCTCCCGGAAGATGAGCCGCTCGAACCCCATCCGCGCGAAGGCCGAGCGCCGGCCGAAGACGTCCCCCGAGGCGCCATGGATCGCGGTGGTGCCGAAGCCCATCGCGGTCATGCGCTGGACGATGGTGTCGGTCCAGGGATAGCCGCGAATCTTGTAGGTCGGGACATCCGCCGAGGGCGTCCGGCCGGTGAGCAGGATGAAGTCGGCGTCGGAGCTGCCGAGGCAGCGCTCGGGGCGAACGGCGTAGCGCATCGCGCGGCGGGCCTGGGCATTGAGCTGGGGGGTGACCTCCTGGCCGCGGATCCGGAAGTCGAGCACCGCCCAGTCGAGCCGCTCCACCTGGAGAAAGACCATCCAGTGCGCGATCGGCGCCGGGGTCTCGACCGGGGTGAGCCGGTCGCTCCCTTCACCAGCGCGGGCGAGGGCCCGCTCGAGGAGGCGGGTCGGTTCGGTCCAGCGGTACTCGGCGGCCCAGGCGGGGAGGTAGCCGTAGACCGCGCCGAGTCCACCGACGGTCTCCCACGCGGCGATGCGACCGAGCGGGCGGTACTGTGCGTTCACCACGACGAGGAGCAGCAGCCAGGCGCCGAGGGCCAGGGTCCCGGTGCTCCGATCGGGCCCCGCGTGGACCAGGCCGAAGAGGAGCAGGAGCTTGAGGAGGTACGAGGCGAGCAGGACCAGGTGTGACGGCACGAGGCCGGCGCGCGTGATCGCGGTCAGCGGCGCCCCCTCCGGGCGGCGGAGCAGTACCAGTACCGAGAGCGGTTGGCGGCAGGTCTCGTAGTAGACCATCGCGACGAGATAGAACAGCGCCGAGCCCGCGAACCAGAACGGCAGGAGGAGCCGGGGCAGGAAGGCGACGAGCGCGGTGAAGGCGCAGAGATCGAACGCGAAGCGGAGCCCCCGGTCGAGGATGGGATCGACCTGCCCCTGCGCCTGGGGCGACATGAGGGTGCGCTCCTGGACGAGCCACGCCTCGATCGCGCACCAGAGGACCAGGATCATGGCGCGCGACCACCGGGGCCGAAGCGCGCGCGGGCCTCGTCGTAGCGCTCTTCCAGCGCGCGGACCCGGGCGCGGTTGTCATACTCGCGGAGCATCTTCTCACGCGCGGCGGCGCCGAGCGCGGCGCAATGGGCGGGGTCGGTGACGACCCGCCGGAGCCGCGCGGCGAGGGTCTCGGCGTCGCGCTCCGGCACCAGGTAGCCGGTCACGCCGTCGTCGATGATCTCGGGGATGCCGCCATGCCGCGTCCCGATCGGCACGGCCCCGGCGGCGCTCGCCTCCTTCACCACGATCAGGCCCGATTCGCGGTTCCCCGATCCCGGCTCCACCACGCTGGGCGCGAGCAGCACGTGCGCGGTGGCGAGGATCGCGGCGACCCGCTCGGGGGGGAGGACTCCCGCGAAGGTCACCCGCGCCTCGAGTCCGTGCCCGCGCACGATCGCCCGGAGCGCCGGTTCGCGGTCGCCTTCGCCGATCAGGGTGAGCCGGAGGGCGGGGACTTCCCCGGCGACCGCCGCGAAGGCGCGCAGGCCGTACTCGAAGCCCTTCTTCTCGACGAAGCGTCCGACCATCACCACCTGCGACGGGGCCGCGGCGCGCTCCCCGGGGCGGAAGGCGTCGACATCGATCCCGAGGCGGTGCACCCGGAGCCGGTCGCGGTCCACGCCCTGGGCCGCGAGGAGCTCCAGCAACTCGCCCGAGGCGCAGAGGCCGAGCGTCATCTCGCGGAGGACCGCGGGGCCGAGCAGCGCGTAGCGCAGGTGCTCGGGGAGCCAGCGGCGTGGGCTCGCCAGGATCGGGACGTCGTAGCCGTGGAAGGTCACCACCAGCGGCAGGCGGTGCCGGCGCGCGAAGGGGAGGGCGTAGACGGCGCCGGGGCCGAAGTGGGCATGCACCAGGGCGTAGCCCCGCTCGCGGAAGCGGGCATCGAACCGGGCGGAGCGGCGGGTCACGCGGTAGAGCGGGCCGCCGACGAAGACCGGGGCCCAGGGGAATCGTTCCGGCAGCATCCGTACGCCGCAGAAGACTTCGGCGGCGTAGCGCTGGTGGAGCCGGATCTCCTCGTAGACGAAGGTCTGCGAGTAGGGAAGGAAGCGGGTGTTGAAGAGGGCGACGGGTAGCGGGGCCGCGCCGCTCATCGTCCCGCTCCCGGCGGGGGTCGGCGGAACCAGACCCGGTCGCTCTCGATCAGGTAGTCCCAGAGCTGCTGCTGGCCGCGGATGTCCCGCTCGAGGCGGGCCGCCGCCTCCGGGAAGCGGAGGGCGACATCGTCATGCTGCAGCGGATCGTGGGTGGCATCGTAGAGATGGGCCTGCGCGGTGCCGGGATCCAGGACCATGCTCCACTCCCGGGTCTCGGCGAAGAGCACGTCGCCCCGCGCCACACCCAGTTCGGCCTTTCCCGGATCGGGGGCGAGGAGGCTCCGGCCGAGCCAGGGGGTGGTGTCCCGGATCCCCATCAGGTCGGCGACCGTCGGGGCGAGGTCGAGTTGCGAGGCCGGCTCATCGTGCCGGCCGGCGGGCAGGCGGGGATGGACGCCATGAATGAGGAACGGTACCCAGACCGATTCGCGCCAGCCGTTGCGCTGTCCCGGCGTGCCGTCGTGCTCACCCAGGTTGTAGCCGTGGTCGCCCATGATCACGAGCAGGGTCCGCCCGAACCACGGCTCCCGCGCCAGCGAATCCACGAACTCCCGCACCACATCGTCGGTGTAGTGCAGCGTGTTGAGGATCGCTTCCGACGGGGTGCGGGCGGGGCCGAGGTCGAGCGCCGGCTCCCGGCTGCGGAAGGGATAGTGGTTGCTGATCGAGACCACGGTGGCGAAGAACGGGGCGGGGCCCCGGCCCAGCTGCCGGATCCGGCCGAGGGCATCGTGGAAGACGCGGCGGTCGAGTTCGTTCGCGTCGGGGTAGAAGGTGACCTCGTCGTACCAGCGGCGGAGCCAGATCGTCTGGTTGTCCCAGTCGGGGTCGCTGCCGGTGAAATAGGCGGTGTGCCAGCCGTGCGCCCGGGCCACCGCGGGGAGACACTGCAGCGCGGTGCCGGTGTAGGTGGTGCTGATGCTCTGGGAGGAATGGGGCAGCACCGAGCAGTGCCCCGCCATGAATCCGTTGATCGTGGGCGGGCCGAAGCTCACGAAGCGGGACCACCAGGCGGTGCGGGCATCCGCCGCGAGGTGATCGAGAAAGGGTGTGGGAGAGGGCGCCCGGTCCGGCCGCAGGAACCCCATGTCCCAGCCGCGGAAGGTCTCGAGCTGGAGGAAGATCACGTTGGGCCGGAGCGTGTCGGGCGACGGCGTGACGGGCACCCGCACGAGGGGATAGCGGGGGTCGCCGAGGAAGCGCCAGGCGCCGGTGCCGTCGGCGGCGAGCCAGCGCCCCTGCCAGGCCGCCGCGACCCGGTCGAGGTCGGCGGGTGCGACGGCGGGGCGCGCGTCGCTCAGGAGCTCGAGCCCGAGGGTCACGATCTCGGGCCGCACCCGGTTCCGGGGAAAGTGGCCGCCGGGGAGGTTGTAGACCACGAGGGTGAAGGTGAGCGGGAGCGCCGCCGTGGCGAGGGCACCCCGTACCGGCCAGATGATGGTGCCGTGCCGGTCGGCGTCGATGATCCGCCGGCCGCGCCACCAGGTCATCCCCATCCCGAGCAAGAGGAGGATGAACGGGAGCCAGGGACCGCCCCGGTCGGTGGTGAAGACGTGGAGCATGTCGGAGCCCCACGCGCTCACCCGTTCGTAGGTGCGGAGCAGCGAGAACGTGAGATGGGTGCCCAGGAAGCGCATCACCTCGTTGTCCGCGTGATCGAGCCCGACGGTGAGCACCAGGAGGACCAGCAGGGCGGTGTGCCAGCGCCGGGCGCTCCGGGCGGTGGCGCCGCCGCGATAGGCGACGAGCCAGCGGGCGAGGAACGGCAGCGTCACCAGCAGGACGCCCATCAGGTTGTAGAAGAGCGCCTTGCCGAAGTAGACCACGCCGTCGCGCACGTAGGCCCCGCCGTAGGGCGTGGGCCGGGCGAAGAGGAGCAGCTCCTGCGCCGCCATGACCGCCCAGGCCAGCGCCGCGAGCCGGAGCGCCACGAGGAACTCGCGCGCGGCGCTCCGCTCAGGAGTGGGCGCGGGCATGCCGGGCTTCGATCGCGGCCACGGCCGGGGCCAGCGCGTCGGCCATGATCGCCGCGGTGCGCGCGGCGCCGAGATCGGTGGGGTGGATATGGTCGTGGAAATTCTCGGGGTGACCCGAGAGCGGCGTCACGTCGATGACGTGGTCGGCCGGGATCTCCTCGTCGATCACCTGGTAGATCCGCCGGAAGGCGTCGACGTGGGCGTCGTGGTCGAAGCCGTGGAAGTCGTAGCGGCAGCGGGCCCGCTCGCTCGCCGGGAGGCCCGGGACGATGAGGGTGGCCTGCTTTCCGACGAAGAGCTCCATGCCGAGCGTCTGGGCGGTGCTCCGGATCAGGCGGAGATTGGTGCGGAAGATCTCGAGGCCGCGGGTGTCGTAGTGGTCGGCGAGGGTGGTGCTGAACTGGCCGCCCCCCGCTTCGCCATTCACCGTGGGCGAGAAATGCAGCCGCACCTTGGTGAGCAGCTGGGACCAGCGCGCGAGCCAATCGTACCAGCGGGGCGCGTAGATCGTGACCGGGACGGTGGCGTCGAGGCCCCACGATCCGTCCGGCAGGGTGCGCCAGTCGGCGATCCGGTCGACCTGCTTGAAGTAGTACATCTCGTTCCAGCCGTGGTAGACCACGACGATGTCCGGCTGGTAGAACCGCACCCGGCTCCACAGCCGCCCCATCGACTCGAAGGTGGAGTAGCCGCCCAGCGCGGCGTTGAGGAACTCGATCTTCGCGGTGCGCCCGGGGCGATGCCGCAGGTTCTCCGCCACCTGCCAGGGCCAGGTCACCGAGTCGGGGAGCAGGGTCCCGGTGCCGGCGGTGGAGGACTCGCCGAGGAACGCGATCCGGATCGTGTTCGGCGGCTTGACCGGCGAGATCTCCGGGGTCGAGATGAATCCCTCGCGGTTCACCGTCTTGACCACTTTCCCGTCGCGATACACGCCGGGGCGGCCGCGCAGGGCGGAGAAGGCGTCGAGGAAGGCCCAGTCGGCGATGGGATGGCTCGCCACCGCGCGCCCGGTGAGGGCCCAGAGATCCTCGTAGCGGGTGGTGACCCGGACGTAGATCTCCGCCCCGAGCAGGACCAGCAGGCTGGGGACGATGGCGATCAGCGCGGTGAGGCGGCGCTTGGCCTGGTGGGACAGCCGGCCTGGGCCGGCGGGGCCCGTCATGACGGCTCCTCTCGCGGGAAACAGTGCTGCCGGGCAGGTATTCTAATGCAGGCGGGCCGCCCTTATCATTACGCCGCCCCTGCATCCGGAGCCGGTTCTGCGTCGCTGGTGCCTGCTGCTACTCCCGTTCGTGCTCACGCTGCCGGCCGCCGCCCAGGACAGCCTCCCCCAGCCTCCCAGGGATTCCGCCTTCGGGCCCATCGGGACGCTGGGTGATACGGTCCGGCCCCAGGTCGAACGCGATTCCCTGGGGCGGCCGATCATCAAGTACATCGAGATTCACCGCTCCGACATCTTCGACACGACCGAGGCCCACAGCTTCATCGCGAAGCTGATGAACGGGCTGCACTTCATGACCGCGCCCTCGGTCGTGAGCCGCGAAATCCTCTTCAAGGTCGGCGAACCGTACGACTCCTCGGACGTGGCGGAGACGGCGCGCAACCTCCGCACCGTCGCCGTCTTCCGCAAGGTCCGGATCGACAGCGTCACCACCGATACCGGGTTCACCGTGAAGGTCTTCACCCAGGACGGCTGGTCCACCCAGGCGGACCTCCGCTTCCGGAGCGCCGGGAACCAGACCGACTGGCAGGTGGCGCTCATCGAGAAGAACCTCATCGGCACCGCGACCCGCTTCGCGATCCGCTACCGGCACACCCCCGACCGCAACCAGCTCGGCTTCCAGTTCCTGCAGCCCCGGCTCTTCCGGCGCACCGTGCTGCTCGGCCTCCGCTACGAGACCCGGAGCGACGGCAAGCGCGGCTCGGTGGCGATCGAGCGGCCGTTCTTCTCGCTGCGCGACAAGGCGGGGATTTCCACCCTGCTCGATGTGCGCAACGAGCGGATGCTGCGGTTCCGGGAGGGGTTCGCCGACGCGAGCGATTCCCTGCGCCGGAAGTTCCTGCTCGGCCGGGTCGAGGTGGCGAAGGCGATTCACCGGAGCAACCGCGGCTATCTCCGGGTGGGCTTCAACGCCCAGGTGCGGCGCGACGACTTCGGGCCCTGGCCCCAGAAGAACCTCGAGCAGAGCGTCACCGGCGCCTTCGGGCCGTTCATCGAGTGGCGCCGCGCCAATTTCATCGTGATGCGCGGCTTCACCAAGATCGGCCAGGACGAAGATGTCGACGTGAGCAACTTCGCGCGGCTGGGGCTCACCCTGGCGCCGGATTTCCTGGGCTACGACTCCAGCGGGGTAGGCCTGCTGGGGCAGGTCCGCTTCGGGACCCGCCTCTTCCACGGCGGCTTCGCCTGGGTGGACGCCCGCGCCAACGGGCTCTACACCGCCGGCGGTCTCGACTCGGGCTCGGTGACCCTGGGGGGCACCGCGGTGGTGATGCCGGCGCGCAAGCACCTGCTGATCAGCCACGCCGACATCGGCTGGATCAAGAACCCGCTGCCGGGCTACGAGTTCGACCTGGGCTTCTCGCAGGGACCGCGGGGCTTCCCGATCCACGCCTTCACCGGCGACCGCACCTACTTCGCGACCGCCGAGTATCGCTACATCTTCGGCCAGGACGTCTTCAAGGCGATCGACCTCGGTGTCGCCGGGTTCGTGGATCACGGTGGGGCGTGGTACAATGGCAGCGCCCGCCGGACCGGGACCAACCTCGGCTTCGGGCTGCGGCTCGGCCCCTCCCGCGCGGCCGATTCCAACCCGACCCGGCTCGACCTGGCCTACCGCTTCAAGAACGACCGGCAGAAGGCGGGATGGGTCTTCGTGGTGGCCTCCGGTCTCGTGTTCAGTACCCAGCCTCGCGGTCAGTAAGGGAGGAGAGGAATCCATGTCGACGCCGGACGCCGCCGCGGCCCCGCCGCCTCGCCGCTTTCCCCGCATCCGCACGGTGCTGCTGCTGGTGGTGTTCGGCACGCTGGCGGTGCTGTCGATCTACACCTGGCTCGCGCTCCACTGGGACTACTCCAACGGGTACCGGAGCGGGATCCTGCAGAAGTTTTCGCAGAAGGGCTGGCTCTGCAAGACCGACGAGGGGGAGCTGCTGCAGTACACGACCATGACCAACCTGCCGCAGAACATCTGGTATTTCACCGTGCGGGACCACAGCGTGAAGCTGGCGCTCGACACCCTGGTGGGAAGGAACGTGCGGCTCCACTACACCGAGCACCGCGGCGTGCCCACCAGCTGTTTCGGCGATACGAACTACTACGTGGACGGTGTGACCGTCATCAAGGAGTAGTCCCATGCACCCGGTCCAGGTGCCGGGCGCGCCGCCCCCGGCGGGTCACTATTCCCAGGCGATCGTGCACAATGGCGTGGTCTATGTCGCGGGCCAGCTGCCGATCGTTCCCGGCTCCTCCGCCCATGTCGTCGGCAGCATCGAGGAACAGACCCGCCAGGTGCTGGCCAATATCGGTGCGATCCTCGAGGCGGCCGGGAGCGGTCTCGATCGGGTTCTCCAGATGACGGTCTACGTCACCGATATCGAGCTCTGGGGCCGCTTCAACGCGACGTACGCCGAGGTGATGGGCAGCCACCGTCCGGCCCGGGCGGTGGTCCCGGTGAAGACCCTGCACTACGGCTACCAGGTCGAGGTGCAGGCGATCGCCGCACTGCGGGAATGACCACCCCGGCCACGGATCCGCTGGTCGCGCGGATCCGCTCTGGGGCCGGCAGCGCTCCCGCGGGAGCGACTCTCGAGACGATCGAGACCCCTGCCGCCGTCGTCGACCTGCCCCGCCTCGCCGCCAACCTCCGCCGCACCGCCGGCTACTGCCGGGATCACGGGCTGGCCTACCGTCCCCACACCAAGACCCACAAGTCCCCGCTCCTCGGCGCGGCCCAGCTCGAGGCCGGGGCGCACGGGCTGACCGTCGCGACCCTCCGCGAGGCCGAGGTGATGGCGGAGGTGTGCGATGACCTGCTGCTCGCCTATCCCCAGGTCGGCGAGGCGAAGCTCGCCCGGCTGATGCGGCTCGCCACGCGGGTCCCGCGGCTCACGGTCGCCTGTGATTCGATGGAGGCGCTCGCCGCCCTCGCCACCGCGGCTACGGCGGCCCGAGCGACCGTCGGCGTGATGGTCGAGTGGGATGCCGGCATGGGACGGGTCGGGGTCCAGACCCCGGACGATGCGGTGGCGATCGCGCGGGCAGCGGCCGGAACGGCCCGGCTCCGGTTCGACGGAGTGATGTTCTATCCCGGCCACATCCGCGAAGGGGGCGAGCCCGGGGTCGCCGCCCTCCGCGCGGTCGGTGAACGCCTCGCGCCACTGCTCGAGGCGCTCAGCCGGGCGGGGTTCGCGGCCCACGTGGTGAGCGGCGGGTCGACTCCCACCCTCTGGCAGAGCCACCAGCTGCCCGGTCTCACGGAAGTCCGGCCTGGCACCACGATCTTCAACGACCGCACCACCGCGGCGATCGCCGCCTGCGGGTGGGACGAGTGCGCCTACAGCATCCTCGCGACGGTCGTGAGCACCGCGGTCCCGGGGCAGGCGGTGATCGATGCGGGATCGAAGGTGCTCGCGAAGGAAGAACTCCGCGGCGCCGGCGGCGGGTATGGCGCCCTGCTCGACCGGGCCGGGGTGCCGGTGAGCGCGCTGTCCGAGGAGCACGGCACGCTCGACCTCCGGCAGGCCGGGTGGCGCCCCCGGGTGGGTGACCGGGTGCGGGTCGTCCCGAATCACGTCTGCGTTTCGGTCAACCTGCAGGAGCACCTCTGGGGGATCGACGCCGAGGGCGGGCTCTGCCGCTGGCCGGTAGCGGCGCGCGGCCGGTTGGAGGCCGCTCCGCGCTGACCTTGCATAACCTCCGGCGCGAAGCGAGCTTACTCCTCCCTTTCGGCGCCGTAGCCAAGTGGTAAGGCAGAGGTCTGCAAAACCTCCATCACCGGTTCGACTCCGGTCGGCGCCTCTCACCGATCGAGCCCACCGCCCCGCGCTCCGGGGCGGTTTTTCATTGTCCGTGCCTCGGCTTGCTTGCGGTGACCGGTCCGGGGGTGTACGGTTAAGTTGTGTTGTGGAGGGGACTTGCAAGACCTCTTCATCACCCGCCTCGGTTTTCCCCGTCTGTTACTTCCACGGCCCCCGCGCGGGGTTCCCGGTGTGAAGCGGCGCGACGCACTGCTTCGGCCGGTTCTTTCATGTCCTGGAGAGCAGCATGGCACGCAGGCTCAAGGTCGGCATTCTGGATCTCGTGGCGAAGCGACCCGGTGAAGGCCTCTACAGCCGGGTCATGAATGCCAATCTCGCGAGCATCATGCCGCAGGTGGTGGGCGTCTGGTGCGAGGAAGCGGGGCACGAGGTCACCTACATCTGCTACACCGGGACCGAGGATCTGCTGGCGGAGCTGCCGGCCGATCTCGACCTCCTCTTCATCGGGGCCTTCACCGAGGCGGCGCTGCTGGCGTACGCGCTCAGCAACCTCTTCCGGAGTCGCGGCGCCATCACGGTACTGGGCGGCCCCCATGCGCGCTGCTACCCCGAGGATGCCAGGAAGTATTTCGACTACGTGGTCGGCTTCACCGACCGCGAGGTCATCGCCGAGGTCCTGGGGGAGTGCGCGCAGCATCGTCCCTACGGGCGGCACCTCATGGCGCCGCAGCAGCCCCGGGAGCTGCCCACGCTCGCGGCGCGGTGGAAGTTCGTGGAGGCGACGCTCCGGAAGGCGCCCACGGTCAAGTTCGTCCCGATGATCGGGAGCCTCGGCTGTCCCTATACCTGCAGCTTCTGCATCGACTCGACGGTGGACTACCAGCCGCTCAGCTTCCAGCAGCTGGGAGACGATCTCGCCTTCCTCCTCACCAAGATCAAGCGGCCGATCGTGGGATGGCACGACCCGAATTTCGGGGTCCGCTTCGAGGAGTACATGGAGGCGATCGAGCGCTCGGTGCCCGAGGGGCGCATCCGCCACATCGCCGAAAGCAGCCTGTCGCTCCTCTCGGAACCGCACCTCAAGCGGCTCCGGAAGAACGGGTTCCAGGCGGCGCTGCCGGGGATCGAGTCGTGGTTCGGCCTCGGGAACAAGTCGAAGACCCGCCGCACCGGACTCGAGAAGGTGCAGCAGATCGCGGAGCACGTGAACCTGGTCCTGCGCTACATCCCCTACGTGCAGACCAACTTCGTGCTGGGCCTCGACTCCGACGAGGGGCCCGATCCGTTCGAGCTCACCAAGCGGTTCCTCGACCTCGTGCCGGGGGCGTTCCCGGCCTACTCGCTCCTCTCCGCCTTCGGGCGGGCGGCGCCGTCGAACCTGGATTACCAGCGGGACGGCCGGATCCTCCCCTTCCCGTTCCATTTCCTGAATAACAACCACGCGATGAACGTGCGGCCGAAGAACTACCAGTGGAAGGAGTTCTACGACCACCTCATCGACCTGAGCCGCTACTCGTTCAGCTGGAAGGCGATCGGCCGGCGCTTCGCCGCGACCCCGGCGGCGATCCCGCGGTACATGAACGTGGTGCGGGCGATCTCCTCGGAAGGGTTCGGCCGGATCAAGTATCACACCAACATCCGCCGCATGCTCGACACCGACCGGAGCCTGCAGGCCTACTTCGATCAGGAGAGCACGGTCCTGCCGGAGTTCTACCACGCGCGGATCAGGCAGGATCTCGGCCCGATGTACCAGTACCTCCCCGAGGGGTGCATCGAGCACGACCCGTACGCCTACCTCAAGAGCGAGCAGAACAGCCTGGTCTCGCTCGAGGCGCCGAGCCGGGCGGCGGTGTAGCCGGCGGCGCCGGCCCGCCACTCGCCCAGGGTTCACGGCGCACTGCAGCGCGGGAGGCGCAGCGATACCGAGGGCCGCAGAGGAATCCGCTCCTCTGCGGCCCTCAGCGCCTCCGTCCTCGGCGGTGAAGCGGTATTCTATATTGTGAGTGTTCCTTCAGACCGGTCCGCTCTCCCACCCGAGGTCTCCTGCGAATGCCCGTCACCCTCCATGTGAACGGCTCCCCGCGCACCTTCGATGGCGACCCCGCCATGCCGCTCCTCTGGTATCTGCGCGACGAGCTCGGCCTCACCGGTACCAAGTTCGGCTGCGGCGTCTCCGCCTGTGGTGCATGCACGGTCCACCTGGACGGCCAGGCGATCCAGAGCTGCGTGACCCCGGTGTCGGCGGCGGGCGGGAAGCGGGTCACCACGATCGAGGGACTCGACCCGAAGGGCGACCACCCGGTTCAGGTCGCATGGCGGGAGCACAACACCCCGCAGTGCGGCTACTGCCAGAGCGGGCAGATCATGCGGGCCGCGGCCCTCCTCGCCGGCACCCCGCACCCGACCGACGCGCAGATCGACGAGGCGATGCAGGGCAACATCTGCCGCTGCGGTACCTACCTCCGTATCCGGGACGCCATCAAGTCCGCGGCGGGGAGGTCGGCATGAGCGCCACGATCGAACGCCGCGAATTCCTCCGGATCATGGGCGCGGGCGGGCTGCTGCTCGCCGTCGGAGCCGAGGGATGCCGCCGGGTGGCGAGCGATGACGACCTCACCCGGGAAACCGGCGGGGGCATCACTCCCGTCGCCTACCTCCGGCTCGATCCCTCCGGCACGGTGACGGTGATCTGCCACCGCTCGGAGATGGGGCAGGGGATCCGCTCGAGCGTCGCGATGATCCTCGCCGACGAAATGGAAGCCGACTGGAAGCGGGTGCGCCTGGAGCAGGCGCTGGGCGATCACAAGGTCTACGGCAACCAGCTCACCGACGGCTCGACCAGCATCCGGGAACAATTCACGATGCTCCGGCAGGCGGGGGCATCGGTGCGGCAACTCCTCGAGCGCGCGGCGGCGACCCAGTGGAACGTGCCGGTGGAGGAGGTCCAGGCGCAGTTCCACGAGGTGCTGCACCAGAAGACCGGGCGACGGGTGGGCTACGGCGCGCTGGTGGCGACCGCCAGGACGCTGCCCGCCGTGCCCGCCGCCGAGGCGAGGCTCAAGGATCCCGCCGCGTTCCGGTACATCGGCAAGGAGATGCCGGGGCTCGACCTCCGGGCGATGACCACGGGGACCGCGATCTACGGCCAGGACCTGCGGCACGAGGGGATGCTGATCGCCGTGATCGCGCGGCCGCCGGTCTACGGGGGGCAGGTCGCGTCGGTCGACAGCGCCGAGGCGGAGAAGGTCCCCGGTGTGGAGCGCATCGTGCGCCTGCCCCGGGCCGAGATTCCCACCGCGTTCAACGCGGTGGGGGGCGTGGCCGTGGTCGCGAAGAACACCTGGGCCGCGATCCAGGGGCGCAGCAAGCTCAAGATCACCTGGGACGATGGCCCCAACGCCGGCTACGACTCGGCGGCGTATCGTGAGGAGCTGACCGGCACCGCGAAGAAGCCGGGCAAGGCGTGGCGCAAGCAGGGCGACGCGAAGGCCGCCATCGCGCGGTCGGCGACGAAGGTGTCGGCGGACTACTACATCCCGCACCTGGCGCACGCCCAGATGGAGCCGCCCGCGGCGCTCGCGGTCTATGCCAACGACGCCTTCGAGATCTGGGCCCCGACCCAGGACCCGCAGGGCGCCCGCGACACCGTCGCCCAGATCCTCAAGGTGCCGGTCGAGAAGGTGACGATGCACGTCACCCTCCTGGGCGGCGCCTTCGGGCGGAAGGGGAAGGCCGACTTCATCGTCGAGGCGGCGCTGCTCGCGAAGGAGATGAACGGCGCGGTGAAGGTGGTCTGGACCCGTGAGGACGACATCCAGCACGGGTACTACCACACGGTGGCGGCGGAACACCTGGAGGCAGGGCTCGACAAGGATGGTCGGGTGACGGGGTGGCTCCACCGGTCGGTGATGCCGTCGATCGGCTCCACCTTCGACGGCGTCGCGCGCGACCCGATGCCGGTCGAGATGGGCATGGGGGCGACCGACCTTCCCTTCGGCATCGACAACCTGCTCACCGAGAGCGGCCCGGTCAGCGCGCACGTGCGGATCGGCTGGTACCGCTCGGTGATCAACATCCCCCACGCCTTCGCGGTGGGCTCCTTCGTCGACGAGCTGGCCCGCGCGGCGGGGCGGGACCCGAAGGAGTACTGGCTCGGGCTGCTCGGTCCCGACCGGGTGATCGACCTGCGTCAGGCGGGCATGGTGGGCGATCCCTGGAACTACGGCGCCAAGCCCGAGGAACACCCGATCGAGATCGCGCGGTATCGCGGCGTCCTGGAGGCGGTCACGAAGAGCGCCGGATGGGGGGCGCCGCTGCCGCCCGGGGAGGGACGCGGTCTGTCGGTGCACCGGAGCTTCTGGAGCTACGTCTCCGCGGTGGCGCGGGTGAAGGTGGGCGCCGACGGCGCGGTGAGCGTCCCGCGGGTGGACGTGGCGATCGACGCCGGCATGGTGGCGAATCCCGAACGGGTGCGGGCCCAGATGGAAGGGGCCACGATCATGGCCCTGGGCAACACCCTCTACGGGGAGATCACCTTCGCGAAGGGGCGGGTGACTCAGTCGAACTACACCGACTACCACGTCGCTCGCATGGGCGACGCGCCCCGCGAGATCGTGGTGACGATCATCCCGAGCGACCGGCCCCCGGGCGGCGTGGGTGAGCCGGGCGTGCCGCCCATCGGCGCGGCGATCTGCAACGCGATCTTCGCCGCGACCGGGAAGCGGATCCGCACGCTGCCCGTCGGCGACCAGCTCAAGCCCACCACGAGCTGAACCCGAACTCCATGAAGGCCGATGAACTGCGGGCGCTGCAGGCGCCCATCAAGGACTGCTACCGCGCCGACCCCGGTGCCGCGCTCGTCAGGCTCAGGGCCACCGGGAGCCTCGCCGCCGGCGCCCTGAGCTGCAAGGTGGAGACGGGCCGGGCCCTCGCCGAGGCGGGGCTCCATCCGGCGAGCGGCGGCGACGGTACTCTCCTCTGCTCCGGCGACATGCTGCTCGAGGCGCTGGTCGGCCGCTGAACCTTCAGCGGGCCGGGCCACGCACCGCGACCAGCCGGTCGCGCTCCGCTTGAAAGCTGCCCCGTACCGTCACCCGCCGTCCTTCGTCATCGGGGTTCACGCTCAGGAAGCCGCGGGCGGAGATCTCGAACTCGCCGGTCACCGCCCCATCGGTGCCCACCCCGATCGTCACCCAGCCGGCCTCTCCCTCGAACCACCCGGTGGGCCGCTCGGGGGATCCTGCCACCAGTGTCGCGTGCAGGACCAGGTCACCGGACGGGGCGGGGTCCCACGACTCTCCGATCCGGTACCGCCCCGGGGCGGGGACGCGATCGCCGGGGAGATAAATCATCAGGGACGCGCGGGGATCATTCGCGCCCAGCGAGAGCATGAGCATCGCTCGGCCGTGGACCTGCATCGGGACCAGGCCCAGCCGGGCCTCGTTGCCGGCGGTGGCGAGGCTGATGGCCCCCCAGGTGGTGAGGCTGTAGCGGGGGGCGCTGGGCGTGGGACGGGTGGAAGCCACCAGGGTCAGGACGCCGAGGATCGAGCAGCGGGCGAGCATGAGAACCTCCGGGATCGGGTGTCGTTGGACCGGTCGGCGTCTTGCCGGCCGAACCGTCGGACGCCAGTGTATGTGGCGCTCCCACGTACCGATCACGAGATTCTCAAGCAGATGCCAAGTCTCGGCCTGTCGGTGAGTTAGAGGAATGATCCGGATTCAGACGCTGGGTGGCCTCGCCGCGTGGGAGGGCTCGCGGCCCCTCGGGGGCAACGCCCAGCAGCCGCGGCGCCTCGCGCTGCTCGCTGTGCTGGCGCGGGCCGGGGACCGGGGGGTGAGCCGGGACCGGCTGGCCGCCCTGCTCTGGCCGGATGTGGAGGAGGAGCGGGCTCGGAAGAGCCTCAACCAGGCGCTCTACGCCCTGCGACAGGAACTGGGCTCCGAACAGGCCATCCTGGGCACACGCGACCTCCGTTTCAATCCCGAGCTGGTCACGGTCGACCTCGCGGAATTCGAATCGGCCCGGGACTCCGGCGCGCTCGAGGAGGCGGCCCGTCTCTATGCGGGCCCCTTCCTCGGAGACTTCCACCTGGCCGGGGCTCCGGCGTTCGATCGCTGGGTCGACGACGAGCGGGCGGGACTCGCGGCGGAGTATCGCGCGGTGGTCGAGTCGCTGGCGGCCGCCGCGTCGCGGAAGGACGACCGGAGCGCCGCGGTGCTCTGGTGGCGCCGCCTCGCCGCCCTCGATCCCACCGACGGCCCCGCCGCGCTCGGCTTGATGCGGGCGCTCGCCGCCGCGGGCGACGCGCCCGGCGCGCTCCGGCACGCCGCGGTCTTCGGCCGGCTGCGGCGCGAGGAGTATGAACTCCCCGAGGATCCGGCCGTGCAGGCGCTCGCCGAACGGATCCAGGCCGGCGAGGAGCGGCCGGCGGAGGCCCCGGTGGCGAGTCGCACCCAGCCGGTGCCGGCGGAGCCACCGGGAGATCACCCCGTGCCGGCCGACCTGCCTCCTCCCGCCGCCCGAGCGGGCCGCTGGCGACGGTACGCCGCCACGGGGATCCTGCTGGTGGCGGCGGTGGTGGTCGTGACCCGGTACGCCGGTGGGCGCCGGGCGGGATTGGTCGCACCCACGCGCATCGCCGTTCTCCCGTTCGTGAACCAGGGGGACTCGGCCGATGCCTACTTCGCCGACGGGATGACCGACGAGCTGCGCGGGAAGCTCACCTCCATCCCGGGGCTCGAGGTGGTCGCCGGCCTCAGCTCCAACGAGTATCGCGGCACCGCCAGGCGGCTTCCGGAGATCGCCCGTGACCTCGGCGTCGGGTATCTCCTCGTCGGCAAGGTCCGATGGCAGCGGGACCCGGCGGGGGTCCACCGGGTCCGGGTGAGCCCGGAACTCATCCGCATCGAGCCCGGCACGGCGCCGACCACCCGGTGGCAGCAGGCCTTCGATACCACGCTCACCGATGTCTTCCAGGTGCAGGCCGACATCGCCGCGAAGGTGGCGACCGCGCTCGATCTCGTCCTGGGAGACAGCACCCGGCGGCGGCTCGATCGCGCCCCGACCGCGAACCTCGCCGCCTACGACGAGTTCCTGAAGGGTGAGGCAGCCTCGCAGGGGATGAAGGCGGACCAGTCGGGGCTCCGCCGCGCGGTCGAGCACTACGAGCGGGCCGTGGGGCTCGACTCCACCTTCGCACAGGCGTGGTGCCAGCTGTCGCGGGCCCTCTCCTCGCTGTACTCGAATGGCGTCCCCGATCAGCGCCTCGGCGCGCGGGCCAGGCAGGCGGCGGACCGGGCGCTCGAGCTCGACGCCGCCGAGCCCCTGGTCTACCTCGCGCTGGGCGACTACTACGAGAGCGTCAATCCGGTGGACAACGCCCGGGCGATGGCCGAGTACGAGCGCGGCCTCGCGCTCGCGCCGGACCGGGTGGACCTCCTGAGCGCGGCGGTGATGACGGAGACCAGCCTGGGCCGGTGGGACGGCGCCGCGGCCCGCCTGGCGCGGGCGTCCCGGCTCGATCCGCGCTCGGCCAACGCGGCCAGGCGGGAGGGGACCGTCGACCTCTTCCTCCGCAACTACCCCGCGGCCGACTCGGCGATC
>DASZPT010000090.1:0-7842 GCA_035549935.1 Gemmatimonadales bacterium
CGTCGGCGTCACCGAGCTGGCGGAAGTCCTCGTACCAGGCGCCCACCCCGCCGAACGGCTCGGGGACGGCCACCGCGACGCAGCGGTCCGCCTCGCGGGAGAGGAGCTCGTAGGCCGACTGCGACATCACCGGGGCGGCCACCACCGCGCGCGCGGGGTGCTGGCTCTTCACCGCCTGGAGCGCGGCGAGCATGGTCGACCCGGTGGCGACGCCGTCATCGACCAGGATCACGGTGGCGCCGGCCAGCGGCAGCGAGGGTTGCTGCCCGCGGTAGGCCTGCTCCCGGCGGGCCAGCTCGGCCTCCTCCCGGCGGGTGACGTCGTCGATGGTCCGCTGGTCGAGGCCGAGAAAGGGGATCACGTCCTGGTTGAGAATGCGGACGCCGCCGCTCGCGATGGCGCCCATCGCGAGTTCCGGCTGCCCCGGGACGCCGAGCTTGCGGACCAGCATGAGGTCGAGCCGCCCGCCGAGGGCGCGCGCGACCTCCGCGGCCACGGGGACGCCGCCGCGCGGCAGGCCCAGGACGACCAGGTTGGGGGTGTGGGCGAACGAGCGCAGGGGCCGCGCCAGCTGGCGGGCCGCGTCGGCGCGATCACGAAAGAGCGGGGCCATTGGCCCTCCTTGCCGGACCCGCTCCACGGTGCGACGGCGTCCCTGAAGCCGGGATGGGGATCCGGTGACAGCGCCTTTCACCGGCGACTCAACCTGGATTCAGGCCCGTCGCGCATCGTTGACGATGGAGCATTCCAGCCCGAGGTGAGCCATGCCTGTTCCGCCCCTCGCGACACCCCTCCCCGGGGATGGCCCGGCGCCCAATCCCCAGGTGGCGTCCCGGCTCGAAGAAGCCGCCGCGCTCCTCGACGAGCAGGAGGCCGATCCCTTCCGGGTCCGGGCCTACCGGAACGCCGCCCTGTCCGTCCGCACCCACCCGGTCTCGGTCGCCGAGCTTTTCCGCGAGGGCGGTCTCGCGGCGCTGGAGGAGATCCCCGGGGTCGGCGTGACGATCGCGCGGGCCATCCGCGAGCTGGTGATGACCGGGCGGCTGCCGATGCTGGAGCGGCTCCGGGGCGAGGCCGACCCGGTGGTGCTGTTCGCCACCATCGCGGGGATCGGCCCGCGGCTGGCCGAGCGGCTGCATCACGACCTCGGGATCGGGACGCTCGAGGAGCTGGAACTCGCGGCCCACGACGGCCGGCTCCGCGCCTTCCCCGGCTTCGGGCCCAAGCGGGTGGCGGCGGTGCTCGATGCGCTGAATCGCCGGCTGGGCCGGGTGCGCCGCGACCGCGCCGCGGGCGAGCCGCCGACCGTGGCCGAGTTGCTCTCGGTCGACCAGGAATACCGCGACAGCTTCGCGGGGGGCCGGCTGCCGCTCATCGCGCCCCGGCGCTTCAACCCGGAGCACCGGGCCTGGCTTCCGGTGCTGCACACCCGGCGCGGCGACCGCCACTACACCGCCCTCTTCTCCAACACCGCGCAGGCCCACCGCCTCGACCGTACCCGCGACTGGGTGGTGATCTACGGCGACGGGGACCGCGAGGAACACCAGGCCACGGTCGTGACCGCGCGGAGCGGGGTGCTCGCCGGGCGGCGGGTGGTGCGGGGGCGCGAGCGGGAGTGCGCCGCGCTGGGCGACGCGCCGCCGGCGCCGGCGCTGGCCGGCGCGGTCGGGGTTCCATGACCCGGACCCGGGTCCCGCACCGGGCCACCCCGTCAGCTTCACGTGGGCCCCGGCCCCCCGTCGCCAACGCCGAGATCGCCCGGCTCTTCCGCGAGCAGGCCGACCTCCTCGAGATCGAGGGGGCCAACCCCTTCCGGGTCCGGGCCTACCGGACGGCGGCCCGCACGGTGGAGACCCAGGCGGAGCCGGTCGCGGCGCTGGCGCGGACCGCGCCCGCGCGCCTCGACGACCTGCCCGGGATCGGCCAGGACCTGGCCGGAAAGATCGTGGAGATCGCCCGCACCGGCCGGCTCGCGGCGCTCGAGGCCACCGAACGCCGGATGCCGAAGGGGCTCACCGAGCTGCTCCGCATCCCGCCGCTCGGTCCCCGGAAGGCCCGCCTCCTCTTCGAGGAACTCGGCATCCACTCCCGCGCCGACCTGGCGAAGGCCGTGCGCGCCGGACGGCTCGTCGGCCTCGCGGGCTTCGGGCCCGCCACCATCGCGCGGCTGCAACGGAGCCTCGGCGCGGGGGCGGGGGAGGAGACCCGTGTCCCGCTCGCCACGGCGGCCCAGTACGGCGAGGCGCTGCTCGCCTGGCTCCGCGAGCTCGAGGGCATCGATCAGCTCACCATCGCGGGGAGCTATCGTCGCCGCCGCGAGACCGTGGGCGATCTCGATCTCCTCGTGAGCGCCCGCGACAGCGAAGCGGTCATCGCCCGGTTCCTCGCCTTTCCCGGTCGCGAGGAGATCCTCGCCCAGGGCGGGACCCGCGCCGCGCTCCGGCTCCGCTCCGGGCTGCAGGTGGACCTGCGGGTGCTGGCGCCCGAGTCCTATGGCGCGGGGCTCTACTACTTCACCGGCTCCAAGGCGCACAACGTGGCGCTCCGGACCATCGCCCGGCAGCAGGGGCTCAAGCTCAACGAGTACGGCGTCTGGCGGGGGACCCGCCGGATCGCGGGGCGCACCGAGGAGGAGGTGGTGCGGGCGCTGGGTCTCCCGCTCATTCCCCCCGAGCTCCGGGAGGACCGGGGCGAGATCGACGCGGCGCGCGCCGGCCGGCTGCCGGTGCTGGTCGAACCGCGGGAGCTGCGGGGCGACCTCCAGAGCCACACGACCGGGAGCGACGGGCGGAACTCACTCCGCGAAATGGCCGAGGCGGCGGAGGCGCTGGGGTACGCGTACCTCGCGGTCACCGACCACACCCCCGCGGTGCGGGTGGCGGGCGGCCTCGACCGGGCGGGCTTCCGGCGGCAGCGCCGCGCGATCGACGCCTGGAATGCCGCCGGACACCGCGTCACACTCCTCGCCGGCGCCGAGGTGGACATCCTCCGCGACGGGTCGCTGGACCTCGACGACGAGACCCTCGCCGGGCTCGATCTGGTCGTGGTTTCCGTCCACAGCGCCCTCGGCCTCTCGCGGAGCGAGCAGACCCGCCGGGTGCTCCGGGCCCTCGCGCATCCGTCGGTGGACATTCTGGGACATCCCACCGCGCGGCTCATCGGCCGGCGGCCGGCCATCGAGCTCGACCTCGAAGCGGTGTTCCGCACGGCGGAGGCGCGCGGTGTCATCCTCGAGGTCAACGCCCAGCCCGACCGCCTCGACCTCGACGACGTGGCCGTCCGCGCGGCCCTGGAGCATGGCGTGAGGCTGGCGATCTCCACCGACGCGCACTCGACCGCGGAACTCGAGCTGATGGGTTGGGGCGTCGGCCAGGCCCGGCGCGGATGGGCCACCAGGGAGGCGGTGGTGAACACCCGCTCCCTGGCCGCGCTCCGGGCCCTGCTGCATCAGGGCCGTGCCTGATCGCCCGTCGGGGGGAAGTGCTTGAGGATCTCGTCGGCCAGCCGGTCCAGCTCCTCCTGCGTCACCGACTCCCCGATACTCCGCACGACCCCTTCCTCCGAGCCGCGCCAGACGAGCTGGTGGGTCGTCGCGTCGACGATCTCGATGACGAAGGTGCCTCCGAGGCGCCGGCCCGGCTCCTCGTACACGGGGACCCAGAAGTAGCCGTAGCCGACCCGGTAGCCGCAGGCGTAGCCCCAGGGGGAGCGATACCAGGGGCTGCTCCAGAGCCAGGGCTCATGCCGGCGGCCGTAGCCCCAGGGATACCCGAAGCCGAACCCGATCGACACCACCGGACCGCAGGGCGCCGCGGGCCAGGTTCGCCAGCCGCGTTCCTCCTCGGTCGGGCCGATCAGGAAGGCGGTGACGAAGAGGTCGGGCGCGGCGTCGCCGGCCGGGGCGAGGCCCCGCTCGCGGAGCGCGCGCTCGACCGCGCGGCGCGCCCGCCGCTCGAAGAAGGGACCGTCGGCCCGTTCGCGCTTCGCGGCGGCACTGTCCACCCAGGCATAGGTGCGATAGGCCGAGAAGGCGACCGAACGATCGTAGTCGACGGTGATGCCCGTCGAGGCGCAGGCGGCGAGGGCCGCGCCGGCCGCGGGGACCAGCCAGCGGGAGAGGGCTTTCATGGGAGAATCCCGGGCGGCGCGGTGGGGCCGAGGTAGCGGACGAACCAGTCCCGCGCGAGGTCCGCGACCTGCTCGAGCGTACCCGGTTCCTCGAAGAGATGGGTCGCGCCCGGCACCACCTCGAGGCGCCGGGGACAGTGGAGCTGCGCCAGCGCCAGCTGGTTGAGCGACAGTACCGCGGTGTCGAGGCCGCCCACGATCAGGAGGGTCGGCGCCTCCACCCGGAGGAGCCAGTCGCCGGCGAGGTCCGGCCGGCCGCCACGCGAGACCACGGCGCCGATCCGGCGCTCGCTCGTCGCCGCGGCCATCAGGGCGGCGCCCGCGCCGGTGCTGGCGCCGAAGTAGCCGAGCGGCAGCTGCCCGTCGGGCTGCTCGACGATCCAGTCGGTGGCGGCCAGGAGCCGTTCGGTCAGGCGGAGGAGATCGAAGACCGCGGCGTGGTCGCGGCTCTCGACATCGGTCAGCAGGTCGAAAAGGAGGGTCCCGATCCCCGCGGTCTGCAGCACCCGCGCGACGGCGCGGTTCCGGGGGCTGAGGCGACTGCTCCCGCTGCCGTGAGCGAAGAGGACCACCCCGCGGGCCTGGTCGGGGATGATGAGTTCGCCGGGGAGGCGGAGGTGCCCGGCGGGAATCAGCACCGGGCGCTCGAGCATCTGGGTGGTGGACATGACAACGGCTCCGTTCCGGGCACCCGGCGGAACCGCGTCCCACGACCAGCGCGGAGGGGGAAGGCTCCGCAGGATGAACCACCCCGAATACTGCGCCGACGGTGCTGAAGAGCCGATGGGAGCCGGGTGATACCCGGCTCACGATTGCGGACGGCCTGCAGCCCGGCGCCGCCATCGCGGCGGTCAGTCCTCCCGCTCGCCTCCTTCCCCCTCCTCCCGGCCGGTGGCATGACACCGGACACAGTCAGTCAGGTCCCGTCCCACGCCCTCTTCCCTGTGTTCGGCCGCGATCCGCGCCGGGGTGTGTTCGTGGCAGCCATAGCAGGTGTACTGCTTCCAGTCCTCCCGGCTGACATGACAGGTGCGGCAGGCGACCCGGCCCCGTTCACCGTGATCGATCGGGAAGGTATGGTCGAACCGCGCGCCTTCCCATGACCGTGTGTCATGGCAGGAGGCGCAGTCGCTCCCGAAGCCCCCGCGGTGCCGGTCGTCCTTCTGGTGACAGGCCGCACAGGCAGTGGGGGCATCACGAAAGGCGGCCAGGCTCCGCGTCGTTGTGTGGCAGCCCGCGCATTCCACGATCCGGTGTTCTCCGGTGAGCGGGAAGCCGGTGCTGTCGTGGACAAACCGATTCCGCCCGAAGCGGTCGGCGCCGTCGTGACAACCGCGGCAGTCGTGGCCCCAGGCCTCGACGTGGCGCCGGACGAACGCAGGTTGCTCGTCTCGGTGGCAGCGCTCGCACCGCGCCGCGTCGAAGGCGAAGTCCCGGCCGCCATGGCAGTCGGTACAGAGGAACGGCGCGCCGCCCGTGCGCTCCTGGTGGGCCGCGAGCGAGAACCCGAAGCGGTCGTGCGCGATCCCCGATCCCTCGAAGCGCGTGAGGGCCCCATCGCGGCCGCGGTGCTCGGTGTGGCACGCGAGGCAGGCCCTCGCCCCCTCGAGCGACCCGTGCAGCGTGCCGCTGTCGGGCAGTTCTCCGGCGATGTCGGTGTGGCAGGCGAGGCACCGGGCGCTCATCGTCCCACCGGAGAACGGCCCGGGGTGGCACGCGCCGCACCGGCGGTCCAGCTCGGCATGGGAGCCGATGCCCCCGAGCGACGTACTATCGCGCGCCCCGCTCAGGCCACCGGGGCTGAAGACCGCGCCGCCGGAGAGTCCCCAGGAGAGCGCCGAGCCGCCGAGGGCGACCAGCGCCACCAGGATGCCCCAGCGGGTGGAGCCGGTGTGCGGTTGCATCGAGCTACCGGAGTCCGGTCGCGTAGTAGAGCACACCCGCCACATGGAAGACCGCGAGGGCCGCGATCGCGGCACTGAGCGGCACATGGAGGAGGTACCACAGGGCCCGACGGGGGTTGGCGTCCATCGACGGGCGATACCAGTAGCGCCCCGCGATGCCGCTCAGCACGACGACCAGGGTGAGCAGACTCAGGATCCCGGCGAGGCCGCGGAACCGGAAGGCGCTGTGCAGCAGGACGAGGTAGGGGCCGACCAGCCCGGAGAAGACATGCAGCGCCAGCCACCGGTAGGCCGGGCCCGGCCCGGTGCGGTGCGGGCGCTTGCGCCAGCTGTAGCCTACCTGCGCGAACGCCATGAGGAGGAAGCCGGCAACCCCGAGCGAATGCCCCACCAGGTCTCCCGGCCCGGGCAGGCCGGACCGCGCCGCGACCAGGTAACCGGCGGTCGCGATTCCCATCGCGCCGAAGGCCCACCAGAGCTCCGGCGAGCGGGAGGGGAGCACGCCGCTCGTCATGCCACTCTCCCCCGAAGCGAGTCGGCGAACCGGGTGAGGGTGGGCCCCAACCGCTCGGGATGCCGGAGCAGCTCGGCCCGGATCGGGGTGATATCGATCCGCTCGGCGATCAGCTGCTGCACGGTCCCGGCGAGGGACTGGTCACCCATGACCACCGCGCCGGTGAGCTCGCGCTCGGAGAGGCAGAGCCGGATCCGGCTCGGGCCCTGGTGCCCGGTGACGCTGGCCGGGCCGTGGCCGAGATGCCACCCCTCGCTCTGGCCGCGCGTGATGGTGATCAGGTCCGGGTCGGCCTCGCCACCGACATCGCCCATCACGGTGGTCACGAGGCCGGCGAGGCAGGTCACGTTGAGCGGCACCGGGCGGCGATAGGCGGTGCGCGCTCCTGCCATGTTCTCACCCGCGGTGCGGCCCTGGTTGATGGCCGAGGCCCACAACGTGTCGAGCACGGCGGGGCCGCCGCCCGCGTCGCGGACCTGGGCCACGTCGCCGGCCGCATGAATGCCCGGCGCCGAGGTCTCCAGGTACTGGTCGACCAGCACACCGCGATCGACGGCGATCCCGCTCGCCCTGGCAAGCTCGGTCCGGGGGCGCACTCCGGTCGCCACGCAAAGGAGTTCGCAGGGCACGATCGCGCCGGTCGTGGTCTGGACACCTCCCAGCCGTCCCCGCCGCTCGAGGGCCCGGGCGACCTCGGTCCGGTGGTGGAGGCGTATCCCCGCCGCGGCGAGACGCGCCTCGACCAGCGCCGACTCTTCCGGGTCGAGGGTCCGGGACCAGAAACGCTCACCGCGGAGGAAATAGTGTGTCTCCACCCCGCGGGCATGGAGCCCTTCGACCATCTCGAGCGCGGTCGAGCCGCCGCCCACCACCACGGCGCGGGTCCGGCGACGGGCCTGGCGCAGGATCTCCATGGTCTGGTCGAGGCCATCGAGGAGATGGATGCCCGGGAGCGACGCGCCCGGGAAGTCGGGCGGGATCGAGCGGGCCCCGGTGGCGAGGAGGAGTCGGTCGTAGGGGAGTTCGCGGCCGCTCGCGAGGACGACGCGCTGCGCGTCGGGGCGGATGAGGGTCGCGCGGTCGGCGATCCGCTCGATCCCGAGCGCCTCGACCTCGGCGCGGGTCCGGACCTGGAGCTGGGCCGCCGGGACCGCGCCCGTCAGCAGGTAGGCGAGGCCGGGCCGGGAGTAGAACCCATGCGGTTCCTCCGTCACCAGCGTCAGGCGCGCGGCCGGCTCGGCGCGGCGGATGGCTTCGGCGGCGGCGAGCGCGGCGGCGCCCGATCCGATCAGCAGG